>CAMDED010000239.1 GCA_945893365.1 Candidatus Sulfopaludibacter sp. SbA3 | reverse complement strand
AAGCGCGCGTGCTCCGGATCAAACAGGCGATCAGTCTCGACTTCTCCACTGCCTTCCACAACCTCGCCGCACCGCCTTTCCTATTCTGCACGTTTTTCATGAAATTTCGCGGGCCGTAGGCCCTCCCCAACAGGCGACGAAAGACGATCACCCGCCCCACCGGCTGTCGGCTGCCGGCTGCCAATTGCAAACGGTGTTTCATTCCAAATGCTAACGGCGCACCGCGTCCGCGAAGGCTTCGAACAGCTTCATCTGCGCGCCGCCGCTCTCGACGCAGTCTTCCGGATGCCACTGGACGGCGACGGCGAATTTCTGGTCCGGTTTCTCGAACGCCTCGACGACGCCATCGGCCGAGCGCGCGCTCACGGCGAGCCCGTTGCCTAGCTTGTCGAGCGCCTGATGGTGCCTCGAATTCACCTGTAGCGGACCTTCACCGACGATTCCACCGAGGCGCGTGCCGGGTTGCACTTCGACCGCGTGCGCCGGCTTCGAAGGGTCTTCGCGAGACAAGACCCGGTGCCCCGCCGCCGGGTCGAGATGCTGCACCAGCGTGCCGCCCATGGTCACGTTGAACAGTTGCATGCCTCGGCAGATGGCGAGGACGGGGATGTCCGCACGGAGCGCCTGTTTCAGAAGTTGCCGTTCCATGGCGTCCCGCCGCGGATCGGGTTTATCAGTCTCGGCGCCGCGGGTCTGGCCGTACTGCCTGGGATCGACATCCGTGCCGCCGCTCAGCAGCAGACCGCCGATGCCGTCGAGCGACTTCACACCGTCGTCCGGGCTGATCGCAACGGGTTCCAATCCCGCCTTACGAACAGCCGCCAGGTACGGTTCCGGCATCTTTTTTCCAAACGTGACCGCAACCTTCATTCGCCGCTGCCCGGTTCCTTTTCGAGTTGTCTCTTCACTTCCAAGAGCCATCGTAGCGTGGCGAAGTTCACGACCGCAAGGAACACGGCAATCTCGAACGCGCCGTAGCCGACCGCCGCTCCGAGCGCGCTCACGCTCCAGATGCTTGCCGCGGTCGCGGTACCGTGGACGCTGCTGCCCGTCCTCATGATTGCGCCCGCGCCGAGGAATCCGATACCCGTCAACAGGCCCTGAATCACGTTCGCGTGGCCGCCCGCCGAGGGACCGAGAGCTCTCACGGCGATCAGAACGAAGGCGCAGCTAGACGCGGCGACGAGGGGAAACGTCCGGATGCCCGCGCCGTGCGTGGCTCGCTCGCGGTCCCATCCAATAGGAAGCGAGAGCGCGTACGCAAACGCGATCTTCGCCAGAGCTTGCCAGTCCAAGTGCCGCCAATCGAATTCAGGCATCGCCGTGTTACAGTTCTCCATGTATGGTAACCCTCAATCGGCAGATCACACTCGCGGCGCGTCCCACCGGCATGCCGAAGGAATCCGATTTTCGGATGATCGAGTCCCCGCTTCCCTCGCCTGGGGAAGGCGAAGTTCTGGTGCGGTCGCTTTACCTGTCGGTCGACCCCTACATGCGCGGGCGAATGAACGAAGCGCGCGGCTACGCGGACCCGGTAGCGTTAGGCGCAGTGATGGTTGGCGCGGCGGTAGGCGTGGTGGAGGAATCGCGGAGCCCGGCGGTTGTGAAGGGAGACTTCGCGGTGGGCATGCTCGGATGGCAGGACTACGCGGCCCTCCCCGCCAAGGACCTGCGAAAGGTGAACCCGGCGCCTGGTCCCCTCACGACCGCGCTCGGAATCCTCGGCATGCCCGGTCTTACGGCCTATTTCGGGCTCCTGGACATTTGCGGTCCAAAGGCGGGCGAGACGGTGGTGGTGTCGGGAGCGGCCGGCGCGGTCGGGTCGCTTGTGGGGCAGATTGCGAAGATCCAGGGTTGCCGCGCAATCGGCATCGCCGGCGGGCAGTCGAAATGCGATTACATCACGGGAGAACTTGGGTTCGACGGGGCGTTCGACTACAAGGCAACGGCAGACTATGACGCGAAGCTGAAGCAACTGTGCCCGAACGGCGTGGACGTCTACTTCGACAACGTCGGCGGCGCGATTTCAGACGCGGTCTTCCGGCTGATGAACACGGGCGCGCGAGTGGCGGTGTGCGGCCAGATCTCTCAATACAATCTGGAGAAGCCGGAGACGGGGCCGCGCTGGCTGACGCAGATCCTGATGCGTCAGGCGAAGGTCGAAGGGTTCCTTGTGATGCAGTTCGCCGCAAAGTACGCGGAAGGCCTCCGCCGGATGGCCGCGTGGCTTAAAGAGGGGAAGCTCAAGTACAGGGAAGACATCGCCGCCGGGCTGGAGAATGCGCCGGCGGCGTTCATCGGGATGCTGCAGGGGCGGAACACCGGCAAACAACTGGTGAAAACGGGCGAGGCGGCGTAGGGGCGGGGCGCGGAGACGTTATGCAACGCCGTCATTTCCTCGCATCACTCGCCGCCGCGGCGGAAGCCCGCTCGCAATCCCAGAGCTCGCCGAACGTGCTTCTCCTGATCTACGATAAATGCCGCGCCGACGCCCTCGGCTGCTACGGCCGGGCGGAAGCTCAAACCCCGAACCTCGACCAACTTGCGGCCTCGGGCGTTCGCTTCGAGCGGGCCTACACGCCGCAGGCTCTTTGCGGACCGGCGCGCGCTTCCATGCTCACGGGGCTCTATCCGCACGCTCACGGGGTGCGCCGGAACGTGTATCCGATGGCCACGGGGCGCGTCAATACGAATTTCCCCGAGCCTATCGCCGACCCGTTCCGCGATCCGCGCTTCCGGCTTTGGGATAACTTCGTCTACCACCTGAACAATGCCGGATACGCCACAGGCTGCGTCGGGAAGTGGCACCTCGGGCCCGCGAATCCGGGCTTCTTCGACACGTTCAAGGCGTTCAACTCCCAACTGCGTCACTGGGTGGGTGAGCCGCACCGCTCGGCCTACCGTCCGGACGTCGAGACCGATGAAGGCATCCGTTTCATCGAGGCGAATGCCGGCCGCCCGTGGTTCCTGTACCAGTCCTACTACGCGCCGCACGAGCCGCTCGATCCGCCGAAGGAGTGGGCTACCAAGTTTGCCGGGCAGGAACACGCCGATTACCACGCCACCGTCGGCAACCTGGACTGGAACACGGGCCGGATACTTGAAACGCTTCGCAGGAAAAACCTTCTGGACAATACGCTGATCCTCTTCACGGCGGACCATGGGCGGACGTGGATCGACCGGCCGGGTTCCGCGGAGAGTATTGCAATGTCCTATGAGGAGGTGGCTCGCGTCCCGCTCATCGTGCGCTATCCGGCGCGGATGCCGAAGGGAAAGGTATGGCGCTCGGGGGTCGATCTGGCGTCGGTCGCGCCGACCATCCTCGATGCTTGCGGCGTCTCCCGCGGCCTGGGGTTGCTCACCGACAGTTTCGCGCCCGACCTGCACGCCGCCAGTCTGCTGCAAACCGTCGCCGGGAGCGATGCATGGGGGCAGCCCGTGATTCTGCAGAACATACCGCAGCGGGCGATCGACGGCTCGCTGTTCGACGAGCGCGCGATTCGCACCGCGCGCCACAAACTGATCCTGAGGAAATACGACCTGCGCCCGGAGTTCCGGCCAGGTGAGTTGTACGACATGGAAGCCGACCCTGGGGAATCCGCGAACCTTTACTCGAAGCAGCCGGAGCTGGTTGCGGATCTCGCGAGCCAACTTGAAACCTGGGCCAGGCAGACGCGCGACGAGACGGCGATTGAGTTGGCGCGCTTCGCGCAATTCCGTCGCCGGTAGTATCCAGCTTGCCGATCGAGGCGCGAGAGGCTGCCCTTCAAGCTATCATGTAGGTCTTGGAAGCCCAATCCTTTTCCGTCAAGCGCGCCGAAGTGGAATTCCATAACTTCGCCTCGCTCGGTGAGCCCGAACGCGCCATCGCCGTCTACGCCGAGGAGAATGAGCGCCGCGGCGCGCTCATCCGCAATCACCTTGGATTCATGAGCCCGCTCTCTCCGTTCCTCGAAATCGGAGCCAACGCCGGCCACACGAGCTACCTGCTCTCGAACGAGTTCGGCGCCGACGGCTTTGCGCTCGACATCTCCTCCGACGCGCTTCGCTACGGCAGCGTCCTCATGGATCGCTGGGGACTATCCCGCTCGCCCGTGCGCATCGCCGGCGACGCCGCAAATCTACCGTTCCAGGACAATTCCCTGCGCTTCGTGATGGCGTTCCAGATGCTCTCACAGTTCATGGACATCGAGAAAGTCTTCCTCGAAGTGAAGAGAGTGCTCGCGCCCGGCGGCGTCTTTCTTTTCGCGGAAGAGCCGCTGCGCCGCCTGCTCTCGCTTCGCCTCTATCGGACGCCTTACTACGACCGCATGAAGCCCTGGGAACGCAAGCTCTACGACTGGGGACTGCTCGGCTACATCGCGCTCGACGTGATCGGCGCCGAACAAGAGGAGAATTTCGGCATCCATCAGAATCACAGCATGTACCTGAGCGATTGGCACCGGCTGATCACGAAACACTTCGCTTCGAACGAATACGAAATGTTCGTGCCCGAGCGCGGATGGGGAGAGCGCGTCGTGAAACGCGCGGCCATTGCGCTCGACCCCTATCATTCTTCGTGGCGCGCCGCCCGGCTGCTAGGGGGAACGCTCGCCGCGGTATGCAAGAAGCACGGCGAATGCTCCGAATTTGCGAGTATCGACCGCTTCGAGACCTTTCTCCGGTGCCCCGATTGCGGCGGCAGCCTGGCCAGAGACGCGCGAGAGGTCTTGCAGTGCGCCTGCGGCTACAAAGCGCCCAACGAAGGCGGCGTCTATACGGTTCTGCCCTCCGCCGAGCGCGCCGAGCTATACCCTGGCGACCGCGCGGACGTCATCGACTTCTGCCTGCCCGAGCATGAGGCGCGTCTGATCGAGGGCTTCCACGCGCTCGAAGGCGTTTTCGGCAATCGCTATCGATGGATCGGCGCGAAGGCATCGGCGAAACTCGTGCGCGTGAAGCCGGACCGGCGCCGCTTGCGGCTCCGCGGCCACGCTCACGAACGCAGTTTTGAATTCGGGCAGCCGGTGACCGTGGAAGTCTGGGCCAATGGCGCGAGTGTGGGTCGAACCTCGATCGAGCGTCCCGGCCTGTTCATTTTCGAGGCGGAATTGCCGGACGCCGCGGAATACCGCATCGACGTGCGCGCCGCGCCTGTCTGGAGCGCGCCGCCCGATAACCGCACGTTCACCGTAAACTTGTCCATGATACGACTGGTCTAATCTATGAAACGCCTGTCACTGCTCCCACGGTCCGGCCTCTGTCTGTCCGGCCTCTGTCTGTCCATCGTGTGGCTCGCGGGCTGCAAACCGTCCGAAGAGTCGAATGTCAAAGCCATCGTGGGCGCCGTGCTGATCGATGGCACGGGAGGCGCGCCGGTCACCGATTCCGTGGTGGTGGTTGCCGGGTCGAAGATCCGCGCGGTGGGCACGCGCGCGAACGTGCCGATTCCCGCGGGTTCGGAAAAGATCGACGGCCGCGGGAAGTTCCTGCTCCCCGGCCTGATCGACCTCCACGTTCATCTCGGAACCACGGGCGGACCTGGATTCCGCGCGGCGGATTACACCCGCGGCCGCGTCGAAACGAACCTGAATCAGTACCTCTATTTCGGCATCACCTCCGTGCGCAGTATCGGCACCGAACGCGACGCCGGTTTCGCGATTCGCAAAGACCAGCGCGACGGAAACCTGTCGACAGCCCGCTTGTTCACCTGCGGCCGCGGATTCACGGCCCCGGGTGGGCATCCATCGCAGGAAGTGGGCGATATCGCGCGGCAGCCTGCTACGCCCGAAGAAGCGCGCACTCAAGTGACGGAGCTCGCCGCGCAGCAGGTGGACGGCATCAAGATCTGGGTGGACGATCTGGGCGGCAAAGCGCCGAAGATCAAGCCCGCCGCGATCGAGGCCATTCTGGATGAAGCCCGGAAGCACACAATTCCCGTCACTGCGCATATCCATTCGCTCGCGGACACGATGCACCTCGTCCAGAACGGCGCGGCTGGTTTCCTGCATATGGTGCGCGATACCGAAAACGTGGATCCGGCCTTCATTTCGCGGCTTCGCGACTTGCAGGTTCCCTTCACACCCACGCTGGTCCGGCAGGAGCTGGGGTGGCTCTATTCCGAGCATCCCGAGCGGCTGGACGATCCCGACGCGGCCCGCGCGTTTGAGCCGGCGGCGCTTGCCGGGATCCGGGAGGAGGCGAAGGCCCAGAGGGGATCCGCCGCGGCGCGCGAGTTGTTCGATCGCGCCAAACGCAACACCAGGCAGTTTGCGGCGGGCGGCGTGCCGATCGGTGTCGGGTCGGACGGGGGATCGTCGAGCGATCTTCCGGGCCTCATGACGCATCGCGAGATGGAGCTGCTGATCGAAAGCGGAATGTCTCCGATGGAGGTTATCGTGGCGGCGACGCGCACGGGCGCGCTGGCGCTGAAGAAACTCGGCGAGATGGGGACGATCGAGGCGGGCAAGAAGGCGGACCTGCTGCTGGTGACGGCGAATCCGCTTGAGGACGTCCGCAATTTAAGGAAGATTCACGCCACGATGCTCGATGGCCAGTGGGTGGATCGGGCGGGTTTGAAATTGAAATGAACCGTGTGCCGGCGCTGCTATTCGCCGTGCTGCCTCTTGGCAACCTGGCTGACGCGGAATCGCTCCGCATCGTGCCCACGGAAGGGACTTTCTTCGCACTCGATGTGGAGAAGACGAAGCTCTGGGCGGGCCGGAAGCATGTGTTCCACTTTTCGCGCTACCGCGGCGAGATTGAAAACTCGTCGGTGGTCTTCACCGTGGAAACAGGCAGCCTGACATGCAAGGACGATTGGGTGAAACCGGGCCAGATCAAGGATATTGAAAAAGCGGCGTTCGGACTTCTGGAGCCTGCGAAATACCCTGAAATCAGGTTTGTTTCGACGCGCGTTGTACCCGGCGGAGTGGAAGGCTCGCTCACAATACGAGACGTCACGCGGCCCATCGCGATCGGCGTCAAGGACTACGAAGGCGCGGCGAAGGTGAAGCTCTCCGATTTCGGTCTGAAACCCCCTTCAAGCGCCCTTGGTTTCGCGATTGGAACCAAGGACGAGATGACGGTGCGGTTCAAGTTGAAGGCTGAACGGGTCCAGGCTCCGGCGGCGCGGTCGAAATAGCCCCATGCAAGGATAGGGAGACTCTCTTATATGATTGATAATCAATGGCTTGTTTATCAATGGAGCCCGCTGCTGAAGTGGTGTGCAGTTTATTACAAATCCGTTATTTGCGGCACTTGAAAGGTGGGGAAGGATAGTTTTTGGGGTTGCCCTGTTTGGTGAGACAAACAGTTAAGACACTGTGTACCGTTCGATGATAATTCCTTTCCCCTGCTGAGGCAATCGTTTTATTCTGGTACGGTCGGTGAAGCGGAGAGGGGCTCTGCAGGCGTGCAACCCGATCAAGGA
>CAMDED010000238.1 GCA_945893365.1 Candidatus Sulfopaludibacter sp. SbA3 | reverse complement strand
AAAAACGCCTGGATTTCCTCCTGGCTCAACTTCTTCGCATTCCGCATCCTGATGATCACACCCCAGCATGCTTCAACTTCCCCCTTCAGGCTCATCTTGTATTGGAAACAGCCTTTCCTTCAGGCTCATCTTGTATTGGACAAGACTCCAGCTTGACTTCTCCCCGCACGATACGATATCGTGATCCATTCGATTTAGCGCGCCGGCGAACCTATGGGCCCCGACACCAACGGTGACGTTTGTACGGTAGAACAGGTATTGGATTCGACGCTTGAGAGCGTCGACAGCGCCGAGTTGCTCGTTATCGATTTGGCCCGCACCGCCGGATTCGGCGAAGACGACTTAATGGGAATCGGTTTGGCCGTGCGCGAGTGCCTGGTGAACGCCGTCAAGCACGGGAACGGGTTCAGCCCGATGAAAAAGGTCCGGTTCAGGGTGCTACAGTCGCCTTGCCGGTTTCGCGTGACGATCGGCGACGAAGGGGCGGGATTCAAGCTGGAAGATGTCCCCGATCCCCTGGCCCCTGAAAACCTGATGCGCGGGTCCGGCCGGGGACTTTTCTTAATCCGGGCATTCATGGACGAGTTCAGCGTGAGGGGCCTGGAGCCTCACGGCACCGAAGTTACGCTCGTGAAGGTGCTGGGCAACGGCCGGCCCACCTAACCGCACCGTTGCGAAGTGGCCGGAACAAGGGCGAGCTTGGTAGAGTCTTAATGTCTTGATGTCTTAATAGCAGAGGAGGAATTAGAGTGAGCGTTAATTTGACGAATCGGCAAGTGGGTGACATCACCGTAATCGATGTCGCCGGCCGTATCACCCTTGGCGAAGGTTCAAGCGCGCTGCGTGACGCGTTGCGGGACTTGATCTCCAAAGGGCAGAAGAAAATTCTCTTGAACCTGGGCGACGTCTCTTACATCGACAGCTCCGGTATCGGCGAGCTTGTCTCGGGCTTTACAACCGTAACGAACCAGGGTGGACAGCTCAAGCTGCTCAATTTGACCAAACGCGTCAAGGACCTTCTTCAGATTACCAAGTTGTACACGGTTTTCGACGTCCACGACGAAGAATCGACCGCCATCCGCGCCTACAACTGAGCCAACGGCCGGCCGGCGTCCAAAAAGATGCCGGTCGAGACCGGCGTGCCTTCTCAACCAGGGGCGCCCTCCGTGGGCGTGTTCGCCCGCCGTGGCGTGTTATCATCGAAATAACATCCCTACTCCGAGGTATTCGTGGCGAAGATCAGCAGAAAAGATTTAAAAACCGACCTTTTCGCGATGGAAGTCGAGCACACCGTCGGCTACGTCGCTCACCACAAAGGCCAGATCGCTCGCTACGCGGCCATTGGCGGCACCGTGGTTGTCGCCGCGCTCGGCGGCTACCTGTACATGTCGGGTCAGCGAACCGCGAGGATGCAGGCTCTGGGAGAGGCTGCTCAAGTTCTTGAAACACCGGTCGGCGCGGATCAGTCCGGCGGGCCGAGTTTCGCCACCAAGGACGCGCGCGACAAGGAAGCGCTTAAGCTGTTCACAAACGTTGCCTCGAAGCATGCGGGCTCGACGGAGGGCATTGCGGCGCGTTACTACCTCGCGATGCTGACGCTTGATCAGGGTAGGACGGCGGAAGCGGAGAAAATGCTCAAGGAAGTGGCCGATTCCGGCGGCAAGGAGTATGCGTCGATTGCGCAGCTTTCGCTCGCCGAATTGCAGGCGAACGCCGGGCGCGCCGCGGATGCGGAGAAAATTCTGCGGAGCCTGGTCGACCATCCGACGATTCTGGTTTCGAAGGAACAGGCTACGATTTCCTTAGCCAGGGTCGTTGCGAAATCGAAACCGGACGAAGCGAGGAAGTTGCTCGAACCGCTCGCCAAGGAGCGCAGCGTCATCAGCCGGAACGCCATTACGGCTCTTGGAGAGCTGTCGGCGAAGTAGGTGCTTCGCGGCCTTCGTTTCCCGGTGGAGCGAAGCCGGGGGCGGCGCTATCCCGAGCCGTCTCATCCCTACCGCGGCGAGTTTCAGCGCGACCGCGACCGTATCGTCCACGCGCGCGCTTTTCGCCGCCTCGAAGCCAAGACGCAGGTCTTTACTCCGGGGCTTTCCGACCACTTTCGCAATCGCCTTACGCACACCATCGAGGTATCGCAGATTTCAAGGACCGTCGCCTCGGCCCTCGGCTTGGCCGAGGATCTCACGGAAGCTCTGGCGCTGGTCCACGACGTGGGGCACCCTCCTTTCGGGCATTCCGGGGAGGAGGAACTTGATCGCCAGATGCGCCGCTTCGGCGAAGGCTTCGAGCACAACGTTCATGCGCTGCGAATCGTCGAGACCTTCGAACGGCGCTACGCCCGCTTTCCAGGCTTGAATCTCACCTTCGAAGTGCGCGAGGGGATTGTTAAGCACTCGGCCGACCTCGCGCCCGGCGGGCCGCCCGAGCTCGCGGAGTACCTTCCGGGGCTGCGTCCGCCGCTTGAAGCCCAGCTCATCGATCTCGCCGACGAGGCGGCCTACAATGCGGGTGACCTCGACGATGGATTCTCCTGCGGTTTGTTCACGGCCGTCGAGATCGCGGACGCGGTTCCAGCCTACGCCGCCATTCTTGAGACCGTCGAGACGCAGTTTCCGGGCGCTACGGTCCGCGAGCGTTTTCTCGAATCGTTGCGCCAACTGATCGATTTTCTGGTGGGCGGGTTGATTGAAGGAACTGTAAGACTAGTGTCCGAAGCGGGGGTCCGGGATGTGGAGGCCGTTCGCGCCCACCCGGTGCGCCTGGCCTCGTTTACGCCTGAGGCGAGATTGGCCAGCGCCGCGTTGAAGAGGTTTCTTTTCGAGAAAGTCTACTCGTCGCCGCCTTTGCTTGAGGAACGGGAGCGATCCACCGCAATCATCGCGGACCTGTTCCAATACTTCCTCCGCCACCCGGACCGCTTGCCGGAGCCTTATGCCGAACTGGCGGCGGAGCGCGCCACTCACCGCGTGGTCTGCGACTATATCGCGGGAATGACCGATGGTTTCTGCCGGCGCACTCACTCGGCCTTGGTCACGCAACTCGAAAGCTCGGCCGTCCGAACGCCGTAGAGCTTGGCGATCTGGCGGCAAATCTCCTGGCCCCGCCGCTCCGGCGACTCGTCCTCGTCGTGCTCCAGTTCGATTTTTAAGAAAAGATCGGTTCGCGGCATGAAATCTCATTGTATCTTGCGTCTCAGGTTCGGCTGCGGCGGTTCTATACTGAACTGAATGCCTTGCAAGATATGCGAAATCCGCCGGCCGCGCCGTAGTTGTCCGGCTGTTGGCGGCGAAATCTGCGCACCGTGTTGTGGAGAAGCTCGCGAGAATACGCTCGACTGTCCGTCCGGCTGCGAATATCTCATTGAAGCCCGCCTGCATGAGAAGCCTCGCGAAATGGACCCGGACAAGTTCCCGCACAAGGAAATAGCGGTGACGCAGGAGATGATTCGGAATCAGGCCGAGCTCCTGCTCGAGATCGGACGGGCTCTAATCCGTGCCGCCTCGATGTTCAAGTTCGTGGACGGCGATATCCGCGACGCACTCGAAGCGGTGATCCGAACCCGGCTCACCGAGGCCAGCGGCCTGATCTACGAAACCCGTCCGGAGAATCCGGCCGCCGCCCGCCTGTCGCACGCTCTTCAGATCGCCATTGAGGGCTACCGGGAGAAGGAGCGGGAGCGCCTTGGGATCACTAAGATCCGCGACACCGACGTGATCGCCATGCTGGCTTTCCTCCAACGGCTTGAGATCGATCGAAACAACGGCCGCCCGCGCGGCCGCGCCTTTCTCGATTTCCTGAGTCATCAGTTCGGCGCGGACCTGCATCCTTTACCGGAAGACGACGATCCATCCCGGCTCATTATTCTTTAGCCGGGCAAGCTTAGACTAAAAGCATGGTCAAGCTCTCCCGATTGCCCTTTCTAGTCGTTCCGGCGCTCGTCCTCCTTCCGCTCGCCGCGATGGGCGAGATTCACACGCTGACGTTGCGCCAGGCCGTCGAGCTGGCCGGGAAACAGAACCCCGACCTTGCGCTCGCCCGGCTCGACGAGCTGAAGGCCTCCGCGTCCGTGAACGTCGTGCGCGATCCGTTCAGTCCGCACGTCTCCGTCGGCAGCGGACTTGCCTACAGCAGCGGCTTTCCCATGAGCATTGAAGGCGCGGCGCCGTCCGTGATCCAGGCCAAAGCGAGTATGGCGATTTACAACCGGCAGCAGCGGCTACTGGTCGATCAGGCGAAGGAGAATATTCGCGGCGCGGGCCTCGCTTCGCAGGCGAAGAAAGAGGAAGTCGTTTACCGCGTCGCTTCCCTGTATCTGGACGCCGAACGCGCCCTGAAAGCCAGTCGGATGGTCTCGCTTCAGGCGGGACAGATGTCAAAGGCCGAAGATTTCGTCCGTGCGCGGGTCGAAGAAGGGCGGGAGTTGCCTCTTGAATTGCGCAAGGCCGCGCTGAGTCGCGCCCAGGCGAAACGGCGGAAGGAGAGGATCGACGCGGACCTGGTTCACACGGAGCGCACGCTTGCCATCCTGCTCGGGTTCGGGCCGGACGACAGCGTCAGGCCGGCGGCTGAGGACCGCCCTTCTACGGCGACGCTACCGGCGGACGCATCCGCTTCGGCCGAGCGCGCGATCCAGGCGAGCCCCGAGTTGCGCCGTCTCCAGTCCGCGATAGACGCCAAGATGCTGGAGGTCCGCGCGCAAAAGGCCGCCCGCAATCCCCGTGTCGATCTGGTCGCGCAATATGGACTCTTCGCGAAGTTCAACAACTACGAGGACTTCTTCCGCACCTTTCAGCGGCATAACGGCCAACTCGGCGTTTCCGTGCAGCTACCGGTCTTCGCCGGCTCCGCCGCCGCCGCTCTCGCCTCGCAAGCCGAGACGGACGCCGCCCGCCTGCGCGTGGAGCTGACAGCCTTCCGCGACCGCGTTTCGCTCGACGCCCGGCGCGGTTTTGAGGAGATCGAACAGGCGAAAAGCGCGAGCGAGGTGGCGCGGCTCGATCTCGACCTGGCGCGTGAGCAACTCTCCGTGACCCTTGCCTTGATGCAGGAGGGGAGAGCGTCCCTTAAGCAAGTGGAGGAGGCCCGTTTTGCCGAAAACGAGAAGTGGATCGCCTTCTACGACGCCCAGTATTCGGTGGAGCGCGCCAAGCTCGATCTGGCGCGGCAAACCGGCGAGCTGCTCGCCATGCTGAAGTAAGCGCGCGGAATCCGCACGGGCCCCACGCAGTCGAAACTGTCGCCCAGAAATGCCTCGGGGCGGATGACCTCCCCTGGAGCGCGGCTCGCCCTTTCATTCCGCCCAGCCTGGCCGTTCTTGCCGATGCGACTTCTGCAAAAGATCCGGAGAAAAGCTGAGTGCGGAAAACCGTCGGGCTTCGGCAAATGCAAAGTCGTGACCATGGACAGCGGTGTGCGATCTAAACTTCGGGGCGGTTCGTGGAACGACAATTCGACGAACCTCGGGGCCTCGGTTCGCAACGGGAACCGGCCTGGCGACAGGAACGATAACAACGGGTTCCGTTGTGCTCGGGATGTGGAGCGGAAGGCTTGCAGTCTTCCGCATCCGGAGCCGGAGCGGTCACGGCCGCTTCGGGTGTGCGTTCTTCACGTCCGGATCGCGCTCCGGATGCGAGGCGGCCAAGCCGCGGCGTCGAACATAAAAGCGCCCCCCGGCCCTGTGGTAGCGAAAGCGAAGCTTGGCCGGGGTGAGGGGGTGGCCAAAAACATTTCGAGAGGCTTCGCCGCTAAAGGGAAAGTAGAGTAGAGGAGCATCAAAATCGATGCTACCCCCTCGTCGAACCGGACGTGCGGAGCTACCGCATCCGGCTCTCTCAGGAACTCTCGCCTGAAGCATTCACGGTCAGTTGCGCACCCCTTTTCGTCCCCAGCAGGATCAGCCCAAGTTCCTCCAAATGCCGGAACCAACTGACTCCTTTCGGCTTCTTATACGGGCGCTGGCTGCGTCGGCGCAAGTGTCGAACAAGCCGGAATCGAACGTACCAGTTGATTTTGCTGTACGCCTTCCCCGGGTATCCTTTACTGAAGTAGTTCTGCCATCCTCTCAAGTGCCTGTTCAGCTCCTCAATCAGTTGCGGTACCGGCTTGCTGCCCTTCTGCGGTTCCGTCATTTCCCGGATCGCCGCCCTTTCCCGCTTCAGCGCTTCCTCCGACGGCATCATATTCAGGTATTTCCCCACACGCCCGTATTGATCCCGGTCATAGCGGAATGTGTACCCCAGAAAATTCAGCCGCGCCTTCGGCCCCGTCAGTTCTACGATCTTCGTCTTCTCCCGGTTCAGTTCCAATCCCATCCACCCTTCGATCTTCCCTTCCAGAAACTCCTGCATCTGCTTCCCCTGGTATCTCGCCAGTACTACGAAGTCATCCGCATACCGCACCAGTTTCGCGTTCGCCCATCGCCCCGGTCCACCCTGAAATACCCGGTCGAACCAATGCAGATACACTTTCGCTAACAGCGGGGAGATTACTCCCCCTTGCGGTGTCCCTTTCGTGGGCCGGACCCACTTCTCCTTCCCGCGCTCCTTCTCCACAACGGGCGTTTGCAGCCACATCAGAATCAGGCTTAACACGTTCCGGTCTGCTATCCGGTACCGCACGCACGCCATCGGTTTGTCGTGCGGAATCGAATCGAAGTACCCTTTCAGGTCCGCGTCAAACACACTCCGGAAGCCCTTGTTTATCTGCTCCCGAATCACCTCCAGCGCCTGGTGCGCCGATCTTCCCGGTCGGAACCCGTACGAGCAATCTTCGAAATCCGCCTCGAAGATCGGTTCCAGTAGGAGCAGTGTTGCCATCTGCACCACCCGGTCCCGCACCGTCGGTATCCCCAGCGGTCTCAGCTTCCCATTCGCCTTTGGTATATTTACGCGCCGGACTGCCTGCGGCTTATAGGTCTTGTTGCGCAGGCTCTGTTCAATATCGTCCAGAAATCCTCGCGCTCCCTGCACCGAGTTCTCTATCTGTTTGATACTCACTCGGTCCACTCCGGGCGCTCCCTGGTTCGCTCGCACCCGTTCCCATGCCGTTTCCAACACATCCCGCCGATAGATCCGGTCGTATAAAGCATAGAACCGGTATCTCGGTTCCCGTTTAGCCTTTTGGCCCAGCTTCTGTCTCAGCAAGGAGAGTTTCTCCGGCTCAACGCCGGTTTCCGTAGTGGGAGTTTCCTCCAAGCGGCCCTCCTTCCCTCTTACTCAGCGTGTTCCTCATGAGGCCCCTTCGCTCCACGGTCGTTACCCGCTTCATCGCTGTCGGGTCGGAGGTGGCGCGCTCGCGCGCTGGCCACCGTCCGCCGCTCAAACTGTACATGCAGTTTTCCCGCATACAGCTTTCACGAAGACTCACGCTTCCGAGATGCAATCGAAGGAATCAATTGAACGAGGTTCACAAGCCC
>CAMDED010000237.1 GCA_945893365.1 Candidatus Sulfopaludibacter sp. SbA3 | reverse complement strand
GTTTTTACAACCTGCTGGCGATCCCGTCCGGCACTTACGAAATAACCGCCTCTGCGGATGGATTCGACCGGCAGATTCAAGGCGGCGTGCGCTTGAGCCTGGGCGAAAACCTCCGATTGGACATGATCCTTAAGGTAGGCTCCATTTCGTCGGAAGTGACGGTTTCGAGCACTGCCACGCTGGTAAACACATCGAGCCAGACGCTATCCGGGCTGGTTGACGACCGCCGGGTTCAAGACCTGCCCCTCAACGGCAGAAACGTCATGAGCCTGGCCCGCATTCTGCCCGGCATCCTGCAAGTCAGCGCTCCGCAGGAAATGGATAACACGCGCGCGGGTCCCAACATGAGCGTAAACGGGGGCCGATCGGTCAACAACAACTTTACGTTCAACGGGGCGAACTTTACGCACTTCGGGCAAACCACGGGATTGAATTTCCCGCCGCCGGACGCGGTTCAGGAGATCCGCATCCAGACGCACAATTTCACGTCGGAGTACGGGAACAACTCAGGCAGCCAGGTGACGATTACCTCCAAGGCCGGTACCAACCAGTTGCACGGCAGCGCCTGGGAGTTTCTGCGTAACGACAAGCTCAACGCCCGCAGCTTCTTTCAGCCGCGGCGTCCCACCAGCCGGCAGAATCAGGCGGGCGCAGCCGGCGGCGGCCCCATCAAGAAGGATCGGCTGTTCGCATTCGGGTACTACCAGAAGCTCTGGAACAGGCCCGAAGTGGGGTCGTCGCAGGCGCTGGTCCCAACCGACGCGGAACGGAGTGGGAACTTCACCGGTCAGGCCGCGATCCGGAATGTGAACGATCCGCTCACCGGCAGCCCGCTTACCAGCCCAAACGGCGCGCCTTGCGTGGCTGGGAACCTGGTTGCTCCGGGCTGCATCAGCAAAGCGGCGCAGAGTATCCTCGATCAGTTCATTCCCCGATCGCCCACCGGCACGTTCGTCTCTCTAAGCCAGAATCCGTCGGGAAACTATTCGTTCATGGGACGCGTGGACTTTCTGCAAAGCGCAAAGCACACACTTTTCGGCCATTTCCACCGCGATTCGTACACACAGCTTTTCACAGCGGGGAACATACAGCCGTTCACCACTGGCGACCGCAACGTGGACAACAACAATTTTTCGATTTCGAGCACCTACACGGCGAGCCCAACGCTATTGAATCAGGCGACGTTCGACTACCTGCATGTCTCCTCGATCGACGAACCGCGCAAGCTCTTCGCGCCGCAGAGTCTGGGAATCAACCTCCCCCCGGGTATCAACGGTGAAGGTATTTCCGTCAACGTGCAGGGACGCTTCAACCTCGCCACCGTGAATCCGAACGGCCAGGATTACCGGAACTGGCATTTTCGCGATTCGATGAGCTGGATCAAAGGCCGCCACACACTCAAGTGGGGATATGAGATGCATAAGGTGAACTGGACTCTGAACAATAAGTTCACGCAAACGCGCGCCGCAACCTTCACCGGCGTCGGAACGGGCAACGCGATGGCGGACTTTCTGATCGGCCGTTTCGACCAGGTGAGTGTCCAGTTTGGGCAGCCGGGAAGCGATCCCGTCGCCTGGAAACACTTTTTCTTTCTCCAGGACGAGTTCAAGATCGTCCCCAGGTTTACGCTGACGCTTGGCGCCCGCTGGGAGCCCTATCTTGCCTGGGACCAGAAGTTCGGCCGCCACAGCTAAACAGACGTGCCGAGTTTCAGCGCCCGGTCTACGGTGCATCCGGATTCGATTCCCGGGGTCTTGTTCCCGGGCGATCCTGGCCTGCCCTCGAACGGCAAGCTCAGCTACAACGACATGAACAACATCGGGCCGAGAGTAGGGTTTGCCTGGGATGTTTTCGGAAACGGCAAGACCAGTGTTCGCGGCGGCTACGGCATCTTCTTCGATCAGCTTAGCGCCACGGTCGTGCATACTTCGGAAGCTCCGTTCGCGGGAACCGATGTGCTCCGCCAGGGACAGATCGACGATCCCTACAAGTCGCTGAACCTGCCCTTGCCGCCACAAGGAATCCTGCCGGGAAATTTCGGATGCAAACCCCTGAACAGATTTCCAGGCGTGGCGTGCGATTTCCCGATCCCCGCAAACCTCGTTACCACGGACAAGAACCTGGTAGCGCCCTATACGCAGTCGATGAGCTTCACGATCGAACGCCAACTGGGTTCCGACTTCGCTCTTTCCGTTGGCTATGCGGGAAAGCTGTCGCAAAAACTCGAGGGCCATCGCCACTACAATCCGGCGGTTTTCAAGAACGATCCCATCACCGGCTTGCCGCCGTCGGCGGCGAATATCAATAACCGCGTGCTTTACACTGCGACTATCGGGTTGCTGAATCCGCAATCCCGGTTCCTGGGTAACGACTATCGCGCCGGGTATCATAGCGCGCAGTTCAGACTCGAAAAACGTTTCAGCCGGGGACTGTCGTTCATGAGTTCTTACGTCCTGTCGAAAGGCGTGGACAACGTCAACGCACCGCAACCGGGGCTTACGCCCGGCGTTGGCAATCCGTTCAATTTGAAGCAGGAGAGCGGCCGCGGGAACTTCGACCGGCGTCACGCGGTGGCCGTCAGTTGGATGTGGAGTCCCAACTTTCGATTCAACCACGCCGCTGCCAAGCACGTTTTAGGCGGATGGAGTCTCGGCGTCTTCCACGCGATTCAAAGCGGAGCGCCCCTGAACATCACCATGGGCGCGGATGTCGCCCTGGATGGCACGGGCCAGCAGAACCTGCAACGCGCGCAGCTTGTGAACGGCGTCACCTACGCCGATGTCGAGCGGGACCACGCCAGCCGCGCCGACATGGTGAACCAGTTCTTCAATACCGCGGCCTTCGTGCCGGCCAATCTGTTGCCGCGCGGCATCTACGGCAATTCGGGCCGCAACATCATCAGCGGACCGTCTCTGATCAGCACGGATTTCACCGTCATGAAAGACGTTCCGATTCGGGAGCGGCTGCGGGCGCAACTGCGCGGCGAATTGTTCAACGCATTTAATCAGGTGAATTTCAGCGCGCCGAACACGCTGGTGTCGTCTGGAGGTTTTGGGCGAATCACGGGCGCGAGCGACGGCAGAGTCATCCAGTTGGCGCTTAAAATGATCTGGTGAACCGGGAGAAAAACGATGCGAATCTTCTTCGGCGCTGTCTTAATTTGTCTGGCTCAGGTTTGCCTGGCCCAACCGAGCTTGCCAAAGCTCGCTTTTACAGTTGATCCGGACTGGCCCCGCCTGCCTGCGGGCTGGACCTTCGAAGAGACCCCGGGCGTCGCGGTGGACGCACGCGAGCACGTCTTCGTGTTCCACCGCGGTAAGAACTCGATTATCGAATTCGACAAGTCAGGCAAAGTCGTCCGAACCTGGGGCGATGGCGTTTTCGTCAGACCGCACGGTTTGCGTTTCGACAACGAAGGCAATCTGTGGGCTGCCGACGACCAGGGCCACATTGTGGTGAAGATGGACGCGCTCGGCCGAGTTCGCATGGTCCTCGGGCGCAAAAACAACAAGGGTGAAACGAACGATACGTTCAACCGTCCCACCGATCTCGCCTTCACTGCCTCGGGCGACTTTTACGTGTCCGACGGTTACGGCAACTCGCGCGTGGTGAAATTCAACAAGGAAGGCAAGTTCATCAGAGCCTGGGGCAAGAAGGGAGCGGGTGAAGGGGAGTTCAATCTGCCGCACGCGGTCGCTGTCGACAAGCGAGGGCGAGTATATGTCGGCGACCGCGAAAACCACCGGATGCAGATCTTCGACGGAGATGGAAAGTTTCTCGCGCAGTGGAAGCACGTTGGCTCTCCGTGGGGCATCGTGATCACGGAGGACCAGTCCATTTTCATGTGCGACGGCCACAACAATCGCATTCTGAAGTTGAACCTGGACGGCGAAATTCTGGGCGTTCTGGGCTCTCCCGGCAAGCTCCCCGGCCAACTGGATTATTCGCATCACATGGCTGTCGGACCGAGCGGGAGCATCTACGTCGCGGAAATCAAGAACTGGCGCGTCCAAAAATTCATTCCGCGCTAAGAATCGGGAGAAGAAAATATGCGCATTTTAACTCGTTTTTCCATGCTGTCCGCTCTTTCGGCCGCCTTCGCGATGGGTCAGGCGACCCGCACCGAAATCGTCAAGCCGACGACGCCGCATGACGACTCCAAGGCGAACAGCGCCGCGGTTCCGGATGCCTATGCGATCTCCGGGAACTTCGAGCGGGTCGTCGTGCTCCGCTTCAAGTATCAAACGGACCTGCTGGCCGGGCTCGAAAAAATGGTGAAGGAGCAGAAGATCAAGAACGCCGTGATCCTTTCCGGCGTCGGCTCCGTGCGTAACTACCATATCCATTCTGTGAGCAATCGCGATTTTCCGTCAAAGAACCTGTTCATCAAGGACCCGGGTTCCCCCGCCGATATCATCAGCATCAACGGCTACGTCATCGATGGAAGGCTGCATCCCCACATGACTCTCACGACGGGCGAGAAGGCATTCGGCGGCCATATTGAACCGGGTAACAGCGTCTTCACGTTCGCCATCGTGACGCTGGGAGTGTTTGGCGACGGCGTGGATCTCAGCCGGATTGACGACAAGACGTACCGGTAAGGATAAACGAATATGACCAGAATCGCCACGCTCGTATTTCTTCTTTCCGCCGGATTTTCCGGTGGAGCTTTCGCCGCGGACCCGGCGGACCCGGTTCGTGAAGCGGCCGCCGCGTGGAGGCGGGCGGTCATCAAGCAGGATGAATCCGCTCTCCGCCGGTTCCTGGCGGAGGACCTTCTCTATTCTCATTCGAACGGGAAAACACATCAGAACAAGACCGAGTACATCGCGGCCGTGACGAAGGGTCCGTCACATTACGAGTCTTTCACGGATTCGGAGACGACGATTCGCGTGTACGGCAAGACGGCCGTGTTGAGCGGATATGTCGATGTTAAGGTTCCCGGGAGAGAAAGCTATCGCGTCCGGACGCTCGAAGTCTACGTCGAGAACAAAGGCGTTTGGCAGATGACGGCCCACCAATCCGCGCGCGTCAATCCCTGAAAGAGCGCAGAGCCCCGCGGGTGCTTGCGGTGCTTGCCTTTGCGTTTGCCTGATTTGTTCGTTTATGATATCGTCCCCTATCGCCATGAGAACTCCGCTCGCTCGCCGATTGCGAAACGCATTCCTTGCTCTTCCGGTTCTCCTGGCAGGTCTCCATTTCGCGGGCGGACACGCCGTCGCCGGAACCCTTTACGCGGCCGCGGGGCAAGGCGGAGTCTCTGGAAGCCTCTATGCGCTCAATAGCGCCACCGGAGCCGCAACCGCAGTGGGCGTGCTGGACGATGCGTTTGGCAATCACTACTCGCTCGCAGGATTGGCCTTCCAGCCGGGATCGAGTGTGCTCTACGGAATCGTGCCGAAGCGCCGACCTTTTCGCCAGCCTACATCTGGTAACATGGGGAAGCTCAGCGAGTACGCGGTTCACGATCAACTTGGCGACGGCTCAGACCACTCTGGCGGGTGTGTCTATCGGGACTCACGGCGGAGGAGCGCTGGCGGCGAACGGCGAAGGCGCGATCCATTCGACGCCGGACAGTAGCTCGTCTCCGCCCCGTGGACCAGGAGGTCAATCTGCGCGGCTTGGGCTAACTTCATGGCGTTCTGCGAACCTTGCTTTGCATTTTCCGTCCGTGCCGCGTAACCGCCCGGCAGGTTTGGCTCCTCGAAATTTACGAACTTCCACCACGGGCCGTTTAGGCCCTCGTTGTCTTCGACAGAGGGGCCTTCCAGCGGCGGAAAATCGCCGCGGCCTCGGTACGGCTGCGCGCAGGAAGTTTTTCGAGCAGGCTATGCACGTGGTTCTTCACGGTTGCCACCTCGATGCCCATGCGATTGGCGATCTCTTTGTTCGAGAAGCCGCTTTCGATCTGCCGCAGCACTTCGACTTCGCGCGGCGTCAAAGGCGACGCCGCGTAACCAGGACCCGCCAAGGCGGTTAGTTCGGCCACGCGCCTACCGAGCGAGCAAGCGAAGGTCGCGGAACACCGCAGCTCCCCCATGGCAGCTGCCTCGATCACTTCCACCAGGGCGTTGATGGACGTGTCGTGCGTGACGAATCCGCGGACCCCCGCTTCGACACAGGCCATCAACTCGTTCTCGGCGTTCGGCACCGCCAGGAGAACCGTCTTACAGTCGGGCAAATGGCTCGCGAGGCTACGGACAGCGGTCAGGCAATCCTCCATCGACCAGTCGAATAACGCCACATCCGGCCGCATCTCAGCACACAGATGGAGGGCCTGCGCGGCGGAGGCAGCCGTACCCGCTACACGAATCCGGTCGTGGTCTTTAAGGACCAACTCAATGCCCTCGCGATAGAGCCGGGTTGGGCCTGCGATCACGATCCGAATCACCTGAAATCTCCAGCGCGCATCCCGGAATGTCCATTTGTAAAGACGGTCTGGGATCTCCCGGTTGCAAATAAGGCACTAGCAGATATAGCACGAATTGGAACGCAATTGGTATTGACTAAAACAATTAATCGTCCCAAAAGAATCATATTTAATTCAATGGGACGCGACCCTCCGGACGGAAGCACGGGCTCTCCGGATTTTGTGGGCGCCCGGCGGCACTCTGAGAAGGAAACCAATGGAAAGCGCGGACAACATGAGGAATTGAAACAAATGCGGAACGGCTTACGAACATCCCGAGGCCGTCTTCGCGCTCCGGAAATTCACATCGACAACATATAGGAGTGCCACTGCGAAGCGGCATTCATGTACGGAGGCGTCACGTAACAGACTGGGTGCGCTCGATTCGTTCCTGTCTACCCGGCCCAGCCGAGCGGCCCCGCCGACCGCGGTAAACCGGCAGTTACAGCAGGAACTCGAGCCCTTTCGGAACGCGCGGCGGGTCTGCATTGGTTGCAGTCCTGCTCAACTCGCGACTGATGTCCTGAAACTTCCGGGACTCGGCCGACTTCCCGCCGGCTTGGCGCACAGCCGCCGGCGTCGAAAGGGCCTCGGTGACTGTTTGCCCCTGGCGCTTGTGAGTCAGGCGCGTGCCGGGTCCATGTCCGTATTTGGTTACCAGGGGTGACGGCCCAAGCTCTTCGCGTTCGACATCAAGCTGAACTGAAGATTGGCGGAGTTGCAGACTGTTGCACCAGGGGCGCCAGCATTTCTGGTGGGAAGGGGATGTGCTCATCGGGTCCGGTTGAATTCCGTTTCGTTTTTTACGCCTTGCACATTTGTGGCGTTCGAATCGCTGCCATGGATGTCGTTGGGATCGAGGAACCCGGGTGGCAGGATGTCCAGCAGTTTCGGTTGCGGGGACCGCAGCAGGTTGATCAACAGCTGGAATACATCTTTGGCCTGCTGCCGGGCGGTACACCGCACACTGGTGAGGATCGCTTGCGCCCGAGCGCCGTTCTCCGTACGGTTGCCGCCC
>CAMDED010000236.1 GCA_945893365.1 Candidatus Sulfopaludibacter sp. SbA3 | reverse complement strand
AAAGAGCTGAGTTGAGCGAGTGTAGCTTGTCGCGCGGTCAGGAGTGCGGTGATGGCCTTGCGCGCGGAAGTGGTGACCGGTAGCGGTGAGTGCGGGAGACCTTTTGCAGCAAGCCGCGCGCTCGAAGGAGCCGCAGTTTGCGGCTGATGGCGGCGGATCGCCGCGGTTTTTCCTTTTGCGATCCAGGCGGGGCGGCGTACAGCAGCGCTTGCAGATCCCGGTTGCGCAGGCCGTTGATGGTGAATTCGCCCCGGTTGGCCGCTTCCAGCAACGTGATGTCATCGTCGGCCCACAGACGCAAAGCGCGCACGCGTTTCCCGTTCCAGGCAGTGGGCTGGGCCAGGCCACCGGTTAACTCTTTCACGGTCGCGCTATCGTCCACGCATGCCAGCGCGTTAAAGTAGCGGTCGTTGGCCTTGCGAAACTTCAGCCCGGCGGTGCAGGTCGGCGACTCCGCGGCGCATGGGGCGCCAAGCGAGGTCCTGCTCCGGCCCGCCTTCCTTGGGACGATAGACGCGGAAGTCCTCCACGTTGTCGATGGTCGTTTCTCCGCGCAACACATTGCCCACCACCGTGAACGCCTTGTCGTAAAGCTTCATGGAATTGCCGCCCAGGCGATGCTTGATCCGCACTCCCTCCTGCCGCCGTTTCACGTCGCTGGTCGACTCGGCCGCAAACCGCGGCGGCACTTCTCCGCTCAGTGGAATACGGCGGCCCAGAAACCGCATCACGTCCGGGCTCGAAAAACTGGTCATGCCTTGATGTACCAACATCGGATAAAGCCGCTGCAACGCCGCCGTGTCCCGGAACTCCACGTCTGTGGCCCATTCGCTTTGGTAGGCGGACCAGTAGTAGCGAGCCGGAAACTTCGCGAAGATCTCCTGGTGCTAAGGATTGAGTTCATCGGCCACCCCTTGCAGTAGCTCCGGCCAGTTGACCTTCAGTTGCGTATCCAGCAACTCTTGCGCGCGCGCATAGTTGGCCAGCCAGGGAAAACACTTGTCCTGCCGCACGTACTCCAGACCTTCCCGGTCCATCTGCCGCGACAGCCATTCCCGCCCGTTGATGCAAATCTGCACCGGAAACGGAAACCACGTCCGTATCCGGGCGTTCATGAACCCGAACATGGGATGGATCTGGTAGTGGTACAAGAACAGACATTGGCGAGGCCGCTTGACCAGCTTCAACTTCTTCTCCTCGCGGCTGCGGTAGATATCGTAGCTCCAGCATGGCTCCACGCTCTTGATCACGCACACCGGTCCGCTGCCGATCTTCTGTTCGGCGACGATCTGCCGGGCAATCGCCTCTTTGTCTTCGCGCGGCTTCAAGTACTTTACCGGGCGCCCCAGCCTCTCCACTTCCTCCACCGACGCCGCCTTGAGGTGGTTGCTGGTTCGTTCGGCATGCTTTCCAAACTCCTTCAGCGGCACTTGCTTGCGCCAGAGGTAGTTCTTCATACCCCTGTCGTGCACCAGCGACCGCAGACTCCCTCGGAATACCAACCGGTCGAACCCCGAGATCACTCCCCCAATCTGGCTCTCGTATTTCGAGATAAACTCGTCATGGCGTTTTCCTTTCTTTGCGATGTCAGTCTTCCAACAACCAACCTCATAGGGAAACGGAAAACGCCATCAGTGTTTGGTTGCGGCTATGCCGCGCTGTGATCGCCTCCTTCGCGCACCAAGCGGAAGCCGTCGGTCTCAAAAACCCGCGTGAGGGTTTTGTACGAGACGGGGCTGAGCTTTGGCATGTTCCAGCGGTAGCGGCAGGGAGACTCGCAGTGTCGTGATGAACTTTGGCCCAAGAAGCCTGGTCTTGCGCTTCAGGTAACCTGCCTCCTCGAGGATCCGATCCAGCGCGCCCATTTTCTCGGCTTCTTCGAGAAAGAGCCTTGCCGCCTCTTTGAGATTTCGGAGCGCCTTTTGCTGCGTGCCCCCGCAGGAGGATACGTCGAGTTCCCGCGTATACGCCACGAAGCTACGTCCTTCCTTGAAAATCTGTGTGGTGAATTGGATCTCCATCCCTTTCAGTTTTAATCCCTTGATGCGACTGAGGTGACAGCCAAGAAATACCATGGCCCACCGTCGCGGCTCGGTCAAGCCTTCGGTTTGTGGGTCCTTGTGTTCTTGTTGCGGCTGTTTGTTATGGTGAACGTTCCGTCGGCCATGGCGGAGGGCTTGATCCATATGAGGAACGACCACACCGCACGGTGGCAGGAGTATACTGACCTATGCCTGGTCGCAAACCGGAAGGCAACGCGCGAAGGCAATGATCGATATCGTCTACACTGTCGCAATCCTGCTGCTCGGCCTTGGCTGAGTGGCAGCCGCGGCTCTGTTCTTTCGCGCAATTGTGGGTCAAGGCTAGGAAGCACCGTGGGGCGTCGGGACTCTTTGGGGATTGTTCATTGTCTGCACACTGGCAGGCATTATCATCTTGTCGGTCCTTTATGGCAACCACCTCGTGGGGGCACGGTCCGGTAAATCGTAGACAGAAGCGACTCTCGACTCGAGTGTTTCGAACGAAGCCCATGGCAGTTCGCGCGCGTACGTCCATCGGGAAGGCCAGGGAGGGGCTTTCGTTTGCCGAATCGGACGCGGCAGGCGCCTCCAGTGGAGGGACCTTGCAGTGGTCCCTTGCCGCAGCGCCAAGCGCCGACGAGTTCACCTATCCGCGTACCGCCACGTGGTTTGTCGGGCAATCGCGAACTATCCGTGTGCGGCCCGCCTTGGCAAAGCCGGCATCACATCGGCAGTCTGGAGCTATGGCGTCGGCAACGGTAGTGGCGCTATCTGGGGTGCCAACGATTTCCTTGGTTTCAGTCAAGTCGGGAACACGCTCACCATCGCGCGCTGCACCTCCGGCTTCAGTTCAACTGACCAAGCGGCTCCGGTAGACCAGATCACATACACACGCGTGCCATAGGCCGCTGTCCTTGAGCGCGAAGCGGCCACAACCGCCAGGCCCATCGCGAGGCGCTTGTTCGCGGCGCCGTTTAAGACTGGTCTGGAAGTTCGAAGTAGCGTTCGCGCGACACCATGTGGCCGTCCCGGACCAAGCGGAAGCCGTCGGTCTCAAAAATCCGCCGTGAGGGTCTTGTACGAGACGGGGCTGATCTCTGACATGTTCCAGCAGCAGCGGCAGGGAGACTCGCGGGGTGGTAAACAACTTTGGCCCAAGCAGCCTGGTCTTGCGCTTCAGGTATCCCGCCTCTTTGAGATTTCGGAGCGCCTTTCGTTGGTTGCCCCCGCAGGAAGACACGTCGAGTTCCCGCGTATGCGCCCGAAGGTCCGGCGGCTGTTTGTCATGCTGAACCTTCCGTCGGCCAGGCGCTGCCGGCGCTCAACCACTACTTGGTTTCAGTCAAATCGGGAACACGCTGACGATTGCCCGCTTTAGCAACTCCTCCGGTGACTTTGCGGCGTACCATAGGCCGTTGGCAGAAGTCGTTCCGCGGCGTGTCGGCCGCCGCGAACCAAGAGCTCTGCTGGAGAATCGGCCGGAAGAGTCGCTCGATTCAGGCGCCGCGGCGGGAAAGGTCGAAGCCTTGGCGGCCGTCCGCAAACTCTCCTAACGCGTCCTTGAACGCGAAGCGGCCACACGCGCCGGACCCATCGCGAGGCGCTTGTTCTCGGCGCCGTTTAAGACTGGTCCGGAAGTTCGAAGTAGCGTTCGCGCGACACCATGTGGCCGCCTTCTTCCCGGACCAGGGGGAAGCCGCCGGTCATAAAAATCCGCGCGAGGGTCTTATACGAGACGAGGCTGAGCCTTGGCATGTTCCAGCGGTAGCGGCAGGAGGCCCTTAGGGTAGCGATGGACGTTGGCCCGAGGAGCCTGATCTTGCGCTTCAGGTACGCCGCCTCTTCGAGGATCCGATCCCCCGGGATCATCCTCCCCGCTTCTCCAAGGAAGAGCCGTGCCGCCTCTTTGAGATTTCGGCGCGCCTTCCGTTGGGTACCCCGGCGAGAAGCCGCCTCGGTTTACCCTGCCGGCCATGTCGGAGAGCGTGATCCATATGAGAAACGACCACACCGCCCGTGGTATCCGCGGGCGCTACCGGACGATCTTCATCAGTTCGACTTTACTACCTGCACGTTGCCGAATTTCTCAAGAGATTTGCCGATCTTTTCCGCGTCCCCCACGACGACGATCGCCGCCCGTCCCGGCGAGATGAACTTCGCGGCCGCGCGCTGGATCTGATCCGGCTCGACGGCGCGAATGCGCGTCGTATAGGTTTCGAGGTAGTCGTTGGGAAGCGCCATCGATTTCACGAGGTTCAGCTGTTCGATGAGACCGTTCTGGCTCTCGAGCCCCATGACAAAGCGCCCGCTCAAGTAGTTCTTCACACTTGTCAGTTCCTCGGCCGAGACGCGCTCCTTTCCGATGGTTTCGAGCTCGCCCAGCAGTTCCTGCATTGCCGGTTCGACAACCTCATTCCTCACCTGCGTCACCGCCGTGAGCGCGCTCGACTCGCGGCGCGCATCGACGTAACTATGCACGCTGTAGGCGTATCCCTTCTTCTCTCGAATACTGTTGAACAGGCGCGACGACGCACCGCCTCCGAGAATCGTCGTGCCTACCACCAGAGGCACATACTCGGGATTCCGGCGCGTGATGGCGAGCTGGCCCGCCCGAATGTCGGCCTGCACCGAACCGGGCCGGTCGACCAGCACCACCTGACGCCTCGCTTCGGGCGCAACGGCCGGCGGAGGATCGTTGATCGGTTTCTGTTTCCATGAGCCGAAATCGGCTTCGATCAGCTTCAACGCGGCCGCGCGCGAAGGAAGCTTGCCGAGGAGAATCAGCACGGCGTTGTTCGGAACGATGCGAGCGTCCCGGAAGGCTTTCACAGCGGCGGCGTCGAGTTTTTCGAGGGATGCCGGCGTGGGTGCGATGCGCGAGTACGGATGCGATCCGTAGAGTACGGCGGCGAACTTCTCCTGGGCGAGGAAGTTAGGTTCCGACCGTTGCTGCAGCAGGTTTTGAAGCCGGTTCTGCTTTTGCAGCTCGACTTCGTCTTTCGGAAAGCTGGCGTTTTGCGCCACGTCGGCCACTAGCTCGATGAGCTTCGGGGCGTTCTCGGCCAGGGAACCTCCGGCGAGCACCAGTGTGTCGGGCGTCGAGCGGCCGTTGAGGGTGCCGCCGATCGACGCCACTTCTTCAGCCAGTTGCCGGGACGTTCGCTTCGCCGTGCCTTCCGTCAACAGGGCGGCCGTGCTGTCCGCGAGACCCGGCAGATCCTTCGGATCGAACTTCGATCCGGCGGCAAAGGTGAGCCGCACCGTCACCAGCGGAAAACGCGAGTCCTCGACCAAGACGATGGCGAGTCCGTTTGGAAGCTTCGTTTCATACACCGGCGGCAGCTTGAAAGCGGGCAGCGGCTGCGTCTCGGGCGGCTTGGTGCGGTCCACGGTTTGCGCGGTCAGCACGGCTCCGGCGATCAAAATTGCAAAATAGCATCTCACGGTTTTGCCTCCTTCGGCGCGGGCACGATTTCGAGTACGGAACGCTTTTCCGGGGTCAGGTATTTCTTCGCCGCGGCCTGAATCTGCTCGGGAGTCACGGCGGCGTAGAGTCCAAGTTCGGTGTTGATCAGCTCCGGTTTCCCGTCGAATAGCTCGTATTGCGCGAGCAGTCGGGCGCGCGTGAGCGAGCTCTGCAGGGAGTTCAGGCGCGAAGCCAGCAGGAACGTGCGGGCGCGCGCCAGCTCCTTCGGATCGACGGGCTCTTTCTGGATCTTCGCGAACTCCTCCTGCGCCTGATCCACAATCTGCTTACCCGTGAAATTGGGCTTGTGGATGAAAAACATCGCGTACATGTTCGGGTCCTTGTAGTCCGAGGCGTCGCCGAACGGCCACCCCAGGTTCGCCTCATAGCTCACAACGGACTGCTTGCCCTTGACGAGATTGAGTTGGAAGCGCGAGCTCTCCCCGCCCGTCAACAGAACATCGAGCATAGCGAGCGAATAGTAATCGGCGGACCTCCGTTTCGGCCCCGGATAGCCGGTTACGACGCCGGGGACGTTCGCCAACGGATCCTTATAAACCTTCGTCCCCGGCGCCGCGTCCGGCGGTTCCGAAAGATCCGGGTGCTTTGGCTGCGGTTGCGCCGGGATATCTCCGAAATAGGTCTGAATCAGCTTTTTCGCGGCTGCGTTATCAATGTCGCCGGAGAGCACGAGAATCGCATTGTTCGGCGCATAGTAGGTTTTGAAGAACGCGGAAACGTCCTTTACCGACGCGGCGTTCAGGTCTTCATAGGAACCGATCAGCGAGTGGTAACTCTGCCAGTTCTTGAAAGCGAGCATGGGCCAGTGATCCACGATGGCGGTCGCGTACGGCTGATTGTCGAACGACAGGCGGCGTTCCTGCTTAACGGCTTCCTTCTGATTGGTGAGGTTCTCGTCGGTGATGGCGAGCGACCGCATGCGGTCGGATTCGAGCCATAGCCCGACGGCCACCTTGTTCGACGGCAGCACCTCGAAATAGTCGGTGTAGTCGGAGTGCGTCGAACCGTTGAGGTTGCCGCCGTTCGACTCGACCGTCTTGAAGTGGACGCCTTTCGGGGCGTTCGACGAACCCTGGAACATCATGTGTTCGAACAGATGGGCGAAGCCGGTGCGCCCTCTCTCTTCGGAGCGCGCGCCTACGCCATACATCACGTAAACCGAGACGACTGGCACCGCCTTGTCCCGCGACAGGATGACCCGCATGCCGTTCGAAAGGGTGTACTTTTCGATCGGCACGGAAACTTCGGCGCCGTTCAGCAACAGCGAACCCGAAAGGAGCAGCGTGAAAATGTGTGTTCTCATCGTTCGTACCTTCTTACCTTCTACGGATGCGGGCGGCGTATCGTTCCATGCATTATCGCACGCGAAGAACCGGTCAGGTCCGTTCAGGCCGGCTGCGCCGTCAGGCTTCCCGCGCGGCGACGTGCCGCGTTCTCCCCGTGGCAGCCGTCGCGAACAAACGGCCCCGGCATTCAAAATCGGAAAGGCGGCGTCACCACCAAGGCGTGCAGACGCGCGAAGTATCCGAGTGCCAGCCGTCCGGCGTGCCGGCCCTGCACGCTGTTGGCGGCACCGGCACTTGCCGACGGGAACACTCCGGCGCCACGGTAGCGGACGATCAGGCGCCTTTCCGCGGAGCGGGCGCTAACACGCGAACCTCGCTGCGCGTGAATCCAGCGGCTCGGAACCTGGACGCCGGTGTCTCCGGGGCTAGCCACAATACTGTTCACTTAACGATCCCGATCCGCTTGGCAACGTTGAGACGACGAGTGCGTTGAGGGGCTCGCGGTCGCAGGGGGTAGTTGCTCATCTTCCGCTTTACTCCGCGCGGGTTGGCGCGATTACGGCTGGAACTGACACGCTCTTGCGGGATCTCGTCGAGGATGGTTTCATGCAGGGCTTTCCTGTGCCGAGGGGGGAATAGCGGCAA
>CAMDED010000235.1 GCA_945893365.1 Candidatus Sulfopaludibacter sp. SbA3 | reverse complement strand
AACGGGGTCCGGAGGTAAGTGCGAAGTCGAAGCGCACGCGCACGGCCCGAATGATCAAGGAACTCCGCAAGCTCGGCTATCAGGTTGCAGGCGAACCTCTTGCAGCGGGTAACCCGGCATGAGCGGGTGGTTTTTCGACCCTGCCTTCTGCGCGCTGCCCCACGGCTAGCACGATGGGCGCTTAATACTTCGGCACGCGCGGGTCGACCTTATCGCTCCACGCGAGAATGCCGCCCCTCATGTTCCTCACCTTCTTGAAACCGGCCTGCTTCAGGAAATCGCATGCCTTCGCGCTGCGCGTGCCCCCCTTGCAGTGCATTACAATGTCGTCCGCCGTGTTCAGTTCGCCGACGCGCTTCGGCAGCTCGCCGAGCGGAATCAGTTTGGCGAATGGAATGCTGCAGATCTGATATTCGTGCGGCTCGCGCACGTCGACCAGGACGAAACTGTCGCCGCGGTCGATGCGCGCTTTGACTTCGACGGGGTCGATCTCGCCGTCGTTCAATCCGGGCGCGGGTGGCGGCGCCTGCTGTGGGATGCCGCAGAACTGCTGATAGTCGATGAGCTTGGTGATGGTGCGATGATCGCCGCACACCGGGCACTCCGGATTGCGCCGCAGTTTCAGTTCGCGGAAACGCATGGTGAGGGCATCGTAAAGCACCAAACGCCCCACCAGCGACTCGCCAATGCCGAGGATCAGCTTTACGGTTTCGGTGGCCTGCATCAGGCCGATCACGCCGGGCAGGATGCCGAGCACTCCGCCTTCCGCGCAGCTTGGAACCAGGCCTGGAGGCGGCGGTTCCGGATACAGGCAGCGGTAGCAGGGCCCGCCCTCGTAGGCGAACACCGTGCACTGGCCCTCGAAACGGAAGATCGAGCCGTAGACGTTCGGCTTGTTGAGGAGAACGCACGCGTCGTTGACCAGGTAGCGCGTGGGGAAATTGTCGGTGCCGTCGACGATGTAGTCGTAGTCCTTCAGAATCCCGAGCGCGTTTTCGCTAGTAAGCGCCACTTCGTGACGGTCGATCGTGATGTGCGGATTGATGTCCAGCATCCGGTCGGCCGCGGAGTCGAGCTTCTTGCGGCCGACGTCTTTGGTGCCGTGAATCACCTGGCGCTGGAGATTGGTGAAATCGACAACGTCGAAATCGACGAGCCCGATGCGGCCGATGCCGGCTGCCGCGAGATAGAGACCGAGCGGCGCGCCGAGGCCGCCCGTGCCCACCAGCAGCACGCTCGCCTGCTTCAGCTTGAGCTGCCCTTCCATGCCGACTTCGGGCATGATGAGGTGCCGGCTGTAGCGCAGCACCTCCTCCTTCGATAGAGTGACGGCGTCCGCGCGTCCGGACTCAATACCCCCTGCAATGCTGGGTACGATCGATAGCGTGTCGCCGTCCTTGACCGGAGTCGCCTCGCGGTTCAGATACCGGATGTCCTCATCGGACACGTACACGTTGACGAAACTGCGCAGCTTGCCTTCGTCGTTATAGAGGTTCTTGCGGAGATCGGGATGCGCCGCGATGAGCGCCGCAAGCGCTTCCCCGACGGTGCCCCCTTCGCACTCCACCGAGTTCTGTTTGCCTGCGAACTGGCGCAGCGGTGTGGGTATCAGTATTTTGACCTTTGCCATAGTTCCTTTTTAGTAGACCAATTCTTCCTTTTCAGCCGCGGTTTGTTCGGCGTTCGGCAGCCAGCTGTTGGCGTGATCGAATTCGCCCTCCCGGATCGAGAGCACCACGAAGGAGTACCACGGACAGGAGTTCTTCAGATCCGTTTCCGAAAAATAGGCCCCACAATCCGGATGGGAATGGTAGATGCCCACCAGGTCCATGCCCTGTTTTCGGGCCTCGCGGTCGGCTTTGAGCAGATCTTCGGGACGAAGCTCGTAGCGCGCGGCTTGCGGACCCTCGGACACGTTCTCGAGCATCATTGCGATCCGCACAATTTTGCTCTCGTCATCCGCGCTGCCGAGCATCGCGCCGCAGCATTCGTTCGGATACGTAGCCTTGGCGTGCGCGACCATCTCCTGCCAGGGCTGCTGTTCGATGGTGATCATGACTTGGTTATGGCTACCCGGCTAATCGTCCCAGAAATGTTCGCTGAGGTACTTGTCGGCGCTGTCGCAAAGCATGGTCGCGATTACTCCGCCCTCCCCTCGTTCGCGCAGCTCAGCGGCAATCTGCAAAGCGGCAAGCACATTCCCTCCGGCGGAGATCCCGACCAGCACGCCCTCTTCGCGAGCGAGGCGCCGCACCATGCGGTACACGTCTTCGGTTTCGAGCCAGAGGTTTCCATCGGCGAGAGAGGCGTCGTAAATCCCCGGCACGATGGCCGTCGGCATGTGCTTCAAGCCTTCGAGCCCGTGAAAACCGCTCGATGGCTGCGCCGAGTAGCACTTGACGTGCGGGAGGTCGCGGCGCATCCGCCGGGTGACGCCCATGAACGTCCCGCTGGTCCCCATGGCCGCGACAAAGTGCGTGACGCGTCCCTCGGTCTGTTCGATGATTTCAGGCCCGGTCCCGTTGAAGTGCGCCTTCCAGTTATTCGGATTGTTGTACTGGTCGGGATAGAAATAGCGTTCCGGATCGGCGGCGTGGACCTGGCGGCAGAGACGGATGGCGCCGTCGGAGCTCTCCGCGGGGTCCGAAAATACGGTTTCCGCGCCGTAGGCCTTGAGTATGCGCTTCCGTTCCATCGACGCATTGCCGGGCAGGCAGAGTTTCACCTTGTAGCCCTTGGCCGCGCCGATCATGGCGTAGGCGATACCCGTGTTGCCGCTGGTGGCGTCGAGGATGGTCAGGCCCGGCCGAAGCGCTCCCGAACGTTCGGCTTCGACGACCATATTCAGCGCGGGGCGGTCCTTGACCGAGCCTCCGGGATTGGCAAACTCAGCCTTGCCGTAGATCTCGATGCCCGGAAAATCGGCCGTGATTTTCGCCAGACGAATCAGCGGCGTATTGCCGATCGTGGCAAGAACGTTCGACTTGTGCGCTTCGGAAACGGCCTGCGGCATTTTTCTCCGTTTGAATTCTGCCTTTTTTCACTCTTCGTTATTGGACTGCGGGACGGCGAACCGGATGCAAATTCTACATCCCGCTGAGCCGGAGAAGTTTAATTCTAGCATTCCGGCGTCCTCTGGTTGGCAACCGTGCATATTCGGCAGGTGACTGTGGTGAGGTGTGGCAGGCGATCGCCGTTCGTCGCCTCCTCTTGCAATTCCTCGTACCGCACCCCTCATGCACCGCCCCCGCGCCGCGGCCGCCTCTCTCATTCTGCACGTTTTTCATGAATTTTTCCGGCCGCGGGCCCTCCCCAACAATCACGCGCACGGCCCGAATGATCAACTCCGCAAACTCGGCTATCGCGGTGCGGCGAACCTCTTGCAACGGTAACCCGGTGCGATCGGGAGGGTTTTCGATCCTGCCTTCCACGACGCTTGCAGCCAGCCCACCGCCGCTGCGGTTCCATCGGCAAAGATTCGATATCGTCCGAAGATACGCGATCGTTTCCCGCGCGCTCGCCCCAGGAAGCCTTATAATCGCCTCATGACTCGCAGGACACTCCTGAGCGCGTTTCCCGTGGCTGCCCTCGCCGCAGTCCGGCCGAACGTCCTCTTTTCCCTGGGCGCCGCACCGTCCGGGATCGCCGAAGCTCTTGCCAAGTCCGCGATCCGGTTTACCCACTGCTTCACTTCCAACCCCGAATGTCCTGCGGCGCGGGCTGGAATCCTGACCGGATTCGGGCATTTTCGGCCCCGAAAGGGCGGTTTTGAACCCGAAATCGACCCGAATTGGGCATTGTGGCCATCCACAATGCGGAAGGCCGGCTATCGGACCGTTTTCACGGGAGCGTGGCGGGGATCCGGAAGACCGGAGGATCTGGGGTTCGAGGTCCGGAAGGGAGGTCTCGCACGAGAGCTACCCCAGTTTCCGTTCTTCCTTTGGGCTGAAGAAGATAGGGGCCAAGCGCTCGCCGCGGTCGAATCCTCGGGACAATCCGCGCGGACGATCGTGTTCTCGACCGCCCTGAGCTGCGTCGGCGCCGCCTCGCTTCGCGACCGGGATGTCCGGGTACCGCTCGTCGTGCGGGTTCCGGGACTGGGCGAGGCGGGAAGCACCAGCCCTAACCTCTGCTATCTGCACGACTTATTTCCAACCGCGTGTGAACTGGTGGGTTTGCCGCCCATCAAGGCCGATGGCAGGAGTTTGAAGCGGCGCGTCCGGGATCAGGTTTTCTGCGGCTATCGCGATAGCTTGAGGATGGTCCGGACGGAAAAATGGAAGCTCGTGCGCGATCTAAAGCGCGCCACGGAGCAACTCTACGACATGGCCGCGGACCCCGAGGAAACCAGGAATCTTGCGGCCGCCCCGGCGCATCGGGGAACCGTGGCGGACATGCAGCGGCGGCTGGCCGAAGCGCAGCGCGCCGCCGGCGAAAAGTGACGACCCGGAAGCCGCTACTCTCTGGTTTTCAGTTTGCCTTCGTTGGCGGTGATGAATTCCGTGATTTCAGCCGACATGCTCAAGAGCCGCAGCCACTGTTCCTTGTACAAGGTTACCGGGAAACGTCCCATCCCGTAGACGGAGACAGCGCCCTTTTCGCTCACCTTTAACGAGGTGGCGCGCGGCTTTTTGAGCGCTTCATTCTCGGCGCGCAGGCGCTCCACTTCCGACTTCAATTCTTCTTCGTTCATAACTCTGATTCTCTCCCGTTACGTAAGTCCTATCTTTTTAACAAGTTCCTTAAACCTAGGGTCAGCGCGAAGGCCGTCGAACATGGGATCGATATTGATGTTGACCAGCAAATCGGAACGATCGGCGTAGGCCTTCTCCAGCCAATCGAGCGCAGCGTTCCTGTCTCCCAAGCCGGTATAGACCAAAGCGAAGTAGAATGGCGAGACGTAGCGGTGGGTCATTTTCTTCAGGTCTTCGACCACCTGTCTGGCTTCCGTGACGCTCCCGCCGGCGGCATGGGCATAACCCATCTCCGCGAGAACCGCCGCGCTTCCGGGCGCCAGAGATACTGCCCTTTTCAACTCCGCGATGGCCTCCGGATACATCCTTTTTGCAGCGTAAGTAATGCCAAGGTACCGGTGCGCCAGAGCGGAGTTCGACTCCGTTTGGAGGATGCGCTTGAATTCGTCCACAGCCTTATCGTATTGGCGGGAATTCTGGTAGTGCCAGCCGAGATGGACCCGCAGAATGACGTCGGATGGAGCGATCTCAAGGCAGCGCTGGCTCATGGCAAGCGATTCGGCTACCCGCCCCCTGGCTGTCAGAAAGTGCGAATAGGTATGGAAGGCCTCGGCGTAGTTCGGATTAAGCGCAATGGCGCGCTTGTAATCGTCCTCCGCCTTGGTCCAGTTCCGATCATAGAAAAATTCAGCCAGCGCAAGCGACGCGTAGGCTTCTCCCAGATTCTCGTCGAGCGATATGGCTCTTGACGCGGCTTCTTTCGCGCGCGGAATGGTTTCCCTCGGCGGCGACGGGCCGTCAAGAAGTCCCAAGCCCATAGCGACATAGGAATCGGCGAGGCCGGCATAGGCAAGTGCGTAATTCGGATCGATCCGAATGGCCTCATCAAACAGCTCGACCGCTTTCCGGGTATCCTGCGGCGTTCTCTTGTTCCAATAGAAGCGGCCCTTCTGATAGGCCTGCAACGCGGCGGAACTGGCCGTATGGCCTTTCGTCGACGCCCTCCTCTCCTCGCCGGTGAGTTTGAGACGGAGTTTGTCGGAAATCTCGCTGGTGATCTCATCCTGAACCGCGGCCAAGTCCGACATACGGCGCTCGTACTGCCCATTCCAGAGGGCTGAGCCGTCCTTGACATCGACCAGTTCGGCCTGAATGCGGAGGGTGTCGCCGCGCTGCGCCAGCTTGCCCGTAAATACGGCACCCACGCTGAGTTCGCCACCCACTTTCTGCGGGTCTATTTCTTTACCTTTGTACCGGAAAGCCGTACTGCGCGACATGACGCGCAACCCGGGCAACTTCGAAAGACTCGAAATCAGGCTCTCGCTAATGCCGTCGCTCAGATACTCGGCGTCCGGGTTTCCACTGCCGTTGACAAGGGGCAGGACGGCGATCGAGCGGATAGTCGCCCGGTGTCCGGAAAACCAATAGAATCCAGCAGTTGCGAGGAGCAGCACGGCGGCAATCGCACCGGCCGTCCGCATGCCGGGGGAAACCGTCCTCACTTGCGCCTGGGGCGGGGCGGACGATTGCGGAGGCACCGTCGCCTGGGGACACGCGGGAGGCTGCGAGGGCGATGCCGGAACGGCGGATGTCATCATCGAAGCCTGGATGATCGAAGACTGAATGCGAGACGTCTGCGAATCGCGCTTCAGATTCTTAAGATCGATGAGAAGCTCCCGCGCGGACTGATAGCGGCTGCCTACTTCTTTCTCCAGGCACTTTCGGACGACGCGTTCGAGCCCGTCCGGCAAGGTATCGTTAAAGCGGGCCATCGGCGGAGGCTGGAGGTGTGTAATGCGGTCGATGGTCTCGGTGGCGGAATTGCCCTTGAACGGCAGCCTGCCTGTCGCCATCTCGTAAAGCACGACGCCGAATGAAAACACGTCGGTCGGATGGCTCACCTCGCGGCCCATGGCCTGCTCGGGGCTCATGTAGTCGACCGTGCCCATGATCATTCCGGACTCGGTCCTGGTCTCCGCCGTGGCGCTGCCGCCGGGCTCCTCCGCCCTGGAAACTTTGGCGAGACCGAAATCGAGCACCTTGACGTATCCCCTGGGCGTTATCATGATGTTCGCCGGTTTGATGTCTCGATGAGTAACCCCTTTAGAATGAGCTTCATCAAGGGCATCTGCCACTTGCACGACAAGCTCGGTCAGCTCCTCCATCCCGATCGGTCCGGCGGCGATGCGGTCCTTTAAGGTATGGCCCTCGACGTACTCCATGGCGATGAAGTGGACCGGTTCGGAGGCGGGGCCGGACTGACCGATCTCATAAACGGTGGCGACGTTGGCGTGGTTCAGGGCGGAAGCGGCCTTGGCTTCCTGAACGAAGCGCCGGAACCGGTTCTGATCCGTCGCGACACTCGCGGGAAGGATCTTGAGAGCGACCTGGCGGTCGAGCCGCGTATCCATGGCAAGGTATACCTCGCCCATGCCGCCAACGCCGAGTTGGGACGTGATGCGATAATGGGCGATCACCGAGCCGGCAACCAGTGCGTCGTTCATCTTTCCTTTAGTCCGTTGGGTACCGGGGTTGATGGCGCAATTGCGGGGAACACGTATCCACGTTACACATCCGTAGCATTCGTAGGGTAGCGCACGCCGTTAACAATAAGCAACTGCGAGTCTTGTCCAATACAAGATGAGCCTGAAGGAAAGGCTGTTTCCAATACAAGATGAGCCTGAAGGGGGAAGTTGAAGCATGCTGGGGTGTGATCATCAGGATGCGGAATGCGAAGAAGTTGAGCCAGGAGGAAATCCAGGCGTTTT
>CAMDED010000234.1 GCA_945893365.1 Candidatus Sulfopaludibacter sp. SbA3 | reverse complement strand
CTCGATCTTCTTTTTCAGCCCCTCGTTCTCCGCTACCAGTCGATTGTTCTCCCGCCGCAATTCTTCCCCTTGTTCCAGTTGATCGTCCGGCTGTAATGGCTTGGATCCATTCATCCACCCTACGATAAACCAACGCCGCCGATTTGTCCAGCGTAAACTTCCGACCGCCCCAGTATGGCGCTAATCAATTACCTTAATTGCCTCCTTGCTGTTTGATGTGGGTAGCGATGAGAGTAACGGGGGCGATGCGGGCGGAACTTGATCCGTTAGCAAAAGCGCGGTGGTAGAGTAGGAGAGAAGGCAACGCGAGTTGCGCGACCCGCTCTCCCCTCGCGGCATCCTCCGCTGGTTCATGTCCGGCATCAACAACGGAATCCTCGAAGGCATTAATAGTCTCGTCCATGCTGCCAAGGCCAGAGCCCGCGGTATCGCTCTGATCGCAATCTTGCCATCATCATTTACTTCATCGCAGGCAAACTCGATCTGGCACGGCTACCCACATGAAACAGCGAAGAACCGAAATTCTTAGCTTCCTAAATCGTGTTTGCGTGTACTGTCCCGAGTTCCTCACTGTCCCGAGTTCCTCACGTTACCGATCACGCACCGAACGGTTCATAACGTCTGACTACCGATTCAAACCAGCGGCGGTTTTCTTCCGACCACCTGCTTGACGTGAAAAACGCCGCGTATTTGGAGCGTGCGTCCGTGATACTTGTACCCAATACCTTCAGCACAAAAACGTGTGGTCCCGCGACAAGTTCGTAGTCCGGTGTACACAGGACTGCAAACTCCCGATTCTCAGGCATCAACACATACTGCAGCGGATAAACTGTTTCTCCGAACTTCAAGAATGTATCGACGTCAGTCGAGAGCGTGTACGCCAGCGGGGCATTTTCGACTGGTTCCGTCGCTATCGCATAGCAGCTGGTTTGGCCGAGTAACTTACAGGCGTTCGCCAAACGGCTGGCTGTGAGCTCGACAAAATAGCACGCACTCTCGATTGGCACGGCCTCCCAACCTTGGCGATTGAGCCAGTCGAGGTTAAGATGATTAGGCCCATCCATGACCGGTCCGGCAACGGTCTGAAGTCTCGTCGTTTCTTCTGGATCTATGATTGCTTGCAGCATCGAACCTCAATAGCGGAACTTGACTGTCTTCTCGGCAGTAGGCCGAATTACGTCGAGAGTTGCTGGTCCCGTTCCCCCGGCGCCGCTGCCGGGCCGTACTGTCAGTTTCGCTCCGTCCGTGAGGATGGCAGTTTTGATACCGTTCCCATGGTCGACCACTGAGCCGTTGCCCACCATGCTCTTAAAGTCGGCCACAGCTTGCTTGTAGCCGCCTGCCCTCTCGTAAAGAACAGCGAAGTCACCTTCACCCAGAAGTTTTGAACTGGCGAACAGGCGATCCAATTCGGCGTAAAGTTATGTAATGGCTCTCCAGTTCCTCACCAGCGAGAACCCCAAACGAAAAAGACTCGGAATACTCCGCAGACCGTCGACTGTCATCGCTCCAAGAATTCCGTTCTGGGCTACTACCGCCAACTGATGCGGGGAACTGAAATTGTCACCGATTCCGGCCAGCATGAATAGCCTTGCTTCGTCCCAGCCCACACCAACCGTGACATCCGGCTTTTTCGTCTTATTTGCTTCATCGACTTCGGCACAACCTTGCCCGTCCATGTCGTCGTAAGGAGTCCCATTGGACATTTTTTGGCAGGTTCGCCCTGTCGGATCAGAGAACCGGAGCGGATTGTTACGAACGTAACTGTAGAGATTCCAACTTTGCGGACTGCCAGGACTCTGATCAAGAAACGGTGGATCAGGGCTAGTGAACCTTCCCTGAGCCCCGCTGTAAAACCGAGGGCCGAAGTAATCCAGCCCAACTAGTGAACCCACCGGCGTCCTGTCGTAAATCTGCCAGGAACCCCAGCGCAGTGTGGAGCTTGCCGGGGACTGAAGCCCGATGCCGTTCGCGTTTTTTGGAGTGAACCCCCTGACGCGAGTTTCGAGCAACACTCCGGGCGGCGTTGATGCGATTTCGTGTTTAGCCGCCGTGGTCACTTGATGCCATTGTACGTTCTCGGCGCACAGGAACAGAAGCCCCTTTCCCTCGTATGAGGATTCGGTCTGCGACGGCCCGGAGCGGTCAGGGGCGGCCATCGCTTTTCGGATGGGCAGCGACAGCTTCACCCTTGACGGCGAGGACCGTTGTGGAAAGTTCAGAGGGAGGGAAGGGGCGACTAAAGAGGAAGGACCTTCAAGCCTGGGATCATATTGAAGTGGCGGACGTTGCGGGTTCCGATGGCGTAGCCGTAGTGCAGCGCTGTGATCCCGATCAGTAGATCGGCGGTAGCGATCACGAGTCCGGCTTTCCTCATTTCGGCGTCGATCTTCGCGGCCAGCGCCCCCATCTCACGCGTGAACGGTTCGACCGGGATGATGGCAAACACTTCATCGAGATAACGGCGGCGCTTCAGCGCGGCCTCGGGTGTGTTGGCGCGGTGCCAGCCGTGCTCCAGTTCCATCACGGAGATGGAAGACAGCAGGAACTCGGTTTCGGAGTGCTCGGCGGAGAGTGATGCGAGAAGCTGGCTCACCGGGCGTTTCTCCCGTTCCGCCGCGATGAGCACACTGGAGTCGAGGACTAATCCCATGCGGGCGGCTCGAACGAGTCGCGGCGCGAGTCGATGCCCGCCTGCACATCCTTGGCGAAGTCAGCATCCGGGATCGGCGCGTAGCCAAGCTTTTCCTCGTAGGCTTTTGCCAGCGCGATGCACTCGCTCAGCTTGCGGCCTGGGCGTACGGACGCGGACTGCTTCAGCACGGCGATGGGCCGGTGATCCTGCTCGATGACGATCTCGACGCCCTGCTGCACCTTGGCCAGCACGGCATGGAGATCGCGAGCCACTTCGGCTTCGCTCATGTGGACAGTTGCCATCACTTCGATCATAACGTTTCTTTCCTCCCGCTGGCTTCGGCGGCCGGCCGCCAAGCGCGGACGATGGCCTCGAAGTGCTTGCGGTAACCCATGGCATCCGGATACTGGTGACAACCGGCCAGCAGCGCGAACACCCGCAGCTATGTCCACCGCGATCGACGTATCCACTCCCCACACGTCCGTCAGGTCGAAACCGCCGCACTCTTCGGCATTCCACCAGGCCAGCAGGAAGTTGGCAACGATCCGGCTTTGCCCGGTGTCGCCCTGAGCGATTTGGATCAGGCGCTCCAGCGCGGCCCTGGATTTGTCGGGAAGGTTGCTACGCATCTTCCGGGTCCTCTTCGGATTCGGCGGCTAAAGTGTCGAGCAGTTCGGCCTCGGCTTCGGCGTCTCGCGCCGTGGTTACCGCCGCCTCGGGCCGCTTCAGGTGCGCGGCGGGATGCGTGGCCGAGTAGACCTGGCGCAGCAGGTTGATGGATACGCGCGTGTACAGCTCCGTGGGTCGTCAGCTTGGCATGCCCGAGCATCTCTTGAATGACGCGGATGTCCGCGCCGTTCTCTAGCATCAGCGTGGCCACGGTGTGGCGGAACAAGTGGCAGCCGCCCATTTTGCCCACCTTGGAGTCGATCAGATAGCGGCGCACCAGCGACGTGAGTTGCTTGCGGTCGAACGGCTCTCCCATGTGCGTCAGGAACACGGTGCCGTCGTCGCCTCCGCCGGTCAGCAGTTGCGGGCGGGACTCCCGCATGTATTTGTCGATCCACGCCAGCGCCCGCTCGCCGATCGGGATGACGCGATCTTTGCGGCCCTTGCCCTGGCGGATGGTTAGCGTGGTGCGGTCGGCGTCGATGTCGTAAATCTTCACGTTCGCCAGTTCCATGCGCCGCATTCCGGTTGAGTAGAACGTCTCGAGGATGGCGCGGTCGCGCAAGCCCTCGGGATCGGTGACCACCGCTTGCTGGATGATCTGCTCGGCCTCTTCCGCGGTGAGCACGTACTTGGGCAAGCGATGCTCCATGCGCGGCAGCACGATCTCGGAAGCCGGATTGTGCAGGAGAAGATTCTGCCGTGCCATCCATTGAAAGAAGCTCTTGATGGCCTGCAAGCGCGTGTGCTGCGTGCGGAAGCCAGCGCTGGTAACGTTCGAGGATGGGGCGCGTGATCTCGATGGGCTCCGCCAAGCCGCGCTCGTGACACCACTCGCGGAAGTAGCCGAGGTAGGCGCGGCGCGTGTTCACCGTGTCGCCGGAGAAGCCATGCACGGCGATCCATTCGAGGTATTGCGCGACGGCGGCTTCCAGCGGATCGAGCGGCTCCACCGTCGCGGGCCGCTTATTGCGTCCGCCGGTGTGCGGCTTGTGCTGGATCATTCGTCACCTTCCGGGTCTACGATTACGGTGGGCTTTTCTCCATGACCGGTATCCGTGCTGCTTTCGCGTTTTTGCGCGGAATCGCCATTTGCGCCAGTGTTCATGCGAGTTTGGTGAGAGCGACTACCCCGCGATACCCCCGCGACTTGAGGGCGACTTGGCCGCGCCTTCTCGTCTTCGATGGGCGACTGGTTTTCGTCGTAGCCTAATTTATCGGGATCGATCAAGCCCGGCAGCCACGGCTTGCCGTCCGTGCCCTGGCCATCGAACAGCAGCTCGTAAACGAAGCTCTGGCCGCGTCCCCGCGATGCACCAGCAGATACTCCAGGTCTTCCAACCTGCTCAGATGCTTCTTTAAAACAGTGTCGCCCCACGGAGGCCCACAAGCGACCGTCACGGCGGCTAAAACGAAAGTCGGCTCGTTCCATCTTCTGCTTCTCGCATTCGCTCCGCACGCCGTCGTTGATCACCGTCAGCAGGCGGCGCGTCTGCGGTGGCAACTCATCGAGCGAACGGCCCAGCACTTCATGCGCGAGACGATTCGCCGTCCTGATGTCGGAGCGCGTCACTTCGATGTAGGAAACGTTGCGGCCGCGATGGTCCGGCGCTGTTTTCTCGGGGCGCTGGTATTGGTGCAGCAAGGCGATGGCGCTGATGAGCGTCAGATACTTGGTGTGATCGCGGCGGGTGCGCGTCAGGCTGTCGGGGAACGTCAGATCGCGGGCAAAGGGATTGACCACGGCCAGCGGCTTCAGCAGCCGTTGCGCGTTGCGATGCACTTTCAGAAGCTCGTCGCGCTCCTGATGCGCCATGAGTCCTTCGAGCGTTTGCGCTTCCCTCTGCCGCCGGTGGATCGCTTGCGTCTGCTCGCGGTCCTCGTTCACCGTCAGCACCAGACAACGGTTGAGCATCTCTTCGTCGAGGTCGATGGCGGTCGTGGTCAGGAAGATCATCACCGGACCTTCAACGCGGTGCTGATGCGTGACCAGGCGTCCGGTGGCCGGGTCCTTGCCGGTGGATGCGATGGTGAGCGTGCCTTCGCTCTGCAACAGTTTCAGCGCATAGGAAGCACGCGCCGCGCCTTCTTCCTCGACGATGGCCAGCACCTTGTGCTTCAGATCTTTCTCGGCCATGTAGAACAGCGATTGCCCGGTCATGGCCGAGTACTCGATGCATTCTTCTTCGGGAACGAACGCCAGAACCGCGTCCATCAGCGAGCTTTTACCGGCGGCGGATGACGATTGCACCATCACGGCCAGCGGCGAGCGCAGACTGCGCGAGACGGCGGCGATGTAGCCCACCTGTTTGTTGACCTCCTCGCCCACCACGCCGCAACGCTCGAAGTCCGCAAGGATGCGGTCGAGCAAGCGCGGGTCTTTCAGCAGTTCGAGCGCGGCGGCGCGGTCCTCTTCACTGATGGCGATCTCGGGCTTTTCGGTTCCAGTGTTTTTTGGTTTGCTGGTCTTGCAACTCCTCCAGCTTGCGCAGCACATGCCGCAGGTCGTGCTTGACGGCATCTTCTTTCCCCATCTCGACGGCGGCCTGTTTGATGAACACGGCGCGCTGGCGGGCCGCGTACAGATCGAGCGTATCGACATGGAAGCCGTCTCCGCGTCCGGCCATCAGATTCACCCGCAGGATGGCGTAGCTGAGATTCTTCGCCAGTCCGCGCACGCGATAGCGCCGGTCGCCGAGTGTGATCGAAACCTCTTCGCCTTTCATTTCGGTGGGAACGTCGATCTGATTTGAGGGCTGGGCAACAGGGGCGGGGGGCTCTACAGCGGGCGGCGGATCGGCGGCTAAAAAAGAAACAGGCTCATGCTTTTTTTCTTTAGCTGCTGGTGCTTTCGTAACCGTTGGCTGAGGCTCCGGGGCTTCTCTCGGCATGTCCTCCGGCGCCGGATCTTCGATGGGAACGGGCACCGGGATCACTTCCACCGTGAGCCTCTCCGGCGGCTTGCCCTTCCCGAGCCACTGCGCCTTGTTGATACAGATCTCCAGGACTTTCGTTGCCGGCCGCGTCTTCAACGCATGTTCGTTCGCATCCATGCCCTTCGGAAACAGCACCCGGTAACAGTCGATGCCCATTGCGATCAGTTGCTCGGCCAGCGATAGCGCGGCCTTCTCTCCGGCTTCATCGCGGTCGTAAGCGATCCATACCCGCTCAACGCCGTGCTTGCGGAATGCCACCCGGTGATCGTCCGTGAAGCCTCCCACGCCGTAGCTCGCCGTCACGTTGCGGAACCCGGCGCACCAGAACGTCAGCGCGTCGATGATCGACTCGCACAGAATGATTTCTTTGGAAACCTGTAACGCCAGTTCGTTCCTCACGCCCTGGTGCGGCCCCGGCAGGTACAGATGCAACGGCGTTCCTTCGCGCAACCCCGCCGTGATCTTGCGCCCATACATCTCCGTGATGTTGCCGTGGAGATCGATCACCGGAAAGACCACCGATCCGTTGAAGTGCTCGTGCCCGGACTCGCGCAAGATGCCAAGCGTCTGCAAGCGGCCCCGGATTTCCGCCGCTCTTGCGGTTTTTCTCCGGCAGGCGGTAGCCGAGCGTGCGGTTGGCGAAGCCCAGCTTGAAGTGGCCGATCATCTCCGGGTGCGTGAGGCCGCGCGCTTGCAGATACTTCATCGCCTCGGGACTCTGCTTCAGCGCTTCGTGATAGTAATCGACCACCTGCCGCAACACGCGTTGATCGTCGGCGTTGACCTCGAACGGCGTCTCCAGTTTCACCGCCTCCGTGGTTCCCTTGCTGACCACGCGTTCCACTGGAGCGGCTAAAGAAGGATGATCGGCCCGCAACAGTTCGACGGCATGCCGGAAGCTGATACCTCGCGTCTTCATAACCCAGTCGATGACGGAGCCGCCGGTCTGGCACGCGCCGAGACAGTGCCACAGATTCTTCTTCGGTGAGACCACAAGCGACGGCGTCTTGTCGTCGTGGAACGGACAACGCCCGATCCAGTCCGCGCCATGCTGCTTCAGTTCGATCCCTTGCGCCTCGACCAACCGCTGAAGCGAGATTTCATTCTTTAGCCGCTCGATGTCTGCTTCCGGGATTCGCGCCATGAAAACGGCCTCCTTCAAAAACTCTGTCAAGCCCCTTTGGGTGCGCGACATAGAAGTGGAGTTCATGCGGCCCGGCGCGCCTCCCAGTAATCCTCAAACCGGCCGTTGAGATGGCAGCATCGCAAGGCGATGATGGCGTTGGCGCCGCGAACGGTCCAAAACATCCCAGACTGTTTGAGGCGGGA
>CAMDED010000233.1 GCA_945893365.1 Candidatus Sulfopaludibacter sp. SbA3 | reverse complement strand
CGGGGGCGGTGTCCCACCTCCCGTTGGTCGGCCCCGGAGATTGTACGGCGTATGGGCAGTTTTTGGTCATTCTCAACTCAAGAAAGGAGGCCCCGCGGCTGTTCGCTCCCTTCCTCCTTCAGGCTCATTCTTCGATTGGAATATACTGGTTTCTTGGCGGCCGGGGGAACAGGTCCGTCCCGGCCGCTACGCCCGCGGCAAGGGTTGCTTTCTTTGCGGCGGGACGGAGTTATTCGAAGATTGTGACGGATCTGCCTTCTTTTGTATGGCTTGGAGCGGGGGTCGCGCAGAGACGCGCGGTCGCTCCGGAGTTGAGATCGCCGTGCTCCGAGCCTCAAGGCCTGCCTCACACGTCGCGGCGGTGGCTGACCGGCTAAGTTCCGGCGAATCGTCGCCATCCCTCCGGTCCGGTTATCGCACAACCTTGAACCACAGAAACATCTGCAGGAAGCTCCACGCGGTCAGCGCAAGGCAGCCATAAGCGGCCATCCGCCAGAAGCGCTCTCTGGGCGCCGTTTCGATTCGCGGCAGATCCGCAAGGTACGCGCAGACGAACCCCGAGGCCAGTCCGCCCAGATGCGCGGCGTTGTCCATGCGGAATCCGGGCAGCAGTCCGAAGAGCAATCCATAAGCGGCCCATCGTACGTACATCGCTTTGATCGCGGACCCAACCGGCGTCGGATGCTTCACGCCGAGCGCGATCATCGCGCCGATCAATCCGAAAATGCCCGCCGAAGCCCCCATCGAGAGCGCCGGGCTCCACCACGCGCTGGCGGCAAATCCGCCCACCGTCGAGAGGAAGTAAAACACCAGCAGACGGCTGGTGCCGAAGAGCTCTTCCACTTGCGCCCCAAGGTCGAAAAGCGCCCACGAGTTCATCAGGATATGCATCAGCCCGCCGTGGAGGAATCCCGCGGTCACCAGGCGCCACCACTGTCCCTCGCGAATGCCCGGAATTCCGTCGCCGCCCATGTACTTCGCGCCAAACCTGTAGAGCGTCGATCCATCGAGGTCAAGCGAAGGGCCGTCGCCGCCGCCGCTCCGGTAGAGCATCATGGCGGCGAACACGCCGAAATTCACCAGCATAATCATGACGGTGGTGAAGCGCGCGTGGGGAATCAGACCGCCAAGAATATCGCCCGGGCTGCGCTGGTCGATCGCGCGAGGCCCCACCTTCTCGCCGCAATAGGGGCAGACCCGGTCTTTGGACGTAATAAACGCCCGGCACTGCGAGCACATACGGCGGGAATCCATGGATTCCTCATTGTACAACCCGTTGAGAGTCGCGCCCCGTTTGCTACAATAAAAGGTCCCAAATGCCGAAGACCGAGAAAGAACATCGCGAGGATATTTGTGAGATCGGACGGCTCGTGTACCAGAAGGGTTGGGTAGCGGCGAACGACGGGAACATTACGATTCGCCTTGACCAGGATCGCATTCTGGCCACCCCTACGGGCGTCAGTAAGGGCATGATGCATCCCGACGATCTGATAATCGTCGACATGCAGGGCAATAAGATTTCGGGCCGCAAGGAACGCACGTCCGAAATTGCGATGCACACCACGGTGTACGGGCTGCGGCCCGACATTCGCTCGGTCGTGCACGCGCATCCACCCGTTTCCACCGGTTTTGCGGCCGCCGGACGTCCGCTGAACCTGGCGCTGCTGCCGGAAGTCATCATTGGGCTCGGATGCGTGCCGCTCGCGGCCTATGGCCTGCCCGGGACGCCCGCGCTCACCGAACCCATGCTGCCGCTGATTCCGAAGTACGACGCGATCATGATGGGCAATCATGGCTCCGTCTGCTATGGCGAAGACGTTTACAAGGCGTTCTTCCGCATGGAAACGCTGGAACATTTCGCGCGCATCTCGCTTGTCGCCGAGTTGCTGGGCGGGCCGAATGTGCTGCCCAGAATGGAAGTCGACAAGCTGCTCGATTCCCGCACGCGCTACGGCGTGAAGTCGCGTTCGGGCGGAGAGCCCGGCTGCCCCGTGGTGGCGGAAGACCTGTCCGGATCGGGGACTCCGGGCGATGAAAAATTCGTCGTGACGCGGGCCGAGCTGATCGCGCTGGTGGATGAAGCGGTCAGGGCCCGCACTTCGGCATAAAGCCGTTTGGCATAGGACAAAGAGGATCTGGAGGATTCATGGGTGAAGCTTTAGGAATGATCGAGACGCGCGGGCTTGTGGCGATGATCGAGGCCGCGGATGCCATGGTCAAGGCCGCCAAGGTGAACCTGGTGGGCTGGGAGAAGATCGGGTCCGGTTATGTGACCGCGATGGTTCGCGGGGACGTAGCGGCGGTTCGCGCGGCCACCGACGCAGGAGCGGCGGCGGCGCGGAGAGTCGGTGAATTGATCGCCGTGCACGTGATTCCGCGCCCCCACCAGAGCCTCGAAGACGTGCTGCCGATCGGCAAGAGCTCCAAGTAGGCCGCGATGATTCTCGCCCGCGTGGTGGGCACGGTGGTCGCTACCCGCAAGGACCCGCGCCTTGAAGGCAAGAAGTTGCTGATACTCAAACCGATCACACCGGATCGGAAGGACGAGAGCAACTATGTCGTTGCGGTCGACACCGTCGGCGCGGGTTTTCGCGAGACCGTGCTCGCGGTTTCCGGCAGCTCCGCCCGGATGGCTGAAGGCTGCAAAGACACGCCTGTGGATACGGCGATCATCGGCATCGTCGATAACATCGAGATGGATGACTGACCATGTACCTGGGACGAGTGGTGGGCCACGTCTGGGCAACGGCGAAGGACGAAAACCTCAAGGGGCAGCGTCTGCTTGTGGTACAGCCGCTTACGCCTGAGCTGAAAAACACCGGGAAGCGGTTGGTTTGCACGGACTGCACCGGCGCGGGCGCGGGTGAAATCGTCTACTATTGCGGCGGCAAGGAATCGAGCTTCCCGTTTCTTCCCGCCGAGGTTCCGACGGACCGCACGATTGTAGGCATCGTCGACTCGATACATCTTAAAGGGCGAAGCTTGAAGGGACAAACGCCGTGAAGGGGAAAAGCCCATGCTGATCGCACGGGTGGCCGGCGAATTGACGGCCACGGTGAAGCACTCGAGCCATGAAGGGCGAAAACTCTTGCTGGTCCAGCCGCTAAATCTGGACGGAACGGACCGCGGAGACGCCGTGGTCGCGCTGGACGCCGTCGACGCCGGTGTAGGCGACCGCGTGCTGCTGCTGACCGAAGGCTTCGGCGCGATGACCGCCGTGGGACGCCCTCAGTCGCCCATCGACATGGCCGTCGTCGCCTTCCTGGACCGTTTCGACCTTCTCGATACTTCGTCTTCGGAAACTATCAGGAAGCGAACCGCCAAGGCGACGCCTAAGCACAACTTGAATATCTCAACTCCCGAATAGGTGTGGTGGTAGATCCAAAACCGGACGCTTTCGGCCGTTTCCACACCCTCCTTCATGAAGTCCATGGAACGGCCGAACTGCGTGATCTGCGGAGTTAGCAGGAACCGCTCGGTAAGCAGACAAATCAGGATCACACAGGAAATGACCACCGCCGCCATCACGCGCGGTTTGGCAAAAAGCAAAGTCAGTAAAACGATGAGGGAGAAGACGAGCTGAATGTATTCCCACGTCTCGAAAAACCGGCGATTCTGTTCGGATACCTGGTAGCGCAGAAAACCGCGCGCCTTCTCCTCGCCCAACGTTTGAATGATCTCGGCCGCTTTGGTCGAGGGCGCGGCGATGACTCGTGTGACCGAGCTGAAATTCTGGACTGCCACCATCCACATGAACAGCGTGCAGCCGATCCAGGCGCCCAATAGAAGACTCGCGAATCGTCGATTGTGCATATGAATTTCCGACCTCAACGTATTCTAGCGCTTCTTGAGGATTGCCGGCTTGAGCGTCCACGCCTGGAGCCGGGCGAGTTCCAACAGGTTTGGCGCGCTGAAGCCTTCGGGATGAATCGCCCAGCTGAAAGTTTTCGTCGAATCGGAGGAGATATGCTTTTCGGCTTCGATCGCGCCGCGAGGCCGGCCCGCGGCAAGGCCTCCCGCAAGCAGGCGCGCGAAGTCCGCGATTGACAAGTACGTCGAGCCGAACCAGACCTCGGACGGGAGACGCCGATTCGCTTCGATGAAGGCGCGGACATCGGATTTCGCGGTTTCGAGATCGGCGCCTTGCGGATCCGGACCTTGGTAGGTCGAAGCGCGGCGCCCGAGCGGACCTTCAATCTCGCGAGGTTCCATTCCGAGCAGACTCTGGAGCATCTCGGCGGCCGATAGCGAACCGGCAGGCGTCGCGAGATACGTGAGCCGCGCGCGCATGTGTTCCACGATGGCGTCGCGGCTGGCTGGTTTAGATTGGCGTTCGTAGAGACGAAGAAGTTCGCGCGCGGTGACGAATTCGACGCCTGGGCGGCTCTTGGCGTGCTCCACGTAGCGCATCAGAATGCGGTAAGCGCGCTCGGACGACTCGGCCGTGCGGCGGCGCGGCATCTTCCATTCGCTCCGCGGGCGGCTTGCGCCTTTCGAGAAATTCACGGCATCCCAAAATTCCGTCGCAACGAACTCGGTTGGATGGTAATAGGTGCTGATGACGCCGCCCCCGCGTTTCCGCAGTTCAGCGGCGGCCTGGTCGAACTTCGCAAGAGCGGCCGGAAGCAGACTTTCGTCGTCGATCGACGGTCGGATAAGAAAGCGGCCCATGCCGAACACGTGGAGCATGCCGCCGAACCAGAAGGGCTGCTCGTCGAGCGAGACATGCGAGCCTTCGTCGAGGTAAACGGGAACGCCCATGCGCAGCAGGGCGCGGTAGCTCTGCGGGCCCCAGGAACTGCCCGGCTGTCCGTAGCAGCTCGGCGTCATTCCAAAGATGCGGCGAAGGTCCGCGACGCCCGGCGATTCACGACGCTCAAACTCCGCCCCGCCGTCGAGCCAGCCGGCGTCGCGCAGGTAGACGGCGGGTGCGGGTTGAATGCTGTGAAAGTTTGAATGGTAGCCGATATCGTGTGCGGCGAGCGCATGAATCACGTCTTCGCGCCCGCGCGCCTCAAGGGTTCGAGCCTTCTCCCCGACCACTTTAAACGTGGCGCGCACGCCCGCTTTGGAAAGATCGGCCGCGAGCCGCAGCGCGGCGTCGTCGGCCGCGGGCAGAATGTAGTCCTCCGTGTCGAACCACAGGACGACGTAGACCGGAGCTTCGGCGGCGCCTAAGCACATAACGGTGAGAGTGAGCGTAAGGAAAAGGCGAAGCATGAACGATTCTACCCCTCGAAGGGCGAGGGTGGCTCCATTCATCCGATGACCTCGTTTCCCGGAACGCACCTGCGGTAGAACGCGGCCAGCATCGCTTCACCGTGCCGCCCTCGATTCGTCAGGCTGCGAAGTGCGAGCCCTTTCTCACCCCTTGGTCCTCACTGGACCGGTGGCGTCGCCCGGCGCATGAAGCCAGCCGCCAAGGCCCAGGAAGGCCGCAAGTCCCTCATCAATGGCAGTCATCTCTTCCCGCGCAAGCTCGCCAAATACGCGCCGGACCCGCCGCTTGTCGATGGAGCGAAGATGGTCGATCAACGCGAAGGACTTCCTGGAGAGGCCGCTCCCGCCGGGCGCGAGGGGCGGGTAAAGCAGTCCTTCGCCCGGAGTCCCGGTTACCGGCACTACGCACACGAGCGGAAAGCGCTGGTCGCTGATGACATCCGGATCGCTCACCACGACGCAGGGCCTCACGCCATACTGTTCGTGACCGAATGTGGGGTCGAGTTCCACCACGATAACCGCGCCGCGGCCAAGCTTCACTCGCGCCCCTCCACCCAACCCTCGCCGGGGACCCAGCGCACAGGCTTACCAGCGTTGCTGTCGACGAGCGCCTCGGTATCTTCATCGGGCAAGCCGCGCGTCCATTCCTCGAGTCCCTGCTCGGCAAGTTCAGCGCTTTCGGGGTGGGGACTCCGCAGGGATCGGCGAAGATCCTCGCGACGCCGGCGCTCGATCTCGTTGCGGACAGCCTCCGCGACAAACTTGCTGCGGTTCTTCTCTCGCCGGTCGATGTCTTTTACAAGGTCACTGGGCAGGGTGACGGTCACACGATCTACGCTGGCCATTCATACTCCTGATATGATCATACCAGTACGCTTGCTCGGCTGCAACTCCCAAAGCCGAAGGCTGCGACTGTTTGGGGTTGACAATATAGGGTTTGTATTGTATAACGAAAGGGGCAATGTTAATAGTTTTTACACTATACGGATTGATTTCCGAGGTGGCACTCTTTGGCAGCGACCAAGCGTGAGCGCATTGATGAAATTATGAGACGAGTACAATCTTCCTCGCCTTTCTCGAGCGGCGTCGCGGCGCGTTGCGCACTGGAGGAGATCATGAAAGACGTCGAGGATGCACTGAGCGGAATCCCTGAGAATCCCGATGCGGCAACCGCACCGACCGACGGGCGCATGTACCCTCCCAGTGATTGATTCGAGATCCGTTCAGCTTCTTCCAGAGTCAGAACATTCAAACAGTTGCGGCATCGAACTTCCTTCGGAGAAAACGGCGCGCTCGAGATTCTCCGCTCTGATGGTACTGTCGAAATCGATTTACGTGGAACAGATGGAAAGGCTGTGGCCGATCTTTTATTGGAAACCGACTATGATCTCAATTAAGGCTTTAGACGAATATATCCGGCTTACCCATCCTGATGCAACTACGGATCTCACTCCTCCGCTCCACTCAGAGGGCATTTGGTCATTGGACGTCGACTTGGCGGACAAGCACCTTGCCATTCAATGGAGTCAGGTAAGCGGATTCGGTATATCAAACACGAGTAAGGAGAATTTTGCGGAGGGCCCCGACGAGGTCTTTGCCTCGCTTGAGCAAGCGCAACGGCGAGTCGGCCAATTGCTCACAACCATCGAGCGGACGTCTCCACCCGTTGCGTTATTGCTTTCGCGGTTGCGAGAACGCCGGGGTCTTACTCAGCGGGAGTTAGCGGACAGGCTAGGCGTTCGCCAAGCAACTATCTCAGGGCTCGAGCATAGAGGCGACGTCCAACTGAGTACGTTGCGGAGGGTGCTCAATGCCCTCGGCGGAGTGCTGGAGGTCTTCGGCTCGTTCCCTGATGCCCGGTATCGTATCGACGGCCCTTCGCTTGAAGCCTCACATCGGCGTCTAACGCCAGGGTGTATAGAACGGAGGCCCACAAATAGATGCATGCCTCACGATGGCGCCTATGAGAGTTTACGGAAAGCCGGCACTCTTCCGCGCGCGCATGAAATAGCCGACGCCATCAGCGCCAGGCATGCTGTTATCGAGATTCCGTAATGCGTACGATCACGTTCTACTCATATAAAGGAGGTGTTGGCCGATCACTACTGGTCGCAAATACGGCCAAGTACCTCTCCACGCTCGGAAGGAGCGTGTTCGCCCTAGACCTCGACTTAGAAGCCCCCGGCCTTCACTATAAGTTCGAACTCGGTTCCAATGCCGAACGGACGGATGCCGCCCCAGGGGTTGTGGACATTCTTGCCGACTTTCTTAGCAAAGGATCGCTGCCGGAATCGCTGGTAGACTATGCTCCACAAGTGAGGGTCGCCCTCGGAGCCGAAGCGATCTACCTCATGCGTGCTGGTACCGCGCCGCACGGTGATTACTGGCGTAAGCTATCGCAGATAAACTGGCACGATCTGTTTTATGGACCAGAGCCCTTAGCAGCCCGTGGTGGAACCCCTCGGATTTCAGGAACGGCAAGACGAACCAAGTTATGCCGCTCTGAGGGCGAAGTCCGTCTCGGAGGCGATAAGCACTGAATTCAGCGCCGCCGCGAGCCGCTGCCATGCCCGGAATTGGAATGCGAACA
>CAMDED010000232.1 GCA_945893365.1 Candidatus Sulfopaludibacter sp. SbA3 | reverse complement strand
TGGTTGCCTCGTCCCAGGGTGGTGCATCCTTACCCGGAGCAGCGCTTTGCCGTTATCCATCCAAGGTAAAAGCCGTATGCGTCAATCGCGCTTGTACGGATCTGTGCGGGGGGTGCGGGGTAACTTGCATCCCTACCGCGACATCGTCTCTTGTCGTCTGCCTCCTACCGCGAGAATGGCAGGCCACGAACGACGATGGCCTGCCCCACCGCTACCACGGTTCCATCGGCAAATTTGCAACAGTTATTTCGTGACGAGCCCTAACTCGGCGCGGACGAGGCGGCTGAGCGCCTCGGCGATTTGCAGGCAGGACGTGTGAAGCAGGGCGGAAGGGTCTCGCCGCCGCCGTCGGTTGACACGACGATTGCCGCGCTCAAACCCTCTACGGCGCCGCGGGCTCGCGTCGAAGGCGTACGGATTCGGGCCGATGCCGCAATCGCGGCATGCCGCCACCGCGTGTGCGGCCAGCGCCGGCGCGTGTCGGGTTCAGGCCGTGCGCCGCCGGGTTGCGAGCACCCCTATACCCGCCAATCCGGCCAGTAGAAACACAGACGTCCCCGGCTCAGGCACCTCGTATGGCGCCACGTAGGTCGCCAGGTCCGACTCCGTAGCCGTATACGCATGCAGCACACCGGGCAGCAGAGCGTATTCTCCCGTGAGCGTGGCGGAGCTCCCGCCCGTGGTAAAGAAGCAGCCGGTTACCTCGCCCAGCGGGCACTGGATGGAGCCAAGGTAGGGATCGGCGTCGCTGAACCTGAAATACACGTCAAACTGAGTGCCACTCCCATTTTGCGTCACGCTGTAGTCGTTGTCGGTACCGGCCAGCAGAAAGAAACTGTTGTCGTTCAGCCGCGGACCGATCGCCAGGCCTTCCCACTTCTCGGGCGTCTTATTGCCCAGAGCCGCGAGCGTGTTCGCGGCCAGGTTCATGAACACCGACGCGGTCTTCGTTACCGGGGTGAACGGCGTTCCCGAATCGAGATCGATCGCACTGACATCGGTTGCGCCGGTAACGTCGATTCTGTAGACGCGTTTGTTCGCGGTGGCAAACTCGGCGCCGACGCCGACGCCGCGGTTGTTCCGTTCCAGCACGAGAAATTCGTGGTCGTTCACAGCCACCAGGGCGGAGATGCCCCGTCCCTGGCTTGCCGCCTCCATCTGGTAGGCAAACTGAGCCACCGCCAAGCCCGTCTGATTGTCGAACTTCACAATCCGGTTGATCGACCCGTTGCCGGCGCCTTCGTCTAACATTGCGCTTTGCAGCATCGCGTATAGGTACTGCCCATCCGGGCTCATGGCAAGACCCTCGAAGCCGCGATTCGTACGTTTGCCAGCCACGTTTCCTGTGTCGTCGGCGAAGTTGGGCACATCGGCCCCGCTGCGGGGAATCAGGTTCCCGGGCGTCGCGAAGGTCCTGACCAACCCGCCGCTTCGGTCGAACTCATAGAGCGAAGGGCCATATTCGTCCGAGACATACAGGTGCCCGGTCGTGGGGTGGACGACGATGCCCTCGGGATCGAACGACGTCCCCAGCACATTGGTCGGATTGGGCGCGATCCCGTTAAGCGGCGTGCCGCCGCTCGTGAACTTCACGGTATCGGCGATCAGGAAGTTCGATATCGCGCCGCTGGCCGGGTTGATGTCGAGCGTGAAGCGTTGCACGCGAGTGTCGTAGCTTAGCGTGCCACCGCCAGGACCGCGGTCCGACAAGCCCCACCATTCGTTGCGGATTTGGTCGTAGTAGATATCGGAGAAGAAACCGACGCGGCCGTCGTTCACGCTGGTACCGTGAATATCGCCGGTTCCGCCGGGAATCGCCAGCCCATTCACAAAGACCGTGGCAGCCTGCGCCCTGCTCGACTGCATCAATCCGGCCAGCGCCAATCCGGCCAGAAGCGTCGTGGACTTCTTCATCATCGTCTAAGACCTCCAAACAAGGGGTTGAGTTTGGGTGGCGTCGCCACCTCCGAGGTATGTTAACAGCGGATTGTGAATACTTGATTGCAGAGGACGCCGTCGCGGCGGTCTTTTCGCGGTTGTCGGTGGGTGCGATGAAGAGAGGCTGGGCGGAACGGCGTGCAGTGGCGCTAACGCTTCGGCCCGGAGTCCTCTTTCGGCCATACAGGACTTGCCAGTTCGATTCGCCAAATGGGGCCGCCTTCGAATAGTTGGCCCTCCGACCTGAGGAAGCTTGGGGCTTTCCCGCCGACCACCCAGATGTGCGTATCAGGCGGTTGTTTCCCGATTATCGGCGCGATGACGCCGCTAATGCCGCCGATATCGATTTTGACGGCGTATCGCATCGCTTTGGCAGCGGAGCCGGCTACGGAGAACGAATCCTCACCTTCGGGTGTGATCTGGAGTTTTACGAGGCGCGGCTTAGGCGTCGAAACCAACATCGATAGTGTCGTTTTCGGCGCCTTTTGGTCAATGTCGCTCAGGAGCGTCGGAACGATACCATTGGCAAGATCCGCAGGCAGCTTGAGACGCTCCGTGATTGTCTTTTCCTTGCCGTCGTCGTCCGTGTAACGAATGGCGACCTGTCCTGTGGAGACGTTCAGGGACATGTCCGTTGCGCGTTTGAATGCCCGGCCCTTCTGTACTAAGTGATAGGTGAGCAGCTGAAAGGCGCGGCGCTGCGAAAAGACAGCCGTTTCCTGATGGACGGAGCCGTCTTTGAAGTGAAAACTGAGTTCATTGGTAACGCGGTTTCCCTTGGCCAGTTGGGTCAGCCCCCCTGATGCGAGAATATTGCCATCCAGGTCCCGAAGCACGAGAAAGCCGCGAATACGTCCCTCCGTGAGTCGCACCGGCACCAGCTCCGCCATCAGCGGGCAAGCGAGGAGCAACAGGACGGGAATAAGCCGGGAACTGCATGTTCGGAAGCTGAGACGCGCGGTCATGCCCTTCAGTTGAGCAATCTCAGGGCCAAAAATGCGAACTCCATCGCCGGGTCAACGCCCCTTCGCGAAACGCCGCAGCCGGAACACTTCGACGAACGAGATGTAAATGTTCAGCGCGCCAAGGCCGCTGACGGCGCCGCGGGCGTATGCGTTCTGCCAAAATCGATACCAGCCCGGTCCAAACGAGAAGAAGAAGTTCGTCTCCCAATACTCGGTCCACGGAAAAGCCACCAGAAACAGCCCAACCTCAAGGCACAAGATAATGACCAGCAGCGCCGAGGCTTTGTGATACCAGCGAAACTCGGATGGAGCGTCTTCGCTCGAGTCTTCGGGCGATTGCGGCTGCGGTACTAACTCCACGCCTCGGCCCCCTCGTTCGCAAACAGTTCAAGCTGCGTCGTGGCCGAGAGCCGGACCGGCTCGAAACTCGCGCGGTGCAAGCCGGTGGGACCAAGTTCACGCAAAGCCCGCGCATGCTCCGAAGTAAAGTACCCTTTGTGCCGTCGAAGTCCGTACCCTGGATAGACCGCGTCCAACTCCGCCATTAGCGCGTCGCGGTGTACCTTGGCCACGATCGAGGCTGCCGCGATGGCCTGGCAGCGGGCGTCACCCTTGATAAGCGCCCGCTGAGGGACGGGCATGTCGAGAAACAAGGCGTCCACGAGGAGGAAGTCCGCTGGCGGAAACAGGCGCTCGACTGCCATTTTCATGGCCAGTCTTGAAGCCTGATAAATGTTGATGCGGTCGATAGTGGCGGCGTCCACCGAGGCGATGGCGCACGCCACGGCGCGATCGCGAATTCTCAGCGCCAGGACTTCCCGGCGCTCCGGATCGAGTCGCTTGCTATCGTTGAGCCCGCGGATAGGGCGCTCCGCGGAGAGCACGACGGCCGCCGCGACGACGGGTCCAAACAGAGACCCGCGTCCAACTTCATCGACCCCCGCGACAGCCCGGTATCCCTCGCCGCGCAATTTGCGCTCGTCGGTTCCCGAACAACGGATTCTGCCTGTTGGCGATTCGGCCCGCGGCATCCCGGTCCTGAACAGAACCGGACGCTACGTGCGCTCTTTGAGGCGCGCGGCCTTTCCCTTGAGCGCGCGTAAATAGTACAATTTCGCGCGGCGAACGCGGCCGGTTCGAACCACGTCGATGTGGTCTATGACCCGCGCGTGAATCGGGAAAATGCGCTCGACGCCCTGGCCGAAGCTCACCTTACGGACGGTGATCGTTTCGCCCATGCCGATGTTGTTGCGCGCAATCAGGACGCCTTCGAACGCCTGCAAGCGTTCCTTGTCGCCTTCTTTGATCTTCACGTGCACGCGAATCGTATCGCCCGGGCGAAACACCGGCGTGTCGGTTCTCTTATTCTTGGCGATGAACTTGGTCAGTAGTGCGTTTATCATTCAGGTAACACCTTATCCACTCTAGCAGATTCCAGGATCTCGGGCCTTAATCGCGCCGTTTTTTCAAGGGCCGCCCGCCGTCTCCACCGTCTGATCTCTTCGTGATTGCCACCCAGCAGCACGTCCGGCACGCTCCATCCGCGGAACTCCGCCGGCCTCGTATACTGCGGACAATCCAACACCCTGCCCGGCGCCCCGGCCCCGCTGAACGATTCAAACACCCTTGAATCCTCGTTCCCGAGCACCCCGGGCAACAACCTGGCCACGGCATCGACCACGATGGCCGCGCCCAATTCCCCGCCGCTCAGCACATAATCGCCGACCGACACTTCTTCGTCGGCCAGATGTTCCGCCACGCGCTCGTCCACTCCTTCGTAACGGCCGCAAATGAGCAACAATTCGCTCATCCCGCTTAGCCTCTCAGCGGCCGCCTGGTGAAAAAGCGGGCCCTGCGCGGAGAGCAGAAGCACTCTCTTGCCCGGCCCCCGTTCCGGCCAGATGGACTCTACCGCTTCAAACAGAGGCTCAGGCTTGAGCAGCATTCCTTCGCCGCCGCCGAACGGCCGGTCGTCCACCGTCTTATGACGATTCGAAGTCCAATCCCGAAGGTTATGGATTCGAATGTCGATCACTCCCGCATTCTTCGCGCGCGCCACCACGCCGTGATCGAACGGTCCCCGGAAGAATTCCGGGAAAATCGTCAGCACATGAAAGATCACGGGCGGTTCAGTTCCCTCAGTCCTTCCGGCAGATTCACATCGATCCGCCGCGCGTTCACGTCGACCGATACACAGATGGACTTCGCGAACGGCAGCAATAACCCGCCTTCCACTTCGAGCAAACCCGCGCCCCCGCCGTCCATCCACGAAATAACCCGGCCGAGCGGCTCCCCCGTCGCCCGATCGACTACCTCGCAGCCCACAAGATCCGACTGGAAGTACTCGCCGGGATCGAGCGCCTTCCGTTCCGAGCGCGGAATTCGAACCTCCGCCCCCTGCAGGGCCTCGGCTTCATCGATGGAATCCACTCCAGCGAACTTGAAGATCGCCTTCGCGTCGTGAAAGCGAACCGATTCCACCTGAAATCCGCCGATCGGAGCGCCCTCGCGGGTGAATAACTCGACCCCTTTCAGCGTTTCATAGCGATCCGCGTCGCCGCTGAGGGGCACGGCGGCCAGTTCGCCGCGAATGCCGCGAGTCCGGCCGAGCAGCGCCACCGCGACCCATTCGATCGAGTCGCTCACCTACTCCAGAATCTCCAGGGTAAAGCGCCGGTTCAATTTCATGCCGGCCGCGCCCAGGATGGTGCGAATCGACCGGGCGGTCCGGCCCTGCTTGCCGATTACCTTGCCCAGGTCGCTCGGAGCCACGCGCAATTCGAGCACGGTCACCTGCTCGCCCTCGAGCGCGTTCACCGACACCTCTTCCGGGATGTCCACGAGAGCCTTCGCGATCTCTTCAATCAGATTCTTCATCACAAGCCCTCCCGCCGCGGCGGCTCGAAAGTAGCGCTAGACCGCCGGCGCCGGCGGATTGTTCTTCAGCAGCCGCGCCATGGTGAGGGAGAGTTGGGCACCGGCCTTAGCCCAGTAGGCAATGCGCTCGTGCTCCAAATGAACTTTGGCGGGGCTCGACAGCGGATCGTAGTGGCCGATCACCTCCAGGCTCCGGCTGTTGCGGGCGCGTCCCTTCTCAATCACGACGACGCGATAAAACGGCTTCTTCTTGGCGCCAAACCGCGCCAGGCGAATCATTAACATTTGTTCTCTCTAATTCGTAGCATTGTTCTCTCTGATTCCTTAAAACAGAGGCAACTTCAGTTTACCTAGTTTCTTGCCCATAAATCCGCCGGAAAAGGTCTTCATCATTTTCCGGGCCTGCGTATACTGCTTGAGCAGCTGGTTCACGTCCTGGACGGAGGTGCCGCTGCCCTTGGCGATCCTTCTGCGGCGGGCGCCGTTGATGATCATGTGATTGTCGCGTTCGCGCGGCGTCATCGAGTCGATAATCGCCACCACGCGCGTAATCTCTTTTTCGTCTACTTTTACATTCTTGAGGTCTTTCATGATGCCGACCTGAGGCATCATCGAAAGCATCGATTCGAGGGGGCCGAGTTTGCGCAGCTGCTTCAACTGGTCGCGGAAATCCTCCAGCGTAAACTCGTTCTCGATGAGTTTCCGCTGCATCTCGGCGGCCTGCTTCCTGTCGATGGCTTCTTCGGCCTTTTCGATGAAGGAGAGGATATCGCCCATGCCCAGAATGCGCGAGGCGACTCTCTCCGGATAAAACGGTTCGAGCGCGTCGGATTTCTCGCCGACGCCGACGAACTTGAGCGGCTGACCGGTCACGCTGCGTATGGAGAGGGCCGCGCCGCCTCGCGCGTCGCCGTCCATCTTCGTGAGAATCACGCCGGTGATGCCCAACTGTTTGTGGAATTCCTCGGCGGACTTGACCGCGTCCTGGCCGGTCATGGCGTCGGCGACGAAGAGGATTTCGACCGGCGAAAGCAGCTCCTTCAACTGCCCCAGTTCGGTCATCAGGGCTGCATCGATGTGCAGGCGCCCGGCGGTATCGACCAGAACCACATCGCGCCCGGATTGCGCCGCCTCGCGGCGGGCGGATCGCGCAAGGTCGATCGGCTGCGTCTCGCCGGGCGCCCCTTCGTAAACGGGCAGTTTGAGGTCCCGGGCGACGATGCGCAGCTGGTCGCGCGCAGCCGGCCGGTAGACGTCCACCGAGACCATCAGGGGCGAGTGCCCGTTCTTCGAAAGCCAGCGGGCGAGTTTACCGGTCGAGGTGGTTTTGCCCGATCCCTGGAGCCCCACGATCAGCATGACGGTGGGAGGATCGTTCGAAAACCGGAGCTTCGACTCGTGGCTCCCCAGCATCTTCGTCAGTTCTTCTTTGACGATCTTGATGACCTGCTGCGAAGGCGAAAGGGCGGCAAGCACTTCCTCGCCCATGGCCTTCACTTTGATGGCTTCGATGAGCTGTTTGACAACCCGGAAATTTACGTCGGCTTCGAGTAGCGCCACGCGGATTTCGCGCAGAGCGGTCTCCATGTTTTCGGCCGAGAGGCGCCCTTCGCCCCGCAGGTTCTTGAAAACGCGCTGTAATTTATCCGATAGATTGTCGAACATGACGGATGCCGGTCTGAGCGCACTACCTTGGGGTCCGCGGTGCGCGCCGAATGGTTCTTTCCATGATAGCGTATTTTGCGCCGACTGCCTCAACTCGTCATGTTGACCTAAATCTATTCGACAAGCATTGCAAACAAACTATTTACGGGCGGCGCTTCGGTCATGTTGTCCGGGAAACAACTGCTGCAATTGCCGGCCTGCCAGCCGGTGTGGGGCCTTGCCACATGCTGGGTGGGGCAGGCGGAGCGCCGGGATAAACCGGCATGCAATAAGGAATGAAAGAGTCCGGCAGGAAAGGAGGAGCGAATCCATCCTGACCCCGAGTCTTGCGGAGCGCATCGTAAGGTGCGGTCCGAAGCGTAGACAGGGGCAGCGACGG
>CAMDED010000231.1 GCA_945893365.1 Candidatus Sulfopaludibacter sp. SbA3 | reverse complement strand
CACGTTCAGACCACCTGGACGTCAATCTGCGCGACTTGGTCTAACTTCACGGCCTTCTGCGAACCTTGCTTTACATTTTCTATCTGCGCCCCGTAGTCGCCCGGCAGGTTTGGTTCCGAAATCTAGGCACTTCTACCACGGGCTGTTAGAGAAGGCAGCCGATCTTAGAGACGCTACCTCCAGGCGGCTCTGCCGGAGTTCGAACTCCTACCAGCTGAGCGTGCCGGTCCGCGGCTCTTCTTCCAGGCTTGGCAGGTACAACGTTTTGCAGCGTTCGCAGCGGTAGATTTCCGCATTCTCGCCGAACTTCCGCTTCACGTCGTCTCCAAAGAAGAACCAGCGCTTCAGGTGTCCGGCGCAGAGCTTGTCCTTCTCGCCCTTCTCATTGCACGCGCGCATGCGGGGGAAGCGCCGCTTGACCTTGGTTCCATCCTCGAGCGTCGAAACCAGCTCCGCTACCTGGACCGGCCTGTCCGAGACTGTATACTTTGGGTTCGCCATACCTGTTTCGAGAGTATAACAGGTTAGGCCAAAAGCTTCGAGACCAGGTTCCCGTGCACGTCCGTCAGACGGAAATGCCGCCCCTGGAACTTGTAGGTCAACTTGGTGTGGTCAATTCCCATACAATGCAGCATCGTCGCCTGCAGATCGTGCACGTGCACGGGCTCTTCCACGATGTTGTAACAGTAATCGTCGGTTTCGCCCATCACCACGCCGGGCTTGATGCCGCCGCCGGCCGCCCACATCGTGAAGCATCGCGGATGATGGTCGCGCCCATAGTTCGTCTCGGTGAGTTTTCCCTGGCAATAAACGGTGCGGCCGAACTCTCCGCCCCATACGACCAGCGTTTCTTCGAGAAGGCCAAGCCGCTTCAGGTCCAGAATCAGCGCGGCTGAAGGCTGGTCCGTGCCTTTGCACTGCATCGGCAAATGGCTGGGCAATTCCGCATGCTGATCCCAGCCGCGGTGATAAAGCTGGACGAAACGGACGCCCCGCTCGGCCAGACGCCGGGCTAGCAGACAATTCGCCGCATAGGTCCCCGGTTTCCGCGAATCCGGGCCGTACATCTCGAACGTCTTGTCCGGCTCTTTCGAAAGGTCCATCAACTCGGGCACCGAAGTCTGCATTCGGTAAGCCATCTCATACTGCGCGATGCGCGTGTCGATCTCCGGATCGCCGTACGCCTCCGCCCGCATGCGGTTGAGCTTCTCCATGCCGTCGAGCATGCGCCGCCGCGTCTCTTTTCCAATGCCGGGGGGATCCGACAAATAGAGCACCGGATCTCCGCTCGACCGGAAGTTCACTCCCTGATGATTCGACGGTAGAAACCCCGTTCCCCACAGCCGCGAGAACAGCGGCTGATCGTTGTTGGGCGTGTTCGATTGGGAGATCAGAACCACGAACGCCGGCAGATTCCGGTTGTCGCTCCCCAACCCGTAGCTCACCCAAGCCCCCATGCAAGGCCGTCCGGGCTGCTGGCTTCCGCTCTGAATGAACGTAATGGCGGGGTCGTGATTGATCGCGTCGGTGTGCATCGTCCTGACGATCGAGATGTCGTCGACGATCTTCGCCGTGTGCGGCAGCAATTCGCTCAACCACGCGCCGGACTTTCCATGCCGCGCGAATTTGAAAATCGAGGACGCCACCGGAAACGAGCTCTGGCCGGACGTCATCCCGGTGATTCGCTGGCCGCGGCGGATCGAATCCGGAAGATCCGTTCCCTGAAACGTTTTCAGCTTTGGCTTGTAATCGAACAGATCGAGCTGCGAGGGTCCGCCCGATTGATGGAGGAAAATGACTCGTTTGGCCTTGGCCGCGTAATGCGGCAGCCCGGCCGGCGCTCCCGTGGCGGCGAAAAGGTTCGGATTGAGGAGGCTCGCAAGCGCCGCGCCGCCTATCCCAGTCGCCCCGCGCGCGAAGAACTGCCGGCGCGTCTCGTCGAGGCGTTTCGCGTAATGCGCTGGTTTGCTTAAAGCGGCTTCGCTCAAGTCCACTACTCCTTCGTAATCGTCTCGTCCAGGTTCAGGATCATGCTCGCGACCGTTGTCCAGGCCGCCAGCTCGCTCCGGTCGAGCTTCGGATCGGCCTTCGATTCGCCGACCCCCAGCAAGCTCATGGCGGAATCCTTGTCCTTACGGAACTCAGCGGTCTGTACTTCAGCCATATCGCGAAAGATCTGCGCCTCGCGCGGCTCCGGTTTTCGCGATGCCGCGAGGCGAAAACCGTAGTTGATTCGGCTCCCCGCGTCGGGTCCGCCTTCGGTCATCATTCGCTGGGCAAGCCCACGCGCGGCCTCTACGTACGTCGGGTCGTTCATCAGGATCAGCGCCTGCAAAGGGGTGTTCGTGCGCGCCCGGCGCGCCGTGCACTTTTCGCGATCCGGTGCGTCGAAGGCCGTCAGAGAAGGCGGCGGCGACGTGCGCTTCCAGAACGTGTACATGCTGCGCCGGTACAAATCGCTGCCGGTTCCCGGAACGTATGTCTGCGCCGAGAACACATCGCCGAAAGCCAGTTCCTCCCACAATCCTTTCGGCTGGTAGGGGTTTACGCTCCGGCCACCCAGTTGCTCTACAAGAAGGCCGCTGGCCGCAAGGGCGCTGTCCCTCACCATCTCCGCGGGCAAGCGGAATCGGGGTCCGCGCGCCAGAAGGCGGTTCTGCGGATCGAGCTCAAGCAGCTCCGGCGGAATCCGAGACGACTGCCTATAGGTGGCCGACGTCACAATCAGCCGCTGCATCGCCCGCACATCCCACTTGCTCCCGACGAATTCCGTCGCCAGCCAGTCGAGCAGCTCGGGGTGGCTGGGCGCGCCGCCTTGCGAGCCGAAATCCTCGGCCGTCTCGACAATGCCCGTGCCGAAATACATCTGCCAATACCGGTTCACCGCCACGCGCGCCGTGAGCGGATGCGCGGGACTGGTCAACCACAGCGCCAGGCCCAGGCGGTCCTGCGGCGCGCCCGCGGGAAGAGGAGGCAGACTTGCCGGGACGCCGGGCGTCACCTTCTCGCCGTGATTCCGGTAATCTCCCCTCCCGAGAACCCACGTGTCGCGCGGCCCGGGCATTTCTTTCATCACCATGCTCGATGGAACCGCTCTGTCGAGCTCGGCCTTGCCGGCCTCCAGCTCCTTCAACTCCGCATAGAGCGCGCGCAGGCTTTCCGGCGCATCGTAGGTGAGGAAATACTCTCGCAGCTTCTCCGTGCGGTCTTTTCTCTGGGCCTTCGAGAGCTTCGCCGTGGACGCCAGGAGGGCCGACCGGACCGGCAGATGAATCGCGAGCGTGGCGATCTCATTCCGATCCAGTTGGCCGTTGTAGAATCGCACGTCGTCAAGCTGCCCCTTATAGGGCCGGGCCGCTTTCGCGAGGCCGCCGAACGCTTCCACTTCGACAGGCTTTGCGTCCACGAACAGCTTCAAACCGGACACGCTGCCCGATCCGTCGTAGTTCACCGTCACCTGACTCCAAACCCTCTGCGCGAACCTCTCTTTGGTTCGAACTCCAAGGGCGTCGACGCGAAAGACGATCCGCGCCCCGCGTTTAAGCCCCGCTATCAGCACTTCCGATTCGTCGTAACCGAGTTCAAATCCGCCGCCCCTCAAGACGGCCGTTTCCTTCAAGGCGCTGGAGTTGATCCAGAGCGCGAGTGAAAACGGGCGCTTCGAATCGAGCGGGTGTCCGAGCGTCACGTCCTCCTCTCCGTCGAACGTAGCGGCCTGCCCCACTTGTCCCGGACCGTAGGTCGCGGTCGGTACGTTCGCGTGCCGGTAGAAACCGGAGGTGTCGGCCAGATGCCCGTCCAGCTCGTAGTGCGCGGTCAGCCCGGCTCTCGGCGGCTCGGGCAGCGTTCCGGCGCGGGTTTTCTCCCACGTTCCGAACATTGCCGCCGCCGTCGCCTCTTCCGTCAGGGACTCCTCTCGCGCGATGATTTGCGCCGTTAGCGACTCGAGGCGCGCTTCCTCGGGCGGCGTCGGCAGCGGTAAGAAGGGCTCGGCGTTCCCGGTGCGCCCATCGAGACCGCGCTCGGGAATCGTATTGAAAAAGGCGAAAAACCTATAGAAATCCTTCTGTTTGATAGGGTCGTACTTGTGGTCGTGGCAGCGGGCGCAGCCCATCGTCATGCCCATCCAGACGGTCGCGGTCGTGTCCACGCGATCGACCACATACTCGGTCTGGTATTCCTCCGGTATCGCGCCGCCTTCAAAGTTGATCATGTGGTTGCGGTTGAAGCCGGTGGCGAGCTTCTGCTCGCGCGTGGCTTCCGGCAGCAGGTCGCCCGCCAGTTGCCAGATGGTGAACCGATCGAAGGGAAGGTTTTTATTGAAGGCCGAGATCACCCAGTCCCGCCACGGCCACATGTCGCGATGGCTGTCGATGTGGAAGCCGTGCGTATCGGCGTAGCGCGCCAGATCGAGCCACTGCATGGCCATGCGCTCGCCGTACCGCGGAGAAGAAAGCAGCCGGTCCACCACGCGCTCGTAAGCGCCCGGAGATTTGTCCCCAAGAAACGCGTCTACCTCGGCCGGCGCCGGCGGAAGTCCGGTCAGATCGAAGGTCACCCTTCGCAGCAGCGTCGCCTTCGCCGCCTCGGGAGAGGGGCGCAGGCCTTCCTTCTCCAGCCGCGCCAAAACGAAGCGGTCGAGGGCGTTCCTCGGCCAGGACCGGTTCTTGGTCTCCGGAAGGGACGGCCGGCGCGGCGGAACGTAAGACCAGTGCGATTCCGATCGCGCCCCCTGATCGATCCACCGGGCGATCGTGTCGATCTGTGCCTTGGTTAGTCCCGGTCCAGCGGCCGTGGGAGGCATGCGCAGCGCAGGCTTTTCGGCGTTGATCCGCTGGAACAACCGGCTGTTTGCGCTGGTGCCGGGCTGGACGACGCGCGCGGCCCCATCCATGGTGTCGAGCCGCAACCCAGCCTGACGCTGTTTCTCGTCCGGTCCGTGACAGGAGAAGCATTTGTCGGAAAGGATTGGACGAATCTCCCGGTTGTAGTCGACAGGCGCGGCGAGCGCGGTTCCCACCGCGAATAGCGCGAAAAGATCGATAGCGGCGTATCTCACAATGGGCGGTACCTTGCCCTTAAGATATACCACACCCCCCACCGGCGCGGCCGAAGAACCAACTCAAATTCGGCCGTTCCCGGAATGCGCGGCGGCGACCGCCGGACGGGTAACCGGATGGTCCGCGGTTCCCGAGCGTGCTGCTACGCAACCTTATCTTCCGGCCGCGGACCCGAAGGCGCCGCCCGCCTTCTCCTAGACGATGTTCACTTCGCGGGCGCGGCCTACTAGTACTAGGTCCCGGACCATTGCGGGGCCTGTCGAATTGTGGTGAAGTTGTACATGTAGAGCAGTGCGTCTCTGAGGTGCCCATGCGAACACGCAAACTTGTCTATCCAGTCCTGCTGGCGGCAGTCCTGATTTCATGCAACCGCGACCCCAACGTGGTCAAGAAGAAGTATCTCGAAAACGGAAACCGCTATTTCGACAACGGTAAGTTCCGGGAAGCCTCCATCATGTACCGGAACGCCATCCAGAAGGATCCGAAGTACGGAGAGGCGTATTACAGGAACGCGCTGACCGCGATCAAGCTGCAGCAGTTCGGGCCGGCGGTGCGGGATTTCCGCCGGTCCATCGAACTGCTTCCGCCGGAATCGGCGAAGCAGAAGCGGGACGCTCAGATCCGGCTTGCGGAAATCTATCTGGCGTACTTCCTCTCGGGGGCGAGCGCGGGAGGCGCGCCTCTGGTCAAGGAGAGGGATGAAATTGCCGCGACGACCGAGGACTTGCTGAAGAAGGATCCGCGGTCTTACGACGGCAACCGCCTCAAGGCGGAGCTGGCGCTCGTGAACGTGCAGGAACTCGTCAAGAAGGCCGACATGGAACGCGCGAAGGCGAAACTCAACGAGGCGATCGGCGCTTTTGAAATCGCAAATAGCGTAAATCCGGACCAGCCGCCGCTGGTGTACAGCTTGTGCCGGAGTCTGATCGTGGCGGGCCGTTATCCCGAGGCCGAAAAACATTACCGTACGCTGATCTCGCGTGTGAAAGACGCGTCCGGCGCCTATACGGATCTATACTCGCTTCTCGCGCGCCTCAATCGCGGCAACGAGGGCGAAGAGGTGCTGAAGACCGCCATCGCCAACAACCCCAAGGCGCTGAACTTCCGCACCATGCTCGCCGCGCACTACTATCGCGCGGGGCGCCGCGAGGACATGGTGAAATCGCTGCAGCAGTTCAAGGGACTCGCCAAGGACAGCCCCGAAGTCTTCGAGCGCGTCGGCGACTTCTACTTCCGGATCGGCGACGGCGAAGAAGCCATTCGACAGTATGAGGAAGGGATGCGCGCCAACGCGAAGTCCAAGAGCGCATACCAGAAGCGAATTATCGAAGTGCTCGCCGCGCAGGGTAAGATCGCCGAGGCCGCCCAGGTCAACGAAGCGATCCTGAAAGACAACCCCAAAGACAACGAGTCGCTGGGCCTGCGCGCTTCTCTGCTGCTCGACAAGGGCGACCTTCAGAACGCCATTCCGCAGTTGCAGAGCGTGGTAAATCAAGGTCCGGACAACGTCGTCGCCCGATACAATCTGGGACGCGCCCATGCCATGAAGGAGGAGTGGGAGCTGGCCCGGAAGCAGTATGTGGAAGCCATCCGGATTCGCCCGGATTACGTGCCGGCGCGTCTTGGGCTGGCGCAGCTGCAGACGGCGCGCGGAGAGTTCGAAGCGGCGCTGAAGAGCTGCGACGATATTCTCACTTTCGACCGGAACAACGCGGGCGCGAAGTCGATCAAGGCCGGCGCCCTGATGAGTCTCGGCAGATTCAGCGACGCCCGGGCCGTGCTCGACGCCTTGACCGCCGCAACGCCGAATAGTCCGGATATCCTGTTCCAGGTCGGCACGCTTAATCTGGCCGAGCGGAAGTTCAAGGAAGCCGAAGCGGCCTACATGAAGGCCTATCAGGCGAACCCCGCCAATGCGAGGGGCTTACTGGGCGCCGTTGAAACCTACGCGGTGCAGGACCAGTTCGACAAGGGCATACAGCTTTTGACCGATGAAGTCAAGAAAGCGCCGGGCCGGCTCGAGCTTAGGCTGGCGCTGGGCAACACCGCGGTCCGCGCAGGCAAGTACGATCTCGCGATCGGCGAATTCAAGACGCTCCTGGTGGGCCTCGAGAAGAATCCGCGGGCTCAGGGCGAAGTTCTGATGCGCCTCGGCGAATCCTACCGGCGCAAGGGCGATTACAAGTCCGGCATCGAAGCTCTCGAGAAGGCCAAAATCGTCACTCCCCAAAACGGGAACATTTGGGTTAGCCTCGGGATGATGCACGACGGCGTCGGCAACAAGGCCGAGGCGCGGAAGAACTACGAGCAGACCTTAAAGTTCGACCCGGACAACGCCGTTGCGCTGAACAACCTTGCCTTCATCGTCGCCGAATCGGGCGGCGATCTGGATCAGGCGCTCACTTACGCGAAGCGCGCCCGCCAGAAGCTCCCGCAGGCCCATGAGATCGCCGATACGCTCGGCTGGATCTACTTGAAGAAGAACCTGACGGACAACGCCCTCGAAGTCTTCCAGGAGCTGGTCAAGAATCAGCCGAACCGGGCTACCTTCCGGTTCCACTTGGGCATGGCGCTGAGTCAGAAGGGCGACAAGGTCAAGGCGCTCAAGGAACTCCAGACGGCCTTGCGTAGCAATCCCCAAAAGGACGAGGAAGGCAAGATCAAAGACCTGATCGCGAAACTGAGCTAGTACCTACTTGCAGAAATCAGCGAAGTCTGCAATCATGAACTATGAGCCAACCGGCTGTGGTTTCCTTGACCGCTGAAGAAGAGCAGACTTTACGGCAGTGGGCAAGAGCGGGTACGCGCGAACATCGGCTCGTCGAACGG
>CAMDED010000230.1 GCA_945893365.1 Candidatus Sulfopaludibacter sp. SbA3 | reverse complement strand
GTTTGCCGCACTTGCTGGTGCGATCGGAAAGAGTACCGCGAAGAAACCACTGGCCGGAAGCGAGTTGGGCAATGCGGGAGCGGAAACTGCGCTCCTGAGCGGAGAGTTTGGCGCGGTTGAAGGGATCAGCCATGTCTTGTACCACATATCATACAAGACCGGCGAGGAAAGCAAGAGGAAAAACACAATGCGAATATGCTCTTTGAGCCGCTACTGCCAAAACAGCATTGGAATCAGATGTTTCGGATGGTTAAAAAAACTGGTTGCGGAATCGCTGATGGGCGCGGATGCACGACACCGCGAAGCGTACGCGGAGCCTCCCGACCCGGTGATTCAAGCCGGGCAGGTAGAAGGAGAAGTGGCGGCTCAAACGAAAACCTCTCCCGGTACGTGTTAGATTGGATTATTCGATGCTTTTTCGTCCCTTCTGTGCCGCCGTATTCCTGGCGGCCACCGCCGCCGCGCAGCCAAAGCCCGACACCAAGCCATCCGAAAACCGGCCGCCGGCTCCGCCGCAGCGTAATGCCGCCGCCCAGCGAAACGAAAACGTCTTCTTCAGCCGCATCGATACCAATGCTCAAAAAGAGGTGGGCATCCGCCTGGGCGACAATGTCACGGCGGTCACTCAGCCCCCCGCCGAAGTCAATACCTATACGTCGGAACATGGCCGTCCGGCCGCCGAGCTCAGCGTTCTTCGGCCGGCACCCTCCGTCACCCAATGGCACGGCGAACTTTTCGAAACTCTGCAGAACAGCGTCTTCAACGCGCGCGCGTTCTTTCAGGTTGGAGGCCTGCTGCCGTCGCGGCAGAATCAGTACGGCGGACGCTTCTCGGGGAACATCAAGGGACTTGGATCTCTTACCGGTGGCGTCACCAACCGGAAGATCCGGGGCATGGTGAACGGCAACGTACTGGTCCCACTGCCCTCCGAGCGCACCCCGCTCGCGACCGATCCCGCCATCCGCGCCGTTGTCCAGCGTTTCCTGGCGGCCTATCCGGCCACGCTTCCGAATCGCACCGACTTCGACGAGCGCGCGCTGAACACGAACGCGCCGCAAACCATTGATGAGCTCGATGCTAATCTGCGCCTGGATCGCGATCTCGGCCGCGGCCGGCTGAGTCTGTCGCACGCTATCTCCCGCCAGACCGTACATGCATTCCAGCTCGTCGCCGGTCAGAATCCCGATACGGAGATTCATGGGCACCGCGCCCGCATTACCTACCGCCGCGAGTTCTCAGCCTCGTCCGACGCGGCTTTCGGCGTTGGGTTCACGAGAGCGAAATCCAATCTACGCCCAGAGCCGAACGCGGTTGGACCGCGCGTGCGCATGGGCTACCAGATTGAAGAACTCGGTCCCGATTCCGAATACCCCATCGACCGCGCGGCCAACACTTACCGCGGCGGCGCCGTGTTTCGAAAAGCCGTTTCGGGCGGCCGGCATGTCCTGACTTGGGGCGGTGACTTCTACCGCTACCAACTGAACGGCACGGAGACCAACAATCAGCGCGGCCTGTTATGGTTTATCAGTAACTACGGACGCACGGCCATCGAGAACCTGCGCATGGGAACTCCCAGCCAGTACGAAGTCACGCTGGGCCCCATGGCTCGGGGTTTCCGTAACTGGGAAGTTAATGGGTTCGCCGCCGATCAGTGGAAGGTAAGCAGCCGGCTCCAGTTGTACTACGGCTTGCGTTACAATCTGGTCACCGCGCCCACGGAAGTAAATAACCGGGAGCGCCTTCCATACCACTGCGACTGCAATAACTTCAGCCCGCGGTTTGCGATCGCTTATCGTATCGGCCGCGAGTGGGTCATGCGCACAAGCTATACGGTGTCTTTCGGTCAGATCCTGCCGGTGACGTATCAGCAGATTCGCTACAATCTCCCCCATGTCCGGTATCTGCAGATCCAGTCGCCGGACCTGCTTCAGCCGCTCGCCGGAGTCGACCTTGACAATCCGAACATCCGCAGCTCGCCCACTTTGTTTTCTCCCGACATGGTGTCGCCTTACTCGCACCAGTACAACCTCGCGTTCGAGCGCCGCGTAGGGCAAAGGTACATGTTCCGCACTTCGTATGTGGGCAGCCGCTCTTTCAAGGGGCTAAACGTCTACATTCAGAATCGCGCCGAGCCGGTTCCAGGAGTGCCGCTCATCACCGCCACGATCGATCAGCGCCGTCCCGATCCCCGTTATTACGAAGTCAAGACCGTTTTGAACGGAGGCATCGCGTACATGGATGCCGGGCAAGTCTCCTTCGAGCGGATTTTGCACAAAGGCTTCGCTGGGGGAATCGTCTACACGTTCAGCAAGTCGATCGACGAGGGAAGCGATTACACCTCCACCGCCGCCAACCGCGACCAATCGCGCAGCCGAAGCCAGTGGCAATACGAATCCGCGAAAGATCGGAAAGGTCTGAGTAACTTCGATTCCACTCACGCCTTGTCTCTCTATTACTCCTACGATTTGCCTAAGTTTCAACAACAGACCTGGCTGGGACGAATCGCCGGCGGCTGGCAGTTGTCCGGCGCGGGCATGCTGAAATCCGGCACGCCCCTCACTCTCTACGTGGGGTCCGATTCGCCCGGATTCGGCAATGTCGATGGCGGACCGAGCGACCGTCCCAACATCCTCGACCCTTCCATTCTCGGCAAGACGCTTTCGAATCCCACTGTAACTCCGCAAATACTCCGGCGCGACCGGTTCGGCTTCATTCAGGCCGGGCAGGACCGCGGCTCGCTCGGACGGGGAACGTTCCGGAAGGCGGGAATCGCGAATTTCAACGCCGCCCTCTTGCGGCAGTGGCGGCTGGGCGCCCGCGGAGAGCATGCGCTCAGCTTCCGCGCCGAGGCGATCAATCTCACCAATCACCCTCAGTTCGACGAGCCGCAACGGAATTTCAACGCCTCCGCTTTCGGTAAAATAACCAACACCCTCAACGAGGGCCGCGTGATGCAACTAGGATTGAGGTTGTCTCTTTGATGGAGCGTGGATGCTGGAATCTTACGGACTGACGGATCGCGGCTGTGTCCGGGCGAATAACGAAGACTGCTTCCTCCTCGCGTCCGACGCCGGCCTCTACGTCATCGCGGATGGAATGGGAGGGGCGTCGGCGGGCGAGGAAGCATCGCAAATGGCCTCACAGACCGTGGTTGAATCCGTCCGGGCGTCGAAGCGGCGCGATACGCAGGTTCTGCTCATGGCAATTGAGGAGGCGAACCGGAAAGTCCGCGAATCCGCCACGCTCAACCGCGAAAAAACGGGCATGGGGACGACCTTGGTCGCGGCGCTCGAAGTGGGCGAGGATGTGGCGATCGCAAGCGTCGGCGACAGCCGGGCTTATCTGTTCGACGACAATCGTCTGCACGCTATCACGGAAGATCAGACCTGGGTCGCCGAAGTCGGGCGCCCGCTGGGCATCGACGAAGAGTCGCTCCGCACGCATCCCATGCGCCACGTGTTGACGATGGCGGTGGGACTCGGCGCGCCGCTCGCCATCAACTATTACTCTCTGCGCCTGAAGCCGGGCGCACAAATCCTGCTCTGTACCGACGGCCTGCACGGCGTCGTCGGCGAGGATGTCATCGAGAGCGTTCTCGAGGGCGCGGAAACTCTCGAGAAGAAATGCGGCTTGCTCGTCGAGGCGGCCCGGCAATTGGGCGGCCCCGATAACATTACATGCATCCTGCTTCGCGCCGCAGCCTGATCAAGCTTGCCATTGTGGGCACGATCTCCGGCTCGCTATGCGCGCAAACCGCGATCATTCGTCTGCGAGCCGTCGAAGGCGATGGCGCAGTTCACCCAGCCGCATCGCGAAGCGGGAGGCCTCTGACGATTGAGGTCACGGACGAAACCGGGCAGCCGGTCAAGGAGGCGGCCGTCAGTTTCCTTCTTCCGGAAGAGGGTCCGGGCGGCGTCTTCGCCAACGGATTGCGCACGGACATTGCGATTAGCGCCGCAAACGGGCGCGCCTCCGTCAACGGCATGCGTCTTAACAAGGACAGCGGGCCGTTTGAGATCCGGGTTACCGCTTCGAAGGATCAGGCGCGCGCGGGCATCGTAGTGCGGCAATTCGTCGCCGCGGGTCCGGCGGGCGCATCCGCCAAGCGGGCTTTGCCGAAGAAGTGGGTCGACAGGTTGCGGCGGGCGCTGTGAATGGCGGCAGGCGCGGCGACTGAGAAACCGGACGTCAAGACGACGGGTCGTGTCGTCTTCCGGTTGCGCCGAGCCCGGGGCGCATCCGCTTGCGAGTACAATTGAAAGTCTCGCCATGACTCCCCGAACCGTTTGGACACGCGCGCTTTTCGCCGGGTTGCTTTTCCTGACCCTGCTTTCCTCCTGCAACCGCTCGCATCGGAAAGTGATCGCCGTCATTCCAAAGGGCACGTCCCATTTATTCTGGCAAACCGTTCAGGCGGGCGCGCTCGCCGCGGGCCAGGAGTTCAACGTCGAGATTCTGTGGAACGGCACGCTGGGGGAAACAGAGTACGCGCGGCAGATCCAGATTGTCGATTCGATGGTGGCGCGCCACGTCGACGGAATGGCCGTCGCCGCGCAGGACCGTAACGCTCTCATCGGCTCGATCGACCGCGCCGTCGCTGCCGGCATACCCGTCACGGTTTTCGATTCCGGGCTCGACTCGACGAATTTCATGACCTTCGTCGCGACCGACAACTACGCGGCGGGTCAGTTGGCCGCCCGAAAGCTGGCGGAACTAGTCGGCAAGAAGGGCAAAGTGGCTGTCGTGATGAACGCGCCCGGCAGCGTTTCCACCATGGATCGCGAGCGCGGCTTCGACGAGTCGATGGCGAAGGAGTTCCCGAACATCCAGGTGGTGGCGCGGCAGTTCGGCATGTCGGACCGCGCGAAAGCCATGGCCGCGGCGGAGAACATGCTGACGGCGAATCCGGATCTTGCCGGGATGTTCGCGTCCGCCGAGCCGAGCTCGGTGGGAGCATCGCAGGCGTTCAAAGCGAGAGGCCTTGCCGGGAAAACCAAGCTGGTCGCCTTCGACACGAGCGACGGGATGACCGAAGACGTTCTCTCCGGCGTAATCGACGCCATGGTGGCGCAGGACCCGTTCAAGATGGGCTTCGAAGCGGTGCGCACCGTGGTCGACAAGCTTAACGGCAAAACGCCGCCAAAGCGTATAGATCTTCAGGCGGTCGTGATTACGAAGGCGGACCTGGACAAGCCGGAAATCAAGGCGCTACTTTTCCCCGAGTTGAAGAAGTACTTGCGATAGGCTTGCTTTGCGGATATTCTAACGAGCGCGGGAGCGAGTCCAGGCTTCCATGAAATTCTTGCCGCTGAAGCGGATGGTGCGTGGATCGACAACCGCCGCGCCCTCCGCGAGGCCCGCGTCGATCGCCATCGAGTGCCGCGTCGAGTACTCTACTTCGAGGGTGACGGGGCCGTCCAGCTTGTACGGCTTGATTTTCCCGATCTTGGCCATGGATGCCTTCGCCCGGTCGCGAATCAGATCGCGGGCGGCCTGGGCTGAGAGCGAAATGCAGGTGTAATAGGCGATACCTTCCTTCACGACCGCCATCTCGGCGTCCGGCACGATCGCGCGCAGGTCCTCCGCCGCCGCCTGGTCGCCCGCGAGAAAGATGGTAGGCACATTGAACGCGCCTGCAAGCGCGGCGCGGGTTTCGATCTCGCCCACGGGCTTTCCATTCATCCGCATGTTCTGGATCCCGAGCGAGCTGTAGCTGTGCGCCATGACGCCGGCCTTTACGTTGGCCCGCGCGTGCTGGCCGAGAAACGCGATGGCCGAGTAGCCGCGCTCCATCAGCATGGTGATGCCAAGCCCGCCCATGAGCAGCTTGGCGCGCGGATGAATGGTGAGCGCGGAAAGCGTCTGGCTGCCGTCGTGGGCGTCCCATACAAGGACCTCGCTTGCGCCGCCGGCGAGGAAGCCGTCGACAGCCGCGTTGATCTCGCCGGTCAGCAATTGGCGCATCTCCGCATCCTTCGGGTCGGTCTGGTCCTGGCGGCAGACGCCCGCGACGCCCTCGGCGTCGGTGATCAGGAAAATGCGCGGACCCGATTGGGCGAACAGGGGCGATACAAGCGCGACCAGCGCGAACAAGGGTGAAGTTCTCATCCACATCAATGTAGTACGATTTCGAGCGTAATGGTTGGCAGTTGGGCGAAGCGCGGCGCGCAGGCGTCCCGGCGCGACCGATTCAGCCGGTCCCGAGCTTGCATGAGACAAGACTGCGAACGTGTCAAGTCATTTAACTACATGACCGAAATGGGCTCGGTTGGGTCATTTAAGAATATGACTGTGCGCGAGGGGGCTTTGCTCTTTTGGTAGTGTATGGATCTCCGTCGGGGTCGCGCCCGCGCGGAGGTCCAAGGCCGAGGCGACGACGGGGCTGGCTCCGAAGAAAGCATCGGTATCAAGCCCTCTTGTGGGCGGCCAAAATGGCCGCCAGAGAGGGTTTTGTTTTGCGTTTTCAACTTTCCTTTCTTTGGTGAAGTCTCTGAGGAGCTGAGGCCTTGGACTTCAAAAGCGATGATGCCGGGCGGCTTTTTCGCCCGGCTTCCTTCCTGTTTTCCTCCGGAGCTTTCGCATTGCCCTGCACGGAGCGGCCGATCCGGATCGCCGGGCCGTGGCGCCTGGCGCCGGCAGGCACGCCGTTCTGGTTGTCCTCCAGGTACTGAAACAGTCGTGTCCGCAACTGTTCGATCTGCCGCCGCAGCGCCGCCGCATTTAACGACTCGTACTGCTTAAGAAGACGCTTGCAGGCTGCCTTCGAGATCTGCTCCGATGCCAGCAGGCGTTGATAAGGTGTCTGGGGTTCCTCATATTTGCGGTGGATCTTGCCGCCTACCCGCACCTTCTCTTTCAGCTTCATCGCCGGTTGGAAGAAGTTCTTGTACACCGTCAGGCTGGCGTACAGTTCCCGCAGGATCAGCAGCGCGCCCGTCGTATCCATGCGTTGATATCCCACCATCTTCCGTACGTGGGTCCAGTTGCGCTGCTCTACCCACGCGTTGTCGTTCTTCTTGTATGGGCGCGATCGCGACATCTTGATCCGCGCCTTCCGGCAGTACCGCCACATCAGATCGTTGATCATCCCCGTGTCGTTGTCGGGATGGATCTCCAGAATCCGAAACGGCAGCCGCTCCCGGATCGAATCCAATCCGTCCTTCGTCGCTTGCTGCGAACGTCCCGTGATCGCCTCTCCTTCCCACCACCCCGTGGCGATGTCCACTGCCGACAGCGTATGCAAGTATTCCCCTCCCGTCGAACCTCCGCAGTGCGCCACATAGTCCACCTGCACATTGCCCACCTCCGCCATATCCCACTCCGCCGCCACCTTCACCGGTATCTTCTGGTACAGCAGCGGGTGCACGCTCGGATTGCGGTTCTGCCGCAGGCCTCGCACCCCCTTCTCCCGCGCCAGCAATCGGTCGATGGTCTTGGCTGACACTTCTCCCAGTTTCTCCGCCACTTCATCGCTGCACTTCACTTCCTTGCTCTCGCGCAGCCGCTCGACCTCGCTTCGTAACGCCGCCCTCAGCCGCTGCCCGCAGGGATAATCGAATATCTCCCATAGCTCGATGAGTACTGTCTTCACCGCGCTGTCGTACACTGGCCGGCGCGGCCCCCGTTTCTTCTTGCCTTTCGGTTCCGCCGGATGTGCCAGCTTCCCTATCAAAACCTTCCGATTCAGTCGCGTTCGCCTGCGGACTTCATTCAGCAACCGCGTCTTGGTCTTTTTGTCCGCGTTTCGGTACTCTTCCCGGACCCGCTCCAGGTACTGTTCGCGTGAGTGCATGTCCATCCTTTGAGGTTGGCAAACCTCGCTACCCCCAGCGCACAGTCATATTCTTAGATGACCCAACCGATACCCCTTCGGTCATATTTTAAGCGACTCAATTCG
>CAMDED010000229.1 GCA_945893365.1 Candidatus Sulfopaludibacter sp. SbA3 | reverse complement strand
GTATCCTCGAAGGCATTAACAGCCTCGTCCAGGCCGCCAAGGCAAAGGCCAGAGGCTACCGCTCCAACCGCAACTTTGCCAGCATCATCTACCTCATCGCAGGCAAACTTGATCTGTCATGTCAACCCACATGAAACAGCGAAGAACCCTACTAAGCAACCGCCCAAGAACTACTTCACATCTGGGGTTATCTGTTGTGAAATTGTGTAGTTCCATTTTGGCAGGACACGCTTTTGCCGGATCGAGAGTTGCGCGAGATCGCGCTTGGGTGTGCGACATGAAGGTGGAGACCTGTGGGATTGCCCCGGAAAAGCGGAAGAATCTGGGCGTACTTGCTACTTCAGCCCCATCCGCCGCCATTGCGACGAGGAAGGATTGCCGCAGCCGTGCCCTGTCAGCCCAAACGAGCCCGAATTTGCGCGACGTCCACGTCGCCTGAAGTCACGTTGCGGCGTTCTTCCACTTCCATGTCGCGCACCCGACGTCCGATACTTCCGATAGTCGCGATGGCGAACGCTTGATGCGGAAGCGCCCGCGCGCCGGCTCAAGTGTAACGTTCCTGGCGGGCGCGAATCGGGCCCTTTGCGATTCCCTCGATGGCACACTTCTGAGAGCCGAGCGCGGCGTATGCACTGGCGCCCCATCCGGCATTGCCGCCCGCGATCGGCAGGTGAGCCCGGATCGCTTCACGCGCCAGCTCCGGATCGCGCTGGCGCAACGCTTCCACCAGGTGATGATGCGGCAGGGCCAGAGTCGGTTGCTGCTCGATCCCGGCCATCTTCAGCATCACCCCCATGAACGCGAACAACGGCACGGTCAGTACGTCAAGGGTTTGGTACAAGACGGGATTTCCGGACTTTCGCCAGACGTAGCGGTGAAAGATCAGATCCGCCTCCCCGGCGTGAATGGAGTCTCCGGCCTCAGCCAGCGAATCAATGGTCCGGGCCAAGCCCTCCAGGTGGAGGATGTCGGCCGCGTCCAGTAACAGGCATGATTCCGTGAACGCCATCTCTTCCAGAACCAGCCTCACCCTCATCCGGTTCTCGATATCGGCGCGCGAGAGACTGGCGACCACGGTACCGCGATTCGGAACGCGCACCACCAATCCGTAGCGTTCCAGATCGGCGAGAGCCTCTCGAATGGTCGACTGGCTGACCTTCAGCTTCTTCGCGAGCGGCAGCTCCGTCAGCAACTTTTCCGGCTGCATCTTCCCAAAGAAGATCGCATGCTTGAGTATATCCACCACTTGGGATCGAAGCGTACCCGATCGAACGGGCACGTCCAAATCCGCGCCGGAGCCGTTTCCCGCCTGCGCAGAGGCGGACGGCGGCCCCACCATATTGTCGTTTCCCCTCATGCGCTCCGTTTCAATCACAAGTTTAGCCCAGCCCGCACCCGCCCGCTACCCGGCTATCCAGCCACAATCGCCGAAATGTCGATCAGATACATCTGCCGGCCGTTCCCCCCGTGAGCCGAATCGATCACCACTTTTCGGCCGTCGGGGCTGAAACGCGGGTGCGTGTCGCAACGTATGGGGCCCGTGTAGTTTGCGGGGGAAAGGAAATGTCCAAGCGGGTACACCCTTTTCGAGGGCACATGATAAAGATAAGGATGCTGGAGCCGCTGCTCGTCCGGATAGCAGTCGTTCAATATCCATTGATTTCCCGGGAGATAGGTGCAGTGGCCGTCGCGGGTCATCTCATTGAGCCCGACTACCTCCGTGTTCTCCGTCCGGTCCTCATAAAGATAGAACCGCTTGCCGTGAGATGGGTGCGGAGCGAAGCATAGAATGTGCTTCGGATCGCGCCAGATGTAGTGGGAAGGCAGTCCGTAAGGGTCGAGCACATGCAGGTCGGTACCGTCGGGATTGGCGGTGAACATCCGCCCCCTGCCTGCGTCGGGATTCGGACCCTGATTACGGCGGTGGAGAAAGGAAAACCGGCTGCCGCCGGGCGAGAAAAGCAGATGATTGAACCTCTGTTTGGAGTCTTTCCAATCGCCCAGTTTGTGCGGTACTCGGGCCGCATCGGCAACCGAGACAATCAGTTGCCGCTCGCCGCTTTTGAGATTCATCCGCCAGATTCCCGTCTCGCGGGGAGCGGGCACGTCCTTGTACGGGTCTGGGATTCCGGCGTAGCCGTAGCCTGGCCGCTCGTCGTGGAGCCGGCTGAAATCGGTCGATACGGCCCACTTCGCGTCGGGGCTGATCGCATAGACCGGGCCTGGCAGCGTGCGCTTTTTTCCGCTCTTGACGTTCAGGATGTGCGATATGAACTGGTCCTTCTCGCGGTCGTTGAAAATCACTTCCGTCTTCGATCCGGGAAGCCACTGCAGCATCGAGCCCTGCTGCCAGCACCAAGCCCGGGTCTCGGCGAGGGTGGTCCAGCGATCGCCGTCTTCAAGATCGATCATTCCCAGTCGGATTCGATCGCCCGGCTCGGGCTGGCGGCCTTCGAAGTCGGACTCCATGCCTAGCACGTAGCGCGAGGAGGGATCGAACTGGAGCTTGTCGTAGTATCCAAACCAATGGAACTTGGGCCCCTTGGTAATGGCCCGGACCGGCGGCAACGTCTCCTCCCCCGAAAGCCGCCGGGAGATCAGGCCAGCCGTGGCGGTAAACGCCGCTCGTCTGGACAATGCCCGTCTTGATACGGTAGGTTCCATGTACGATCGAAGCCTTTAGCGATAGCTCTTGCGGCTGGCAAGCTGCCGGATCTCGTCCGTTCCGATTGCCTTGTTGTAGAGGCGCACCTCTCGCAGTTTCCCGGAGAAGTAGTCCACCGGGCCAAAGCCGATCAGGAGCGGCTCCTTGTTCGAGACGTCGAAGTTTTGGGTTCCGGCGCTTTGCGATCGAACTGACGCCGAGGCCTTGAGCTGCCCGTCCACGTAAAGCTTGAGGTTTTGGTTGTCCCGCGTTGCAACCAAATGCTTCCAGCCAGGGCCGATGTCGCGATGCAGCATAACGCTCGCCCCCGCCGAAATCGAAAAAACTTTGCCTCGCGTCTCCTCGGGCCGCGGTGGTTCGACCATCCGGCGGTAGCAGGTTCCGGTGCTCGCGAAAAGCTTTCCTTCGAATACCGAGAGGCTCGTCGACCGCGACCAGTCGGCGACTCCGGCGGCATCGGTCGAGCCTACCGGAACCGGATTGAATCCGGGCGGAGCGAACAACCGCCCGATCGAGATCCAGTCCGTGCCGCCGCCGAAGCGGAAGACTTCGGCGCGCGGAATGGTCCCGGCATAGAGAGTGCCGTTGTAAGTAGCCAGGCCGATCACTTCGGTGGAGTCCCCCGGATGTCCGCTATCCCGCCATTTGCCGTCACGCAACACCGCGATCTTGCCGAGTGGCCAAGTGCCCACGTACAGTTCTCCGCGATGAACGCCCATCGAGTGGATCTGATTGCACTGCGAAGTGGAGCCGAACGGGTTGCCGAGCCCCGTCCACGAGGCGCCGTCAAAGGCGAAGACCTCGCCTTTCGGATAGGCGGCGTACAGCTTCCCGTCATGCACGGCCATAGTGTGGGGCATGCCATCGAAGCTTCCGCTGATGGCCCATTTCCGGCCCCCCTCATGAACGTAGCAGTGGCCGGGTGGCTTTCCGATGTTGAATCCGCAAACGTAAAGCTTGCCCTTGTAGGTGGCGATGCTGTTGAGCCGGTGATTGCTGCCGGGTTGGCCGAGGTCTTCCCACTCTTTGCCTCCGCGGTAACGGTAGACGCGCCCGAAATCCATGCTCGGCGGACGGGCGCCATGGCTCGCCGAAGTGGCTGCGTACAGCGCGCCGTTGTGGACGACCATCGCGTATACGCCTTGCGTTTTCCCACGCCCTAAACGGCCGCAGTCCTCCCACTCTTTCCCACCTTTATAGCGAAAGACGTGAGCCCAGTCTTCCTCGTTCGGAGCGTCGCACACGCCTGTGTAAAGCGAGCCGTCAAACGCCGTCAACGCGTCGCTGTTATGAGTGACTCCGCCGGGCCGCCCGCAATCCTGCCAGGTTCCCGTCGTGCCGTCGTCGATACCGAAAGAGACGTGTTTGTCGTTGCCGCTCGAGTTGTAGCCGGCAGCGCTGCTGTTGAGGCTCAGGCTGAATCCTTTTCGAAGGGCAGGATCAAACTTGCCCGCGATATCGCCAATAACGTCTTCAAGATCGAGTTGCGTATTCACCCAGGCGGCGATCGAGAAATTGCCGGTCCCAAGGTTGAGGGATCGCGAATCGGGCACCTCAATGTAGCTTCCGCTTCCGTCGAACGAGCCGGTCGCGAGGTCCACGCCATGATTACGCCCGTGGTTGCCCTTGCCGGAGTGGTCCTTCGCGTCGCCCTTGAGTTTCCAGTAGCCTACGAGACCGTTGCCACTGTCTTCTCGGGCCGCCGCTCCGCCCGTCCGGATCGACAAAGCCCCGATCGCTAACAGCGCGACCGGAAGCGCGGCCCCTATCCCCATCCCTCGCGACAGCGTCATCGATTCTTCCCTTTCCGGCGGCTAGAAAACGTATTTCAGCGCAAATTGAATGATACGGCCATCCGCCGCCGATACGATTCGGCCCAGGCTTCCCGGCGTATCCACATTGGTGCCGGGGCTGCCGAAGTTCGGACGATTCGGCAAATTGAATATCTCCGCCCGGAAGTCCACCCGGTGGCCCTCGGTGATACGGAAACCCTTCAAGACTCCGAAATCGAAGTTTACAATTCCCGGCCCCCGCAACTGGCTTTCCGTGCGCGGCGCGCTGCCAAACTGGCCCGTGCCGTTCGGAACGTACGCGCCGGTGTCAAAGTAGCGCGTCAAATACTCCTGGCGTGGACGATCCACGTCGAGCCGCGCGTCGCGCAGCCGGTCCGGGCGATTGGCAAGGCCGCGGAGCGCTCTGTCCTGCGTGACCGCGAAACGCAGCGGCGAACCCGAATACATCGTGAGGATGCCGGTCGTGCTCCATCCACCAAAGACCTGCCGCCCCACCGCCGTGCGCTGCCAAAACCTGGGTAGTTCCCAGATCCACGAAGCTACCGCGGCGTGCGTGCGGTCAAAGATGGCCGGACCCCATTCGGCGGCGCGGCTGTCCGGATTCTGGAGATAGGCGGTCCAGTTTTCGCTCTGGTCGTCGAGCGCCTTGCTGAACGTGTACGAGCCCATGACGCTGACGCCGCGGCTGAAGCGTTTCTGCATCGAGAACTGGGCGGAGTGATAACTGGAATTTCCGCTCGATTCACCCCATTCGATGATCGTCAGCGGCTCGTAATACGGCCGACGGCTGTCCAGGTTCACCGCCGTCGATTGGCCAGGAATGTAGCGCGCGTAGTTGTAGTCGGTGACGAACGGCAGATGGGTGCCGCGAGTTCCAACATAAGCGGCTGTAACAAGATAGGAGCCGAATTCACGCTGAAGGTTTAAGTTCCATTGGTGGAAAGCGGGATCGCGATATCCATCCGCCATGCTCCAGATTTGAGCATTTCGGAAAACGAAGTCCGGGTTCCCGGAAGGGCTCGGGAACGGATTCCCGCCCGGAAAAGTAGCCCACGGGTCCGAGGTGCTGTCCGGCGGACGCACTGAAATCCGGTTTACCCACGGCTGTTTGTTCGTATACTGCGCCTCGAGATTCAACCACGTCTGGTTGTACATCAAACCATAGCCGGCCCGCAGGACCGTCTTTTGATCCGCCGTGAGCGCGTAGACGACGCCTAATCTTGGACCGAACGACTTCTTGTACGTCTCGCGCGCGGAGCCGCCCACTCCCTGGTCGCCCTGGAAAAGTAATCCCGGAGGCGCGTTCTTGAATACGGTGGACCGCTGACCGGACTGAGGCCGGAACACCATGGCGCGGCCATCGGCGTCCACCGCCGCGAACGGGAGCTCGTACCGCAGCCCAAGGTTCACGTTCAACCGGCGCGTCAGCTTCATTTCATCCTGTATGTACCAAGCCAGCTGCGTTTGCTGCTCATGCGCCGTCTGCTCGTTCTGCTGCTCGAAGAAGAACGGCTTGCCAAGCATGAAGTCCGATAGCGCGGAGCCGCTGAACTGGCCGTTGAAGCTGTAGCTGCCCATTCGCCGGACTACCAGCGGGTCGTGATAGTTGTAGGAGCGCATGGCTCGCATGCCCAGGTAGAGGGTGTGCTTCCCGCGGTGCAGCGACAGATCGTCTTCCCACGTGAATGTATCCGATGGCTCGACCGTCTCCGGGAATGTCCCCGAGACGCTGAAGTAGCCGGAGAGCGCCAGCGCCGGCAGGTAGTTGGTGTAGTTATAGAAGTTACGCCATCCGAGCGCGCGCAACTTGTCCGGAGTGAAGGTCGCGTACTTGGACGAATCCCGCTTCATCTCGAACGCATTCTTGCTGAACCGAAAAAGGTTGATGGCGCGCGAATTGATCGTCTTGGTGTAGTTGAACGTATTGCTGGTCGTGGCGGTCTTGGTAACGCCCTCGGTGAAGTAAGGCAGCGTGCTTAGCGCGTAGGGCGCCGACAGACGGGTGAGAAAGAGGCGATAGCTGAACTGATTGCTCTTCAGCGTGTGATCGCCGCGCGCGAGAATCTGCAGCGGGCTGTTGTCGGCCGCCTGCTGGTAGGTGTAGCGGCCGTTAGCCTCCTGCGCGGTGGGAACAAGCTGCTCCTGAAGGCCTGTCGCGATCGAATCCAGGCGGCTGGCCGGAATCCGGTTCCCGGCAAAAGGCTGGTTGGTGAGTGGATCGCGTATGGTTTGCGCGAAGCGGGAAAAATCGCCTTGCCGCTGCTCCGCGGTAGGCACAAAGATAGTGGTCACGCGGCCCAGCGGCTCGTATTGTTTTTCCACGCTCGTGAACCAGAACGTGCGGTTCCTGCCGTCGTAGAGATGCGGCAGGACCAGCGGCCCTCCCGCGGATCCTCCGAACTGGTTTCGCCGCCTCTTGGTTTTGGTGGGCGAGAAGAAATTGCGGGCGTCCAGTTTGTCGTTGCGGAGAAAATCGTAGGCCGTGCCGTGCATCTGATTGGTCCCCGATTTGGTGACGATCTCGATGACCCCGGCCGCGAAAGCGTATTTCGCCGACGGGAGACTGGTTTGAATGCTGAATTCCTGTACGCCGTCCGGAGACGGAGCGGGGAGCACCCGCTGGTACTCCATTTCCGTATGCAGCGCTCCGTCGAGGCGGATATTGATGCTGGTCCCGCCGTTGCTACCCTCCGGACCACGACTCCCGTTGAAGTTCATTCCGCCTGCGCCCGTGCCTGGAACGAGTTTCGCCAAGTCATAGATATTGCGTCCGTTAAGAGGAAGGTCGACGACTCGGCGGGCATCCACCAACTGCTGGATGGTGGCGGTCTGGACGTCCACACGGCTTGCTTCGCCGGACACTTCCACCCGTTCCGCCACGTCACCCACCTGGAAAATAATATTCAATAAACCTCGCATGCCGACGGTCAGCTCGATTCCGGTTTGGATGAAACGCTTAAATCCCGTGGCTTCCGCCTGGATGGAGTAGGATCCAACCGGCAGATTCAGGAGGGTATAGCTACCACCCTCGCCGCTGATTGCCGTGAAGGTCAAACTCCGCTGCTGGTCGGTCGCCGTGATGGCTGCGCGTGGAACGATGGCTCCGCTCGAGTCCATCACGGTCCCGCTGAGACTGGCGGTCTGCGCCGCCAGGCGTCCCGTTACTGCAAGAAAAATCGCCGCCGCAATCGAAATGGTGACAGCGTGATGGAAGAACTTGCCCGACATGCTAGCCTCCTGCTCATTTGAAGATCAGCCTGGGATCGTCTGCCTCGGTGACAAGGAGAAGGATCGAATATATCACAATCGATAACCGATCACAATACACAGTCTTATCCCCTAATCCGTCGATAGCGTAGCGGACGGGGGGCGGGAGGGTAGATGGCGCAGTCCCGAGCAACTCCCCGCGTCGATCCGGCTTCGTCTGCGCCAGTCCGATGCCGCTTGCGAGCGTTTCTCCGGGTATTCAGTGGCTTTGCTGACACTCCGCACGCAAGAATACCGCGTTTGGGGCGAAATAGGGCCTGCAAATCCGTCGATAAGCAAGAAAGTGTAGAATCTTCGGCCAGGCGGCGTCAGACGGAGATCGGCAGCAGTCTCGTCGCTTCCAGCCATTCGATGATTCGCCGCGCTGTCGTCGCCAACCGCAGCACGG
>CAMDED010000228.1 GCA_945893365.1 Candidatus Sulfopaludibacter sp. SbA3 | reverse complement strand
CCAAATTATGGAACGCTGCAACCGAAGTCAGGCTTTCATGCGGGCACCAATGGCGCCAGGGTGGAGACGACTATAGCTTGCCGCGCCCGGTCACCCTCCAGTGTCTCCCACCGGAGTTTCTGGCGCTATGGACCCGGCCACCGCCGGGACTAGGCTTCCATGTCGCACCCCCGCCCGCTGAGCGCGGCTCACGTCATGCCCGATCCTCTGGCATTCTAGTAGCATGGTCGCCGGGGACCGCCGAAAATCCGTCGCTATCTTTATTACGCTGGGCTCGTGCGTCGTCGCCCTCGCCGTCGCGCTGAACATCGGCTGGGTGGTTCTGAACTGGCGCACCGGCGTGCTTTTGATTCTAGGGCTTCTGTTTTTTCCCTTGATCATCACCGGCGTCGTATTGAACACGATCTTCCTGGTGCGCGAGATCCGGCGCAACGAGCAGCATGACGCCTTCATCAACGCCGTTACGCACGAATTGAAAACGCCGGTCGCCTCCATCCGCCTGTACCTCGAAACGCTTCAGCAGCGCGAGGTCGACGAAGCCAAGCGCAAGGAATTCTACGCCATCATGATCGCCGATAGCGAAAGGCTGCTGACCACCATCGAGCAGGTGTTGCGCGCGGGACGCTCGTCCCCTTCCAAGCGGCGCATTGAACGCATCCCGATCGATTTGCCCGAACTGGTTCGCGAGTGCATGCTTCTGGCCAGAACCCGGCACCACCTTGGCGGCGACGCCCTCCACTTCACGCAATCGGTTCCGCCCGATGCGCCTGCGAACGTCCTGGGCGACCTCGAGGAGATTAAGGCGGCGGTCTCAAACCTGCTCGACAACGCCATCAAGTACTCGGGTGCGAAAGTGCAAGTGAGCGTCGAGACGGCGCGCGTGGATGAAAAGACGGTCGCGGTCCGCGTCACCGACCAGGGCGTCGGCATTCCGAACCTCGAATTGAAACGCATTTTCCGGCGCTTCTACCGGATACCGGGGACCGTCGCGATGCGAGTGAAAGGCACGGGGCTGGGCCTTTTCATCGTTCGTTCGGTGGTGGAGCGGCATGGCGGCCGCGCTTTTGCCGAGAGCGCCGGAGCGGGCCATGGCAGCACTTTCACGCTCCAACTCCCAAGCCCCGTGCCGAAGGAGACCGGCCGGACGCAATGACCCGTGTCTTGATTGTGGAGGACGAGCGCCATCTCGCGGACGGTTTGCGATACAACCTGGAAGCTGAGGGCTACGAAGTAGAAGTGGTCGAGACCGGCGAAGCGGCGCTCGCTCTGCTGCTTCCTCCGAACGCGCGCTTCGATCTTCTCGTGCTGGACGTCATGCTTCCGGGCAAGGACGGCTTCGCGGTGATCTCGGAAGTCCGCCATGCAGGCCAGTTTATTCCGGCTCTGATGCTCACCGCGCGTGGGCGTCCGGAAGATGTTCTGCGCGGTTTCGCCTCGGGCGCGGACGACTATCTTCCGAAGCCCTTCGAGCTATCGATATTGACCGCGCGTCTCCACGGCCTGCTTCGCCGCAACCAATGGACAAGCCGGACGCAGTCGCCGCCGGCCGCAGCTGATTTCTTCACCTTTTCCGGCCGTACCATCGACTTCAACGCGCTTGAGTTGCAGGCCCGAGGCCGGACCTTCCCACTTACCTTGATGGAAGCCAATCTGCTCCGCTATCTGATCCGCCACGAAGGCAAATCCGTAACGCGCAAGGCCATGCTCGAAGAGGTCTGGGGCGTGCGCGAAGACACCGATACCCGGCCCATCGACAACTTCATCGTGCGCCTGCGCCGCTACATCGAGGACGAACCCTCGCGGCCGCGGCATCTGCTTACCGTTCGCGGCGTGGGCTATCGGTTTCTCGCGGATCCCGGCATGTGACCAGCGTCAAGCGCGTCTGCGTTCCCAATCGAAACAGCAAAAGCGCCGAACGGAAGCGGGAACAAAGAAACCTTGTTCGCAACCCGCGGAAAATGGAGGACCGCTTGTGAAGGGCTGAAGCGCCGCCACGGGCTGAAGGGCTGCCGGGACAAGAGTGATCATGGCATGAAACGCCCGGTCGGCCTTGGCGTGATCGGCGATAATCCCATCGACATCGGGCGATCCCTCAAGCCGCAACCGGTTCTATCACACTGGCCAAGCAGTGCGCCGGCGGGGCAGGTCCCGGCGCTGGCAAGCCGCGGCGAATATGAGAAATCGACGCCTCTCAGCGATCGAGCTCCTTATAGTAGGCGAGCGCGCGCTCGAACAACGACACAACCTCGTCCCGCCGCGCTGCCGTCGAGAACCGGCCCCGCTCCCTGGTGCGCGCAATCAGCTTTTCCATCCAGTCGATGTAGAACCGCACGTCTTCCTTCAGGGCCAGCCGCTCGCCCGCGACCTGCACGTAGACCGGACTCGTGTGCGCGTAGGCCCCGGCGTCGTTCAGAATCATCCGGTTCCAGGGGCCGGTCGCCCGCACCGCGATCCACGAGCTGCCCTCGATCGCGACCCGCTCGTCCATCGCGCCCGCGCCGTTCCGGGACGCCGCCACCTTGCCGTTGACGATCACGTCCACTTTGTCCACGGGTACGAGCGCGCTCACCGAGACCCGCACGCGCACTGTCCTCGCCGAGCCTGCCGGAAACTTCAGTTCGTCGCCCGGCTCCTTCCCGTCCACCGTCAGCGAAACCATGGGCCCGTTCGACGCAAAGGAACGGCCCTCCTTGTACCCTTGAATCCACGCCGCGTAGTTCATCTGTTTGCCGCCCGTCCGAACATACACGCGCCCGCCACCCGGCGTATAGTGATCGGCAACGTTCGTGAACGCATCCGTGCCCGCCGAAATCGCGAGGCGAAAACCGCAGTTCAGCAGCCGGTGATAGATCTCCGTAGTGGCGGGCTCGAAGTTGTTGCTCAGGACGTCCATGGCGTCCACCGCGTTGCCCAACGCCAGATCGGCGGGGAGCTCGCGTGCGCTCGCCCCATCGAAGGTCGCCGCATACCCGGGATGTGCGTAGGTGACCGCGCCACCCTGAGCCTGCGCCCCGGAAGCCTGCGTATAGTTCGCCGGATAGTCGTCGGCTTGAGGGGTGTCGCGAAAACCCGTATACAAAGGATGCACCAGGCTCTTCAAATTGAAGAAGCACATATGGCCGTAAAGACCGGCGTTTCGCATCTCCTCATTCCAATACAACAGATGATTCGGACCGCTCAGCGAGTGGGCCTTGCCTTCAAATAGCCCCGGATCGTGAATGAAGGCTCCGAAAGAGTTCGCGACCATCATATTCGCGTTATTCAGATCCTCCGCAAGCGCTTGCAGACGAACGTCTTCCGGGGTAATCACCTGGTGGTCGGCGGCGGTGTAGTTGGCGTGGATGTGGGCGTCGGCGGAATACCACCCGCGCCGCGCCATGTTCTCCCATCGCTTTAGCTTGAGCGTCACCTCGGAGGGCCTTCCCGGTTGGAGGTCCACCTCTCGCTCGGCCAGCTCGTATTCGAGCCCGCGCGTCGCTTCTATCAATGTAAGTCCAGCGGGAAGTTCCATTTGGAACGAGTTCTCGGCGTGAAAATAGTACTCGGCGGGCATGGCCGCGATGCGGCTGATGGACCCCTTGGGAGCGTAGGCGAGTCCATCCGATCCCGTCAGGTACACGCGCGCCGCTGTAGGCTTTCCGTTCTCGTCGAGCAGCCGCACCTTCAGATTCGCGAGCGGCCGGACCTCCACCGTCACGCCGCGCTGCACGAACGTTCCCGCCTCGGTCCCCGAGAGCTTCGCAAAGGCCCCGGCTTCCCGCGGCAAGTTGTAGATGCCACCCTCGCCAAGCACCACCCGCGCCGGCTGCTCCCGCAATACCTCCCCCAAGTCTGCTATGCTCTTTGTCTTGAACGTAAACCGGTCCCGCAGGGCACGCATTTTGGGAGCATTCGAGCGCCGCCGCATGAGAATTCGCGCCATGTCTCCGAATCCGACCTCGCCTTCGACATCCAAGTCCTTCAATCCATTGTGGTTGGCCCAAAACGTCAGATCCTCCTGGCCCGGCCGGGAGAGGGAGACCGCGCCTTGGCCGCCTGAGGCCTCCGGAATCCTCCAAAGCGCGAAAGACAAGAGACTTATTGCCATGAGGGCGACCACAGGCCGTCCTCCCCAACCCCGGAATCTCCCCATACAACCACTAAATGTAACAGTTGGATTCATTTCGTGTCGCATCGAGCCTCGAAATTGACTATACTTCCATATTTGGCCGAGTTCTACATCTGGGTCGTGGTGTATACACCACGCTAAGGAGCAAACGCAAACATGCATAAGCCTATCAAATATGTGGAAAAAGCACTAACCTACACCGCGAAAGCGGCGTGGGCGGTTTTCGACCAGGTAAACCAGATTAACCAGGCTCCGGCATTCACCCCCAAGTGGTCCGACAAGCCGATGCTGAAGAGCTACCAGAAGACCAAGCCTCCACTTGGTTGGCCGCGAACGACCGATTCTCTTTGCCCCCGCTGCGTTCCCGTGATCCGCCAGGAAATCCTCGACGGCAAGCGCGACTACAAGATCCTCCTCAACGAAAAGGTCGGCGAAATCAAGGCGCAGATCATCGAACGCGACGGCCGGATTCTGATGGTGAAGGACTGTCCGGTGCATGGTCACTTCGAAGACGTGATGTCGATCGATCCGGCATTCTTCAAACACCTTGAAGACGTTTTCCCTGGCCGCGACATCCGCGCGCACAACGACGAGAAGCTCCACAACCACGGAACCAGCACCATCAAGCACGGCCGCGGCTCGGTCCTGACCGTCGATCTCACCAACCGCTGCAACATGATGTGCGACCCCTGCTTCATGGACGCGAACCAGGTCGGCTTTGTCCATGAATTGACGTGGGAGGATATCCAGACCGTTCTCGACAACGCCATCACGATCAAGCCGCGGCGCCAGCTTTCCGTGCAGTTCTCAGGCGGAGAGCCGACCATTTCGCCGTACTTCCTGGACGCCTGCCGTTACGCCCGCAAAGTCGGCTACAACAGCGTGCAGGCGGCGACGAACGGAATCGAATTCGCGAAGAACGCCCCGTTCGCAAGGCAGGCCGCAGAAGCGGGTCTTCGGTACGCCTACCTTCAGTTTGACGGCATCGGCAACGCGGCGAATTCGCACCGCGCGGTCGGCAACCTGTTCGACGTGAAACTTCAGGCCATCGAGAACCTGCATGCCGCGGGAGTCGCAATCATCCCGGTTACGACGATCATCAACGGCGTCAATAATGAGCAGGTCGGCCACATTGTTCAGTTCGCTCTCGACAATCCGAAAAAGATTCCCTTCCTTGCCTTCCAGCCGGTATCTTTCACTGGCCGTGACGAAGCTGTTACCGATGAGCGGCGTTTCGCGCAGCGCTACACGCTGTCGCACCTTGCGCACGACGTGAAGAATCAGACCGGTCTCGGCGAACCCGTCCGCGACTGGTTCCCGATCTCCTTCATGGGCACTTTCTCCGACTGGGCGGATCTGGTGCACGGGCCGGAAAAGGACTGGGGCCAGGTAAGCTGCGGGTGCCATCCCAACTGCGGTATCGGCATGGCGATCATGGTGGACAAGGAAACCAAGGAATCGGCCCCGGTGACTGCGTTCCTGCACGCCGATCAGTTCTCGAAGGATGTGGCCCGCGTAAATGACGCTGGGCGCGGAAAGTGGCTTTCCGTGGCGGGCATGGCGCTCGCGGTGATGAAAAATTACGATCCGTTCAAGGCGCCCAGGCACTTCCGCCTGCTCGACCTGTTGAAGAAGTTCGACAAGTCGTTCGGCGCGACGGGCAGGGACTATGGTAGCGTCGCAGGCGAGAATCGCTTGAAAGACATCGAGAAACGCCGCGCGGACCGTTGGAATTTCCTGTTTGTCGCCGGCATGTGGTTCCAGGATTTGTTCAACTACGACTTCCGGCGCACCGAGCAGTGCATCATTCCGTACGCCACGCAGCAGGGCGAGATCTCGTTCTGCGCCTATAACACGGGCATCGGCTGGCGGAACATCATCGAGAAGATGCACATGACCGCAACCCTGACCAAGTGGTATGAGGAGCACGGTCGTCACGAGATCTTCGCGGGCAACAAGAGCGTGGCGCTGCCCACGGTTCAGCATACGCTCGACCTGAATCCTGAGCACGTCGCGTGGAAGAAGCAGACGGATCTGGACGAGGTCGGGATCGCCAAGACGGCGCGCGAGGAGAAGATCCGTGCGAGGGCAGAACGGATCAAGAAGGAAGAAGAGAACGAACGCATGGCGAAGTTGTACCGCCAGCACGTGCTAAAAGAGGCTCCCGCGGATGCGGCTTTTGTGCCTCTGGGAACAATCTCCATTGCGCCGGCCGCGAAGACGAAGACGGAGCGAATCGAAGAACGAGAAGAAGTTGGCTCGTTCGGCGATTAGTTGCGGGCTCAAAAGACAGGCATAACGGGCCGCCAGGGGCAACTCTGGCGGCTTTTTTCTTGCCCGCTCTACGCATGCCGGTAGTCTAAGGGCGAAAAGTCCTGCTGGCGAGATGCCGGGAGGGAAGTTGAAGCATCGCGCAAGGGCGTCGCTGACGTCGCTGCGGGGCGGGGTCAAAACCCTAGGTTAATCTCGCCATCCAGCAGGCGATTTTTTCTTGCCTCTCCCTGCATTTTCCGCATCGGGCTAATCTCTGAGCCGACGGCCGTTTTTTTGAACGGAGTTTTGCTGGACTACTTGACCAGGCTATCGGCCAGTACACGGCCGGCCGCGCGAGTCATGGAGCACGCGAGAAGTTCCCGTGCGGGAGCCTGCCCCAGTGCCACCCGGATGGCCAGTCCGGAGGCCGCGTGGGCAGTGACAGAGAGAACAAGCGGCATTTTCGCGCTGAAGTGTGGCAGGCTGGTTGGATCGAGGCCGAGATTAACTGTGATCGCAGTCCCCCGGCCGCTCATGACGACCGGCTAATAGTTTGGCGGCGCTAACTAAAATTAAAAAAACTAAACCTGAAAACCGAAGTTTCGTTGTAGGAAGGCCGCCAAAGATTTGAGACAACTAGGGAATGGAATCAAACGCGACGGACAAATCAGTCCCGCGCGAGATCAGCGCCCTGTTGTCGGATGAGCGGTTGATCCTGCGCGAGACCCGACGTTCCGTGACCCCGTTCGGCGGGATCGCGGTTTTCATTTCGTTCTTGGGCAAAATCGGCTTCGTCGAGGCAGTTCGGCAGCACATGCCGGTTCGCTTTCAGTCGCCGAATCACATCGATCCAACATCCACCTTCACGGCATTCCTGGTATCGGTGCTGGTAGGAGCCAGACGGTTCGCTCACGTCAGTCTGCTGCGCGGCGATCGGGCGCTCCATACGCTGCTTGGCATGACCCGTTTTCCCACCGACGATACCGTCCGCAATTTGTTTCGCCGGTTCGGTATGGGCCAGGTGCAGCGATTGTTCGAGCCGCTGGCTGAGTGGCAGATGCAGCGTTTGCCACCGCGCGAGGAGGGCTACACCTTGGACTTGGATTCAACGGTCTTTGAACGCTACGGCAAGCAGGAGGGTTCGCTCAAAGGACACAACCCGCGCAAACACGGACGGCCCAGCCATCATCCTTTGCTGGCTGTGTTGAGTGAGGCCCACTTCCTCCTTCACGGCTGGCTCCGCAGCGGCAACTGCGGCACCAGCCGTGGCGTGGAGGAGTTTCTCAAAGAAGCTCTCGCGCTATGGGGACAGCGCCAGAAGATCCGCTTGCTACGGGCTGATTCGGGCTTCTTCGACGACAAGCTGCTGAGCTTTTTGGAACAGCGCCTGCTGCCCTACATTGTAGTGGCCCGGCTGACTCCTTGGGTGAAACGCGCCGCCCAAAGGGTGGAACAATGGACACTGTTGGATGACAACTATGCCGCGGGAGAGTTTCGGCTCCAGTTGCACGGCTGGAGCGCGGAGCGGCGATTTGTGGTTTTGCGCGAGCGAGTGCGGGAGAACCGCGACAGCGTAGGCCGCAAGCTGATCGAGGTGCCGGGCTACACCTTCCGCATCTTCGTCACCAGTTGTGACGACCTGCCGCAGGAGATCTGGCGAGGCTACAACGGGCGCGCCGACATGGAAAATCGCATTGCCGAGTTGAAGCATGACATGGGTGCCGATGGTTTCTGCATGAAGCAGTTCTTTTCCACCGAGGCGGCGTTTCGCACCGTGTTACTGCTGTTCAACCTGCTGGCCGAGTTTCAACGCGCGGCTGGTTTGCAAGTCTATCGTGAACCGGCGACCATCCGGACTCAAGTTCTCACCTGTGGCGCGATCCTCGGCCGAGC
>CAMDED010000227.1 GCA_945893365.1 Candidatus Sulfopaludibacter sp. SbA3 | reverse complement strand
GCGAAGCGGCCAATGAAAGCAAGGATTTACAGCCTGGGAATTCGAGTAACTGCAAGGAGGCGAAACAAAAAGCGGAAGGGGGAACGGCGCGGATCAGTTCACCGAGTCGCCCGCTATACCTGTGCCCAAATCGCGCATAATTCAGGTGAAACCAACATTCGCCCTTCTGTTCCTCGCGCTTGCCGCCGCCTCTCTGGCGCAGGCGCACTTCGTGTTCGTCGTCCCGCAACCGGGCGGCGCGAGCGCAACCATATTCATCAGTGAAACTCTCGAGCCCGATCCGCAAGTGCCTATCACCCTCGTAAGCGGAGCCAAGCTCAGCCTGCGCGACGCCGCGGGGCGAGAGGAGCCGCTAACGGTGGTCAAATCCGGCAATGTTTACGCGGCATCGCTTACCGGTACGGGAACTCGCGTCGTCCACGGTCTGTCCGATCTTGGGATCAACAGCAGGGGCGGTAAGTCGCACCTGCTGCTCTATCATCCCAAGACCATTTTGGGAGACGCGTTCGACGCGAAAGCGGCGATCGGCGATTCCGCACCGGTGGAGATCGTTCCCGTCGGAAAGCCCGGCGCGCTCACACTCAAGCTTCTCGCCCGCGGCAAACCTCAACCGAACGCGGAGATCACGGTCATTTTTCCGGACGGCGCGCAAAAGAAGGTCACGACGGATCAAACCGGTCAAACCGAAAAACTCCAAGCGACCGGCCGCTATGGAGCCTGGGCTCGCTACTGGGAAACCGGCCTTGGCGGCGAACGGGAAGGCAAGAAGTACGAAGAGACCCGTCACTACGCGACTCTCGTCTTCGATGTTCCAGGCGCCGCGCAGGCTTCTTCAGAGGCATCCGCGAAGACAGCGCTGTTTGCCACATTGCCGCAGGCCACGGCTAGTTTCGGCGCGGTGGCGAGCGGCGGCTGGCTCTACGTCTACGGAGGCCACGTTTCCCCTACTCACACGTACTTCACAGAGGCTGTTTCGGGCCGCTTCGACCGTCTGCGGCTTACTGGTGAGCCGGTGTTGGAAGAGCTTCCCGCGGGTCCCGGCCTCCAGGGAATGAATCTCGCCGCGCATAACGGCAAGATCTACAGGATCGGCGGCATGGCCCCGCGCAACAAGCGTGGCGAACCCGCCGACAACTATTCCGTCGTGGATAGCGCCCGCTTCGATCCCGCCACCCGTAAATGGGAAGGTCTTCCTCCTTTACCCGCGCCGCGCTCCTCGCACGATGTCGTCGTGATCGGCGACCAACTCTACGTCGCCGGCGGCTGGACTTTGGCGGGCAAGGACCAGAAGTGGATGGACACGCTCCTTGTAATGGATCTTTCGGCGGCAAAGCTGGAGTGGACCGCCCTTCCCCAGCCGTTCAAGCGGCGCGCGCTGATGGCCGCCGCTCTTGACGGCAATCTGTTCTTGATCGGCGGCATCAACGATCGCCAAAAGGTTGAGCGCACCGTATCGATCTTCGATCCCAGGAGCAAGACGTGGAGCGAAGGACCGCCGTTGCCAGAGGGACCGGTGCTGGGCTTCGCGCCCGCCGCCGGCATGCACCGGGGCAGTCTCTACGTGAGCGTTGCCGACGGAACGCTGCTGCGGCTCGACAAATCGGGACGCGCATGGGAAAAGGCGGGCGCCTCGACGCCAAGGCTCGCTCACCGGCTTGCATCCGCGGGCGATACGATCCTGGTAATTGGCGGCGCCGCGAATGGCAAGAACTCGGATCTCATCGAAGCTATCCCGGTCAGCCGCTAGAACGATGGCCCGGTGCATGCCGGTTCGCAGCCCGTGTGCGGCGGACCGGTATACTCCACCCGCAATCTTATCTATCGCGTCCCGAGCGGGAAGCCGTTCATCCTAAAAACGGCAGTCGCCCTGGAGCACAGTCGGCAACTGCAAGTCACGCCTGAGCTTCCAACTGCCGCGCACTTCACCCAACGGGTGACAACTCCCGTTTCTGCAAATCCTTACGGCTGAGGAAAAAGGCTCATCTGGCGGCCGTTCAACCGCCGTTTTTAGGTTCATGTGGTTGCATCGTGGCGACCGCCCTGGAGGGACGAGTGGACCGCCGCGTCATTGCCGAGCGGATTGAGACGGCAATGACAGCCCGGCCCGCCGGGCGCCTGCCAGAGGCCGGACCCTGCGAGCTTATTGGTGCAAGCTCCGCTCAGCGCGTTTGCGCCGCGAGCGCCGTCTCCCGAGATTTCTGCCCTTGCAGAAACGCCAGGAGGTCCGTGAGCTCCGAACGCGTCAGGCTTTCATCGAGACCCTCGGGCATCAGCGAGACATCGGACGGCTTCATCGAAATTACCTTGGCGCGCGGAATCCGAACTTCCGAGTCCGGCCCGGTGATCAGCACCACCTCCCCTGCGACGCTTCCACCACCACCACCGCCCACGCCGCCGCGAACGCCCGAGTAGGTTTCCTGGGCCGTCTCCACTCTGTAAATTTCGTGGCCCGGCACGAAACTCGCGCTGGGGAAAACAATGGCCTCAAGTAAGTCGTGACCGGAGCGGATCGCGCCAACCGCCGTGAGATCGGGTCCGACGTGTCCACCCTGCTTGCCGATCGTGTGGCAACTGCCGCAGGCGACCTTCTCGCCGAAAAAGATGCGGCGGCCCCTGCCGGCGTCGCCGCCCGCCGTCAGGAGCGGCTCCATTTTCTTGAGCCGTTCGATTCGCTCGCGCTGCATGGCGGCCACGCGCGCGAGAAGTGGCGCGGCCGCCGCCTTCACCTTCTGCGGATACTTCGCCAGGACCTCTTCGAGACGGCGTCCATCGGGCTCGCCAATCGAGACCGTGGACTTGCGCAGACCCGCGACAAATGCCGCGCCCACCCCCTCGGACTGAGAATTGCGGAAGGCGTCGAATAGGCTGGGCAGAATCAACGCGTCGGCCTTCGGCAGTTGGTGCGCCGCGAGCGCCAGCAACTGCGGCTCACTGAGCTTTGCGCGCACCAGCGCCTGCACGGAAGAGAGCCGGAGATTGGCGTCAGTCTTCGGATCAAGACCGCCGAGCAGGAATTCGAAACCCTGGGTATCGATCGCCGGTTTCCGGGGAATCAACGCGCCCCACGCCGCCGTACGCAACTCACGCGAGGCCTTCACATCGTTCGCGATCCTCTCCAACTGGGCGTCGAGAGACGAAATACCGCGCGACCGGATAATCGAGATCGCGCGCGCGTCGAGGTTCTCACTAAGACCAGCCACCCAGGATTCGGGAAACTTGTCGATCGAGCAACGTTCAATGGTGTCGAGCAGGAAGCTCCGCTGCGGCCCGTTGATCAGGCCGGTCACCATCGCCTGCGCGCCCGGATCGGAGCAAAAGTTGAGCAGGGCTTCCTTCACGGCATCGCGCTCGTCCGGCGGAAACTCCTTCGAACGCAAACGCGCTTCGAGAAAAGCCAGCACCTCGCCCGACCAATCCGGATGATGCGCCACCACCCACAAAGCCGCCGCGCGCAGGTCTTTGCGAGGTTCCGAGAGGAACGGCGTCAACTGCTTCCGGTCAAGGGCTTCCAACTGATCGAGGGCGATCAGCGCCGTCTTGCGGACGCCCGGATCGGCGTGCGTCAGGGCGGGCTTCAGCGGGTCCGTCTGCTTCAGTTCGATGAGCGAGTAGATGATCGAGTGTTCGACGAAGCGGTCGGCAGGCCCGCCGGCGGACCCGGCAAGCAGCGCCGGGACGGCCCGCGCATCGCCAATCTGTCCGAGCGCCGCCGCGGCCTGACGTTTCGCCGGCAGTTCGCCGCTGCGCGTCATTTCCATCAACCGGTCGACGGCCTCGCGGTCGCGCGCCATACCGGCGGCCCGCGCCGCAGCCGTTCGAACGCGGAAATTCGAATCGCGCAACGCCGCGCGCACGGCCTCGAGCGCTTCCGGAGTCCCGATGCGGTAAAGCGCCCAGACCGCCATCGCGCGCGTCTCCCAGGAAGTCGACTTCTCGCGCAAGCTCTTGAGCGGCGAAACGTCGCGGGCTTCGACCAGCGTCTCGACGGCGCGGTCGCGGACGGCGAAGCGCGCGTCATTAAAGTGAGCGGCTGTAAGCTTCAGGTCCAGACCGCGCGGGTCTTTCACGCCCGGCGCGCCCGTCTTGCGAACACGGTACACGCCGCCCTTGAACTCAGGCTTCGACACGCGCGAAATCGGGCATCCGTGGATGAACCACGCTCCGGTGTCGATCACGATCAGGCTGCCGTCGGCGTCTTCCATCACGTCGGTCGGGTGGAAATCGGGGTCCGCGGAGGTGAGAAAGTCGGAGTCTTCCGTTCGAAAAGTTGCGCCCTCGCGGAACAGGATGTGCCGCTGCACGCGGTGCGGGTTGAACTGCGCCGAGAATAGATTGCCCTCGAAACCCGCGCCAAAAGTCTTGCTTCGGAAGCGCGCGAGGCCCGCCGGCGCGATGCGGGCGAACTTCGTCATCACGGGCATCAGGTCGCCGGTTCGCTTGAATTCGCTCACCACCGGATTCCATTTCGGATACACGCCCCCTTCGACGAAATGCAGGAGAGCGTCTCTTTCGCCATCGCGAGGATCGACAAAATACGTCATGGTGCCGATGGTTTCGCCCGACGGCGTGAACACCACTTCCACCGGATTGTCGAAGCCGCCGCCCGCGAACCACTCCAGGCCCGTTCCATCCGGACGGACGCGCCAGATGCGCGACGCCTTCCCTTCGAGCGTCGTACCCTCCATCGTCTTGATGTTGAAACCGTGGCGCCCGTCCGTGAGGTAGAGCCAACCGTCCGGTCCGAAAATCGGACCGTGCAGGCTCGCGGCGTTCGACGACAGATTCCAACCCGTGACCACTACGTCGCGTTCATCGGAGACGCCGTCGCCGTTCGTATCTTCGAAGCGCAGCAGGTCCGGCGGCGAAGCCACATAGAGCGCGCCGCGGTACCACACCGCTCCCGCCGGCAGCGTCAACTTTTCGGCGAAGACCGAGCTGCGATCGTAGAGCCCGTCGCCATTCTCGTCGACGAGCATACGGATACGGAATTCGGGACTGCCCGCCATCTGAGCGGTGGTCACGTTGTTGCCCGACGATTCGCACAGGAACAAGCGCCCGCGATCGTCGAGCGTACCCATCATCGGGTAGGTGACAAGGTCCGGGCCCGCGACCTGCTCGACGCGGAAGCCTGGCGGAACATGGATTGCGCCAAGGCCGCTCGGAGCCACGCTTCGCGGGGCATTCGCTCCACCGAGGGCGAGAAACACGGCCATGAGAAACAGCACGGTTACGAGCGAAAAAACGACACTAAAACGCCTCATAATGGTATCTTTTCACCCCAAATCAGCACTCTTTCGCACCAATCGGCCCGCTTTTGCGCCCTTAGGGGGATCCGTCGATCCGGAGGCAATCCGGCCCCCGCGTTGCTTTCGGCCGGTGAGCCAATGCCTCGATTTGAGGACCCGCGGCCCCTCCCTTTATCCGCTATGGCGCGTCATGGAATCGAGTTTTCGCAGCAGGCCCGGAACGTTGGCCGGAGCGTCCTTTTCTTCGTACTCAAGGGCGAGATATCCGCGATAGCCGGCTTTCTTCAAAATCCCAATGACCCGGGGCCAGTCGCCGGGGACGCGATTGCCGCTGTCATCGCGAATTTCGGCTTTCACCTGAACGTTGACGGCTTGCGGGGCGAGCATCTCGATTTGCGCCCAGGCGTCCTTCTCGAAGTTTCCAGTGTCGAGGTTGATGCCGACCGCCGGCGAGTCCACCTTCTTCACGATTTCGAGGATGCGCGCCGCCGTGGCGGTGATCCCGCCGTGGTTTTCGAGGCCGAGCACGATGCCGCGCTTGCCTGCGTATTCGGCAGCGGGCTTCAGCGTTTCCGCGCACCACGCCGCCGCCTGATCTTCGCTCGATCCCGTCGGCACCTTACCTCCGAAGACTCGAATATGCCCCGCGCCCAGCTTCTCGGCGACATCGACCCACTTGCCGATCGCCGCCACCTCGTCCCGGCGTTCCTGCGGCGTTGTGCGGGTCATTTCGCTGCGGATCGAAATGCTGTAGATCTCAACGGCGTGGCGGTAGGCGAGCGAGCGAAGCGGAATCAGGAAATTGTCCGACGTATCGGGAAACCAGTAGACCGTCATGTCGATGCCATCGACGCCGGTTTCGACCGCGAGCGTCACAAGGTCGCTGTAGTTCATCTTCTTCTTCGACAATTCTTCGCGATAGGAATACGCGCAGAGGGCGGACCGCAATCGCGACGATTGCCCGGGGGCTGCGACCGCCGATCCTGCCAAGAGCGGAGTGGCGGCGAACTTCAAGAGGTCCCGGCGGTTCATAATGGCTCCTTTGAGGGATACTATAGCACTGGATTGCCGCGACGGGCGGTAAAAATAGGCAGAATTACTACCCCCTTGCTTTTCCACGTATGGACTTCCGGGCGGAATCGCTGTACACTACAATTAGACCAAACGCCCATTACCACACATGATTCCAGGCCGAAACTTTCCTCCCCGCAGACCTGCCCGCAGAGAAAACGTCAACGAAACGATCCGGGCGAGAGAGGTCCGGGCGGTATTTCCGGATGGAACGGCTGAAGTCATGCCCACCGCCGCAGCGCTGAGAAAGGCTCAGGATATGGGCCTCGATCTGGTGCTGGTCTCCGCTACCGCCGTACCGCCGGTCGCGAAGGCGATCGATTATGGTCATTATCAGTACGAGCTCAAGAAGAAGCAGCACGAAGCGAAGAAGAAGCAGCACGTTGTCCAAGTCAAAGAACTAAAGTTCCGCCCCAATACCGACGATCACGATTACGACTTCAAGAGGAACCACGCTATCCGGTTCTTACAGGAAGGTAATCGGGTTAAAGCGGTGGTTCAGTTCCGCGGCAGAGAAATAGCGCACACCGACATTGGCCGGAAGCTGCTCACCCGGTTCGCCCTGGATTTGGCGCCGTACGGGAACGTTGAAAGTCCGCCCCGCATGGAGGGGCGAAACGCGCACATTCTGATTTCCCCCGGAAAAACCTCCAAGAGCGCGTAGCCGCTTTGGGAGGGTTGGTTGAGCGTGGAATGCTAGAAACTAAGCTAAACTTCGGGGTCTCGTAATGTACAAAGCTTTCTTCGGCCTGTCTGAATACCCGTTCAACCTAAGTCCGGATCCTTCATTCCTGTACCGCAGCAAGCAGCATGAAGAGGCCTTGGCAAATCTCATTTACGGCGTTCAAAGCCGTAAGGGTTTCATCGTTTTGTCGGGAGAAGTCGGTACCGGCAAGACCACCATGCTCGAGTGCCTGCGGGACTTCCTCAGCGCTCAGCAGATCACTTTCACCTATCTTTTCAACTCTCAGATCACGGTGGAGCAGTTTTACGAGATGGTGGCGTACGATCTCAGCCTTCAGGTAGCCAAGGCGACGAAGACCGAAGTCTTGTTTGCGCTGAACCAACTGCTGCTCGAGCGCGCGGCCGCGGGCGGAACCACGGTTCTGATCGTCGACGAGGCCCACAATCTGGATTGGACCGTCTTGGAAGAAATCCGGATGCTTGGCAATTTAGAGAACCGCAAAGGCAAGCTTCTGCAGATTGTCCTCGCGGGCCAGCCGGAACTCGACCGCAAGCTGGACGCCCCCGAATACCGGCAACTGAAGCAGCGGATCGCCCTGCGTTGCGTGCTTAGGCCTTTTCAGCTTTCCGATTGCACCGAATACATACTGTCTCGTCTTCACAGGGCCGGGATGAGCGACACAAGCGTCTTTCCGCCGGACCTTCTGGAGGAGATTCACGTGCGGACGCAAGGCATTCCACGCGTCGTCAATGCGCTCTGCGACAACCTGCTGCTCACCTCGTTCGCGCTGGAGGCCAAGGTTGTGACGGGCGAAATCCTCGAGGAAGTCTGCGAAGACATGCGGCTCGATTGGCAGAGGAGTGAACCGAAAAGAATGGACCCCCGCGCTTCCCAGTTACGCGAACCCGCGCCCATGCAGACGGGCAGCTGACGCCGCGAACGTCTTTTCAGAAGCGGTAATACGCCCCGAATTGAATCTGCCTCCTGCCGTTCAATGTGCTACCGATCAACCCAAATCGAGTCGAGTTGATGTTTGAGTCCGCCGCAAGAAACGCCGGATGATTCGGCAGATTGGACACTTCCATGCGGATCTCCAGACTGTGCCGCTCGCGAATCTGCGTCCTCTTTTGCAGACCCATATCCCAACTGAATAACCACGGTCCGGAAAACGCGCGCCGCTGTAGCGAACCCAGTTCTCCCGCGCCCGGATTGAAAAACGCCTGTCCCGCGAACGGCGCCTGGCCATCACCGGCCACGCCGCGGCCGTCC
>CAMDED010000226.1 GCA_945893365.1 Candidatus Sulfopaludibacter sp. SbA3 | reverse complement strand
ACGCCTGGATTTCCTCCTGGCTCAACTTCTTCGCATTCCGCATCCTGATGATCACACCCCAGCATGCTTCAACTTCCCCCTTCAGGCTCATCTTGTATTGGAAACAGCCTTTCCTTCAGGCTCATCTTGTATTGGACAAGACTGGCGCTGGCGGAACGCCGCCCAGTGCGCGAAAATCGAAGTGGAACGGATCCTGAAGTTCGGAGGCTACTCCATGAAACACGATCCCGCGGCTACTGAAACCTCACCGCTATCGCGAACCCTTCCGCATGCTCCCGCCGAACTCACGCTCGGACGCCTGACCCGTCTCGGCGAGGGTGTCGGTAAAGTCGTTTACGCTTCGGAAAACTGGGTTGTGAAGCGCGACCGGTCGCCGTCGGAGATCCTGGCCCTGATTGCGCTCTGGAAGTTCCTACGGAAGATTGAGCGCCTTCTGCCGGGCCGCCTCGGAGAGCGGCTGCTCGAGAAACCTTCGCGCCAAATTCACGCCTTGCGAATGCTGGTTCAGGGCTTCATGGGGGTTGTCCCTCGCAGCGTCTGGTTCGCCACCCATATCGGCGAGATGTGGAGAGTTCACCGCTCGCGCGACGAGCGCGGCGAAATCCTGGCTCGTTCGCGATTGGCGGGAGAGTCGCTTACGCCGGAGCGCGTCCAGTTCCCTCCGGCGCGCGTGAACGTTGGTGGATGGCCTGGATGGCTGACCGTGTCCGAAGCCACCGAACGGGTCGACGCGACGCTTCACGAGCGGCTGATGGAGCTTGCTCGCGCGGGGCGCTTCGAAGAACTGGAAGAGTGGCTCGACCGGTTTCTCGAGCTGCGTCCGGAAGGGTGGCGCCGCGGCGTCTTCTCGGTCGATGCGCATCTGAAGAACTTCGGCGTTCATCGGAATCGCATTGTTCTCATCGACGCGGGCGGCCTCACCGACGACTGGGTGGAGATCGAGAGCCGTCTTACCTTCGAGGAAGTCGTCAACGAACCACACATACAGCTCGGCCTTGGAGCCGTTCTCGGCGCGCGCCCGGACATCGCGGACCGGTTCAACAAGCGATGGAAAGCGGTTGTCAATCGCTCCGAAGTGCGGCGCCACTGGCCCGCCAACGGGAGCGCCTGATCCGTTTTCACAGAACCCGCCGTCCTCACGCCCCCGGCCGCTTGCGGCGCCGCGAGAAATTCGCTTCGTCCCCCGCCGCGCGTTACATTAGGAACTATGGATTTTGCCCGGATGCGCGGCTGGCTGATGCCCGCGCCCGACGATCGGGACGAGGGCTTTGAGCAGGAGGTGTTCTCTCTCAGCAGCACGGGCCTCTACGTCGCCGGGGCTGTCGAGATCGCGATTGCGATCGTACTCCTGATCGCCCATCCGTTTCCGCGGCCGAACTTGTTTCTGGGCGCTCTTGGAGTCGCTACGATCGCGATCGCCGGCTTTAGCTGGAGTTATGAATACTGCCGTTCGATAGGAAACCTCTCGACGTTCGCGGGAGCCTCGCTACAGGCCGTCTCGATGGCGGTTTTCGGGGCGGACGACTATGCCCTGGGCGGCATCACGGTCCTGCTGCTGACCCTCATTGCGGCGATTCCCGTGCGGCCGCTGCAAGCCCTGGCGGTGAGCGGCGGGGTCGCGGCCGCGTACGCCGGTGCGCTGCGGATCGCCGGCGAGGCGCGCGGGCACTTCGGTTTTCTCGTCATCCTCGCGCTGCTGTCCACGGCTCTCGCGGCTGTTCTCTATGCGCAGCGCTACGGCAACTACAGGTCGTTTCTCGATGTGATTCGCGCCTCGCAGGACTTGCGTGAAGCGCAGTCGCGCCTGCAGCTCACCGGTAACGCCGCCTCCATGGGAAGGCTTTCCGCCGCTCTCGCGCATGAGTTGAGTTCCCCCGTCGGAGCGCTTTCAAGCGCCGTCGATACGATTATTCTTCTGAGCGAGAAACAGGCGCAATTGCCTGCCTCCGAGCAGCCGCGCCTCCTCGCGCTGCAGGAGGAGCTGCGGGAGTCGGTGAAGGACTCGGCCGCGCGCCTCAAGAGGATCGTCAACCGCATGCAGCGCTTCAATAATCTGGACGAGGCCGAAACGCAGGTGGCGAGCGTTGCGGAACTGATCACCGAGGCTGTCGCGATCATTGAGCCGCATATGCCGGAGGGGTCGAAGGTGAACCTCGATCTCGCTCCGCTCCCCCACATGAGCTGCCGCCCCCAGCAGTTGATCGCCGTTTTTTGCAACCTTCTGAACAATTCGATGGAAGCGGTGAACGGGAGCGGCCGCATCACCGTCTCGGCCCGGACACGCCACTCTCAGATTGAAGTTGAGATTCGCGACAACGGCCGCGGCATCTCGTCCGAGACCCTGGCGCACATCTTCGACCCCGGGTTCAAGACCGTCGACGGGCGCGTTTCCACCGGCAACTGGAGCTTGTTCAGCTCGCGCCAGATCGTTCACGAGCACGGCGGAGATATTCGTATCCGCAGCGCCCTTGGAGAAGGGACCACAGTCAGCGTCCTACTGCCATGTCCAACGTAATTCAGCGCAGCTTTCTTTTGCTCGGATTTCTAAGCGGCGCGCTGTGCGGCGGCGCCGCCGGAGCGGACTTCCGCGACGCCTCCTATCAAGGCGTGGAGCGGGTGGTGGCTGTCGGGGACGCGCATGGCGACTACGCGCAATTCGCCACGGTCCTGCGCTCGGCTGGGGTCGTCGGCAAGGACGAGAAATGGACTGGCGGTAAGACTCATCTCGTCCAGACGGGCGACATTCCCGATCGCGGCCCCGATTCGCGGAAAATCTTCGACTTCTTGCGAAACCTCGAGAAGCAAGCCAAAGACGCCGGCGGCGCGGTCCACGCACTCATCGGCAACCACGAGGCGATGAACGTCTACGGGGATCTGCGCTACGTCGTGCCGGGCGAGTACGCGGCGTTTCGCGACTCGAACTCGGAGCGCGTGCGCGATCTTTACTATGAGCGGTTCATCGAGAACCTGAAGAACGCGCCGCCGCTCGAAGGGTTCCCGAAGTTCGACGCGCAGCACCGCAAGCAGTGGGACGCCGAACGCCCGCCCGGATTCTTCGAGCACCGGATGGCCTTCGCTCCGGACGGCGTCTACGGAAAATGGATTCGCGGCCACAACGCGATCGTCAAGATTGGCGATTCCATCTTTCTGCACGGCGGCATCGGACCGAAGTACGCGGACAAAAGTATTCGCGAGATCAACGAGGCGGTTGCGCGGGAGCTCGAGGACTTCTCGAAGCTCGAAGGCGGCGTCGCCAGGGACGAACAGGGTCCGCTCTGGTATCGCGGCCTTGCTTCAGAGGACGAAAAGGCTCTCGACGCGCACGTTCAGAAAGTTCTCGGCGCTCACGGCGTCAAGAGGATCGTGATTGGGCACACGCCAACACGCGGCGCGGTCACGGCCCGCTTCAATGGCCGTGTGCTGCTGATCGACGTGGGCTTGTCAAAGTACTACGGAGCGCGGTCGGCGTGCCTGATAATCGAGAACGGGAAACCTTTCGCCCTGCACCGGGGGAAGCGAATCGAGCTGCCGTCCGATACGGGCGCGGACCGTCTGCGGTACCTGAGGGAAGCCGCGACGCTCGATCCGCCTCGCTCGCCGTTGATGAAAGAGATTGCGGAAGTGGAAGCGGCCTTGGCTGGGAAGCGCTAAGACTTGGAATGAAATAATCGGAGCCCCGAAGGCCTTCCCAAACCCACGGCTTCATCAGCAAATCTGGAACGGGCTCCGGCCCTCGGCGCCCACGCAATAACAACTGCGCAATAATCGGGGAATGACCAAGTTCCTGATCGGTGTTCTCACTGGTATCATTCTGGCAGGTCTGATTCTGGTGATCGGCGTTTTCGCGCTGGCGTCCGTCGGCGAGAAGACCCCCGCCATTCAAGCGGGATCCACTCTGATCTTGCGCCTCGAGGGAGAAATTCCAGAGCGCTCGCCGATGGAGTTCCCCATTCCGTTTCTTGAGCAGCGGAATCCCGTTACGGTCAAGGACGTGTGGGACATCCTGCGCAAGGCGGCGGCCGACACGCGCATCAAAGCGGTTGTCGTCGAGCCGCGGGGAGCGTCCGTCGGGTGGGCGAAGCTGCAGGAAATTCGCCAGGACCTCGAACAGTTCAAGAAGAGCGGCAAGCCCCTTTACGCCTATCTCCGCTCTCCGGACACGCGCGACTATTATCTCGCCACCGCCGCCGACAGGATTTACATGCCGCCGGAGGATCAGATGGACGTCAAGGGCATGCGCGCGGAATTGATGTATTTCCGGCGGACGCTCGATAAGCTGGGCGTTGAGGTCCAGATCGAGCACGCCGGCAAGTATAAGGATTTCGGCGACATGTTTACCCGCACTTCCATGACTGCGGAAACGCGCCAGGTCCTGGACAGCGTGCTCGACGATCTTTATGGCCGATTTGTCTCCGCCATCGCCACCAGCCGGAAAAAGAGCCCGAACGACGTAAAGGCGATTCTCGACGAAGGGCCTTTTATCGCCCGGCAAGCCTTGGAAAACGGCTTGGTGGACGTCCTCGGATACGAAGACGAAATGTACGATGCGTTGAAGAAGCGCCTCGGTTCGGGCGATATCAAGAAGCTGTCTCACCGCGATTACGGGCACGTTAACGCCGTCTCGCTCGGCCTCGACGGTAAGCATCGCATCGCCTTCATCGTGGGCGAGGGTGGTATCAGCCGCGGCGAGGAGGGCGGCGAGTCCTTCTCAAATGGCGACGGAATCGGGTCGGGCGGGTTCGGCAAGATCCTTCGCCGCGTGGCCGCCGACAACCGCATCAAAGGCGTTCTGGTGCGCATCGATTCACCGGGAGGCGACGCATTCGCCTCGGACGAAATCTGGCACGAAATGAACGCGCTCAGCCGCAAGAAGCCGCTTGTGATTTCCATGTCGGACGCCGCCGCATCGGGTGGCTACTACATGGCCATGACGGGAGACACGATCGTGGCGTATCCGGGCACGTTCACCGGTTCCATCGGCGTCGTTTACGGGAAGGTGAATCTGCGCGGTCTCTATGAGAAGCTCGGAATTTCGAAGGACATTCTGACGCGCGGTAAGTTCGCCGACATCGATTCCGACTACAAGCCCATGACGGAACCCGAGCGGCGGAAACTTCGCGATGGGATCGACAACACCTACAAGGTTTTCGTTGGAAAGGTGGCGGCCGCCCGCAAGCGAAAATTCGAGGAAGTCGAGCCGCTAGCCCAAGGCCGCGTCTGGCTTGGTTCCCAGGCGAAGGAGCGGGGCCTGGTGGACGAGCTCGGCGGCATCGACCGCGCGATCGAGATTCTGAAGCAGAAGGCGAACATCGGCCGTGACGAGAAAGTGTCGCTTGTCCCCTATCCCGCAAGGCGCAACATCCTCGAAACGCTGTTCAGCCCGGGCCGCGGCGTGCACGACTCCCGCATAGCCGCCCTCCTTAAGGCATGGGGCGCCAAGGCATGGGCTGCCAAGGCGCTGGTCGGGGGCGGCATGCTGAAAGTCATGCCCTATCGAATCGAGGTGTACTAAGGCAAAATATTGCCTAAAGTTTCTTTTCTTGCCGCCGATGGATACTTGGAGCAAGAAACCGATGATCGAAACCAGAATACGGATAGCGGATGCAGGCGAAGCGGTTCGACGCGTCTTGTGGGTTGATGGCGGCAGTGGCGTTGGGCAGTGGAACCCCGAGGACGGCCAGTTCTCCGTCAGGAGGGTGGATGGCGGCCCGGAATCGCTCCAACTGCTCGCTTCCGGCGGCTTCGATGCAATGCTTATCACCTGTCCGCTGGCTGGCGTAAGCGTCGAGGAACTACTGGCGAAAGCATCCTTGCCCGTAGTGGTCCACGATCTTGGGTCTTCCGTCGAGACCGCGATCAGGCTGACGAAGCTCGGTATTTTTCACTATTGTGAAGCGTCCGCGGATGCTCAGGAACTGTCTCATTATCTTGAACTTGCAGCGGAGGAAGGGGGCAGGAGCAAACTGCTGGAGGCTCGCCGGGAAGCGCCCTGGAGCCGGTTTCTCGTGAGCGCCGGCCCGGCCATGGAGCGCGTCGAAACCGTCATCCGGCTTGTGGCCAAGCGCCGCTGCACCGTTCTGATCACCGGCGAAACCGGCACGGGAAAAGAGATGGTGGCGCGCGCCATCCACATTGCCAGCGACCGCTGCCAGCATCAGATGGTGGCCGTCAATTGCAGCGCCTTGCCGGCAAACCTCATTGAGGCGGAATTGTTCGGTCACGTCAAAGGGGCTTTCACGGACGCCAGCCGGGATCGCGTGGGCCTGTTCGAGCAGGCAAACAAGAGTACTATCTTCCTGGATGAAATAGGGGATATGCCCCTCGAACTCCAGGCCAAGATTCTCCGTGTTCTGCAGGATCGCGAATTCCAGCGGCTGGGGAGCTCCCAGACCACGCGGGTGGACGTCCGAGTGATTGCCGCCACGAATGTGGACCTGGCCGAACGGGTTCGCCAAGGCAAGTTTCGCGAGGATCTTTACTACCGGCTGAATGTGGTCCAAATCCATGTGCCGGCGCTTTGCGAGCGGCGTGGCGATATCCCGGTGCTTGCCCAGCATTTCGTCGAGAAGTTCTGCGCCGAGGAATCGATTCCCTTGAAGCGAATCTCCCCCGATGCGTTTGGACGGCTCTCCGTCGGCGTCTGGCCTGGAAACGTTCGCCAACTCGAGAACGCGGTGGAACAAGCAGTCGCCCTGAGCGGCGACCGTGAGCTGCTCCTTCCCGTTGACTTCCCGCTTACAGGGATTACCCCGGCAGCCGAGGTGATTCCCATCTCCGCGCACCTTCCCGACGGCGGAATCGATTTCGACCGTGTCGTCGGCGATTTTGAACGGCAGATCATTGAGCAGGCCCTCGCCAGGACGGCCGGCAACAAGAAGCAGGCGGCTCAGATTCTGAGACTGAAACGGACTACGTTGACCGCAAAACTGAAGAGCCTTCAGGCGACCGCGTAGGGTTTGACCGCCTTTCCTTGCGTTCCTCTTCAACTCGCTGCTTGATTTCAGCGTGTGGCACTGCGAGCACTGTCTTTCACGGCGCCACGGAACCGCATCCACGCTTCCGGCCCTTCAACGTGCTCGGCGTGTGAGGCCGTAGCGTCAGAGGAAACCATCTGTTCCAGGAGTGGATTTGATGGTGAAGTAGGGGAGTGAATGAGGAACAGGAGTTGGTAGCAGGGAGCGGGCGGAGTTGGCAAGGAGGCGAGAGTCGGTGGCGGAGAACGAACAGCGACGTGCTACTGTTGGGCAGCCCACGCCGCGGGGGTAAGGTCAGCGAGGCGCTGGATGGAGACGTCGGCAATACCCGGCAGAACGGCAGCCAGGTAGCCACGGATCGGAATCTTGATGCGGCGGCAGGTTTCCACGATGGACAGAATTGCCGCCACCTTCGGTCCGGCCTGCCGGCTGCCGACATGAATCCAGTTCTTCCGGCCCAACGCGACGGGACGGATCGAGTTCTCCGCCAGATTGTTACTCAACTCCAGCACCGCGTGTTCCAGGAAGCGGGTGAGCTTTTGCCATTGCAAAAGGGTGTAGTTCGCCGCCTTCCCCAACGCACTGGCAGGCAAGGAAGCGTTGCGGGCGGCCTCGACTTCTCCGCGGATGGTCTCCACCAAGGGCTGGGCGCTCTCCAGGCGCCGCAAGTGGCGTGCGTTGGGATCGAGCTCGTCCGCACGCGCCAGGGCGTCGATCCCGAACAAGTCATCGATCAGTTTCACGATGTGCGTGGCGACTGCGTCTTGGGGGTTGAGCTTGACCGCATCGAAGAATTTCCTCCTGGAGTGCGCCCAGCATCCGGCGTGCACAAGCTTCGGCCCGCCCACCTTCTCATAGGCGACATAGCCGTCGGTCTGCAGAAGGCCTTCGAACTGTCCCAGGAACTCCTTCGGCCCTTCGCGTCCGCGCCCCATGCGGAAGTCAAAGACGACTCCGCCTCCCGGCCGGCCGTATTGCCACAGATATGCCTGATGATTCTGTCCTCGCCCGTCATGTGACTGGACATCTACCGGAGTTTCATCGGCCTGAAGGTAACTTCCGCCGAGTAACTCGCGGCGCATCACATTGACCAGTGGAATCAATAACTCGCCGACTCGCATCACCCAACCATCCAGCGTCGCCCTTCCGATTTCGACGCCCGCCTCCCGTTGCAGGATCACGCTCTGGCGGTACAGCGGCAGGTGATCGCTATACTTGGCCACCACCGTGTCGATCACCACACGGTCGCTCACCAGGCTCTTTTCGATGATCCGCTCCGGTACCGGGGCCGCGGCCACGCCGCCTTCCTCGCA
>CAMDED010000225.1 GCA_945893365.1 Candidatus Sulfopaludibacter sp. SbA3 | reverse complement strand
GCACTTGCCGGAAGTGGTCGTGATGGACCCGCGGCGGAGATCACCGACGGCCGCGAGTTGGTGCAGCAGAGCGGCTTTTTGGGCTTCCAACTGAGGCAAAGAGTCGTTCATGGTGGGGCCTCCTCTCTTAGCGTATAACAACGCTAAGCTTTACGCCACAAAAAAGAAACCTACCGCCATCGCACTTTGATGTCGCACACCCTAGACTGGCTGTGGACGCGACATCTGCGGCATAATAATCGAAGAGCGAATGAACGTCCGATCTCAATCCGTCCGGCTGGGTAAAATGCTCGAAGATCGCGAGCGGAAGTTCGTCAGGCAATCTGAGGAGTTTGTTGTCACGGCCCTCCATGAGTTCCGTGCCACTGAAAATCCGTATACGCTTCCGCAGATCGCAGAGCGCCGCGCCTTCCCCCTTCGGCCGGTTTTGATTGAAGATTTCCGGTCTCTCGCTCCCGACCAGCGTCGTATGATTGCCGAGGCGTACTATGGCGAAAACGGAGTAGCTTATTGCATCATACTGAACCCCGCCGATAAGCCAACTGAGGGCCATCCATTGCTGGATCTCGCTGCCGCTCTAGCCAGCGAGCTTCCCCTGCGTTTTCCATTGAGTCATCCCATGGAAGGCCATCGGGAAGCAGTCTCCCGTTTTGGTGCGGCCGACGGCACCCTTAAGATATACGATCTGGACACGAAGGACGCCCGCGTAAGCTACCGGGAGCAAGCTGAAACTTCGGAAATGTTTGCGGCGCACAATGACGGCCTCGGCTACGCAGGCGCCGTCGAAGCTGTTGCATTCTACATGGACTCCCCCCCACTCTGGGGCGGCTACACGTATTTTCAGAATCTGGTCCGACTAGCGATCGATTTGATGCGAAGCGATGACGAGGCATTCCGCGCCCTTTTCCTTCCCAATGCAATCACTGCGATTCGTCCCCGGGGTAAAGGCGCAATCAAGGTGACGTCCCCGGTTTTGTTTCTGAATTCCTGCCGCAGGCCGCAGTGCTTCTATCGGGTGTCGACCGGCGAGTATCAGATAATCTGGCGAAAAGACTCGCCTGCCCTCGAACGCGCCCGGGGGTTCCTCGATAGCCACACTTATCCATTCGCTCTGGGTTCGTCTTTCGTGCATTTCACCGCGGCCGGGCACTGCTGTTTTGTTCGCAACGAGGCCGTTGTCCACGGTAGAACGCAATTTCTCGATATCGCAACGCCCGGGCCAACGCGCGTGCTGGCGAGGAAATGGTTCATGCGCGATCCGAAGGACGCGGTCTACAAGCATGTTCCGGGCATGGAGATTTGTCACGAATATGCGGCTCTCTATCCCGAAGTTTTTGGCGCGGATCGCCTGGTCGGCGAGTGGAACTATAATCCCACCACCGATCAAAACGTCAGGAACCAGTGATGGTGGATCGCGGTACATTTCTCGTGGATACGGTTCCTCGTACTGGGAGGCGCTCCCGCCCTTCTGGGACGCCTCCTGTCAGCCGCCGCTGGAAAGTGGACCGGATACATTGCTATCTGCTCGGACAGGGACTCGCTGGTCTCAATTTGGAGCCTAAGTCACATCCGTTGGAGCTTTCGCGACGGTGGCAAGTCTGGACCGAATTGCTCACCGTCAGTATCTGCCACCAAGCGAATTGGGACAAGCTGCATTCGATCGTCATCGCACTTGCTGCGGCCGAACCCTCTCGGATCGATCCCCGGCGTCTGGCCCGGATTCCAGGCGGTGAGTTCCGGCGGATGTTCGAAGGCGCGTATGACGCCGACCGCATCCGGACCGCAGAGCGCGTTCGCCTTCTCCGCGCTACAGCCGACACGATTGAAACCGATGCTGACGGCCCGAGATTCGACTGGCTTGCTCCTGGATCGATTCGGCTCGGGGGTGGATCGGGTCTCTATAAACACCTGCAACAAATCGAGGCGTTCCGGGGAGACCCTCTACAAAAGAAATCTCGCATCCTCGTGCACGACCTCCTTCAATATGAATTGATCTCGGTTCTAGATCCGGAGAACATTGCCCCGGCCATCGACTATCATCTGATTCGCCTCTATGTGCGGACGGGACGCGTAGTTCCCATTCGGATTGAGTTGCTTGATCGTCTTACGGACCAAGGTACACCGCGCGTCGAATTTCATACCGACCTGCGCGCCGCCGTGGAAGAGGCAATGGCATACTCTGCTGCTGCGGCTCAACTCAGAGTCGATCAGCTCAACCAAATCGAGTGGCAGATTGCGCGTTCCTTTTGCACGCGCCGGAATCCTCGTTGTCACGGCCCTTTCTTGCCGGCGAAGCCGATCGACGTAGAACTCAAATGCCTGGCCGAAAGGGTCAAAGGATGCCCCGTGCGTTGCGACTGCAGAGGCGCCACTGACGAAGCGCTCCGTTCCATCGTCGACCCACGCTCGGCAAGTCCATACTACTGATTCGGATCAAGTCTCCCGTCGATTCGTGCCTGGCGGGCTGAGTGGGCACCTGCTGTGTAGCAACGGTACGTATGGATTCTGAACTCACCTGGGTACCCGCGCGGACTAATTTATGCGCGTAGTCCCATCCCTAATCGTCCACTCGGCTTCAGAATGGACCTTCTCCATCAACTCATCGATCCTGGCCTGACGGGCAGGGGACCACTTCGCGTAGTGCTTGCGGACAATTTCAGGAGAGTTGCCGAGAATATCGGCGACGTCTTCAAAGCTGGCGCCGCGCCCGAGAAGTTCGGTAGCCAGCGTGTGCCGGAATCGATGCGCATGCGCCTCGCGAACGCCTGAGGTCTTGAACACCGCTGCCAGCGTACGCTCGGCGATGCCCTTCATGGCCCGCTCAGACGTGACCCCGTTCCAAAAATAATGCCGATTCTCCTGAACGGCCCCTCTCGGATTCGGAAGAGCATCCAAAGCCTCTTTGAGTTCCGTTGGGATCGGGAGGAAGACCGGCTTCCCACTCTTCTCGGTCCTCAGGAAAATGCGCCAGCGCGGGCCGTCCTTACTGATCCGATCGCGCGCAAGCATCGCGACATCGCCGATGCGGAGCGCTGTGTACCGAAGGGCCAAGATCATCGCCCTTGACCGCCGCCGCTCGTAAGACGTTCGGCCGATGACATCGCACGCCTTTACGATTTCCTTGACCTCGGCGGTCGAGAAGGGCTCCACATCGTTGGGCTTGATGTTCCGAGGCTGCTTGATCCGCGCGGCCACGTTCTCCGAGGCCCAGTGCCGGTCCAGGCAAAACCCGCAAAACTGGCGCAATAGCTGAAACTCTTTGGAACTCGTGATCGCTTTCAACGAACGCGCCGCGCGAAAGGCATCCACGTGGTCCGTGGTCAACTCTGTGACCGCATCAATCTTTTGGAACTCACAAAACGTTTGAAGTTGCGCCAGGGTATTGCGGTACTTGCGCACCGTGGAGGACTTCAGGGATTCGCTTTCGCAGTGGTCGAGGAAGGCGGTTACCGCGTCGGACACGGTCTTAAAGATGCCTGCATCGAGCGACTCCAATGCTACCGCCTTCTTGCGCGCCCGCGCTAGATCGCGCGTGTCGAGAGATTGCCGAAGAACCCGCTTGCCTTCAACATATCCGTCGGCCCAAAGCGGACAATTGCACTTCAAGACGTCGCGGCCGCGCGAGCGATGGGGACATGCGGCTGTGTGTCGACGCCAAATTGTCAACATGGAGTTGATTCTACCTTGAACGCTTCGCGTATACACGACGGGCCACCGATTCAGGGATCCGGAGAGTGACGTATTCTCTCCGGCCATTGCGTCTGGCCGTGTGGTATTTCAGGACGCCCGGCTCATCAAGGAACATCCGGCGGATCGTACTCTCGTGGAATAGCCAGACTTCCGCGAGTTGCTTGGGCGTGAAGTGACGCTCGAACGAAGTTTCTCCGAGATTTGCCTGTACCTTCAGTTCCACAGAAGTATTCAACCCAACGATTCAGTTCTTTACGCATCCAAGGCCGGAAAGCTTCCCAGGACGGCAGGAAGAGAAGGCTTCCGCATTGCTCGGAGCTGGTCGTTCCAGTCCTTGCAGTTGAGCGGCTCCTCGATGCCGAAGCGTAGGTCATCGCGGCCAGCAAGTGCGACGGCGTCGCGCACCAACTCGGCCAGCTTTGCCCCATCCGCGTCCGCGTCCATCGCGGCAATAACTTCGGAACCCGCAGGCATGCGCGCCGCCGATGCCCGGATCAGTCCCGGCTGAACAGGATTCGGCTTGCCGCTGATCGACGCGTAGCGCGTGTGATTGTCGGGAAACAATACCGCGTAACTTAGGGCGTCGATCGCGCTCTCGCAGAAGACCAGGCACCCGTCCTCTGCTTCAGACTGGCTCGACCACAGGCCTTTGGTTCCGCCGGACGCAAAACCGGTGAACCGGTGGTTCTTGATCTCGTAGCCGCAAAGGCCTTGCTCGTCGAAATGTGGAAACACTGCGTTGCCGCGCGCGTCCATTCGGATGCATCCAGCAAAACGCGCGGCCTGAAGCAACGCGCCGGGAATACGCCGCTCACCTTCAAGATAGGGATGACGCCGGACCTCCCGCATTTTGGCGAACACAGCTTCTACCTGCATTCGGTCCTTGCCAGTCTTGGAAAGAGGAGGGAAGAGGGGCAGCGGTACTGCCGGCTGACCGACCCATCCTCGCAGTTCCTTGCGGATCGCGCCCAGGTTCAATCGCCCGCGATGCTTTACAAAGTCGATGATCGTTCCGTTGTCCTTGTCGTCGCGGACAGAAAAGTAAACATAGTGTCCGTCGGCGGCATCGAGCTTGATAATGATCTTGTCCCCGCCACTGTTGCGCATCACCGCGGAGCCGGCCCAGCTTTCCTTCCGGTCCACTGTGTAGCCCTGGGTTGCCGCGTAGGCACGTAGATCAATCGAAGTCTTAAAGGATTCCAATTCAGGATCGAACATCTTCTACTCCCTCCCGCCCGGCGTCACATTAGAGGATCGATGCCGTGAAGGAAAGCACCTCGCGGCAGCGGGCAGGGCCACACCGAACCTAGGAAAGACTATAGCCAGCCTTTGATCTTGAGGAAGGCGCGCGCGGCTTGAGATACGGTATTGCGCACCAGCGTCTCGCAGATATAGGCCTTTTTCTTGGCTTGCTCGGTCGTGTCCGCGTAGTTTTCGATATCCGCGAGCACGGCCTCGCCGATGAGCGCCTTCAGGCGGCGGTCATCTGCCTTCTCCTGCTGCCTCTGCTTCGCCTGCACCGCCTCCAGCGCGGCCTTGATTTCACTTGCGCGTTTGCGCAAAACATCGATTTTGTCGCCGGCGTTTCTGGGTCTCAAAAACCCTCCTCCGCGAAGTTCGGCGGCCGTTTCCTATCTGACGCCGTTGGCCTCGTCGCATTTCAATCCTAAGGAGAGTTGGTGCCGGATCTGACGCTAGCTGGAATTCTGCAACCATTTGTACTGGGATGAAAGCGAACTGGGCCTACAATTGTCCTCAGAGGAGGATTGGAATGAGACGCGGACGGCGTAGGGACCAATACCCACAGGGCGAGTTTCGGAGCACGGTGCTCCATGTGCTCGGCGAGCGCAACCAGAGCCTTCGAGGGCTTGAGACACTCTCTGGCGTTAATCGAGGCACGCTATCCGGCGTCTTGCACGGGAAGCGTCCCTGCGGACGTGAGGACCGCGCAGCTATTATGCGTGCTCTCGGGTTCGGCGCCGAAGTCCAGGAGCGTTTTCTTCCCGTAGTGTCGAAGTCCGGCAGCGAACATGATCGCATCCTGTTCGACGGAACTCTCTCCGCGCACCCCCCGCTTCAACTCGGGCAGCGCCTGATGAGCCGAGCCCAGTTCTCCGAGGCGCACGTAGTGTTCAGAGGCGTCTACGACGCGTCAGCAGCCACCGGCAACATCTTGCTCCAGGCCGAAGCGGCTGGCTGGCTCGGCTGGTTTCATGGGGAACTCGAACGGTTCGACCACGCGAGACAATTGACGCGCGCAAGCATAGGTTTGATAGAGCGGCACCTGGGAATGAACGCAGACGAAGTTATCTGCTCCCTCAGCGCCTCCCGAAAACTCACTTCGACTGAAGAGACCGCCGCCGAGATACTCAGTCGCGGGCTGCGCATATACAGCAAGGTTCTTGCGGTCAGAATCGTCCATCATCTGGAGTTCCCCTGGCTGGCAGAAGCGAGGAATACCTTCAGGCAGAGTATTCGCCTTGACGAACTCCTTCAGCGACCGGAGCTTGCGCACGACCTGCGATGGAGAGCTGTTGTCCTGAGCGCTGAGGAGGGATCGCAGGTGAAGGATGTCGAGCGTCTGCTTGGCGCAAGTCGGGAGCAGTTGCCCGCCGGCAGTCCCGGTGAGGCATGCCTCATAAGAGAACAAGGCGTGATCCGCTGGCAGAAAAACCGGCTCGCGACCGCCGCGGATTTTCTATGGGATGCGAAAGCGAAGCTCGCCTCGTTTGGAGATGCGCGTGCGCTCGGACCGACATTTTGTATCCTCAGCAAAATCATCGTGCAGGACTGTGGCAATTCAAGACAGGCGCGGCGTTACGCGCTCCTCGCCGCCAGCCTCCACCCTTACGGTTATGTCCTCGACCACTGCTGCGATCAACTGGCCAAGGTACCCTCAGTGGAACGCCTTCGCGATTTCGACGAGCTACTCGCCGGGCGAAAGCCGTTTGACATCGTTCATGACGTCATGACCTGCGTGGCGCAGGGGTCGCCGAATAGCCAGTCCAGGCTCATCGAACGCAACGTTGCGCGCATACGGGCTGCCCTTCTCCCACGCGGGAACTAGGCCTGCCTTCCAGGGCGGTCGTCTCGAATACCCTGCCTTGGGTCTCGGTGTAGCACCGGCCGCGCCGCAACAGAAACCCATCTTTTTCCGCTTGATTGATGTGTCTCGTTCCCTTGCTTTTCGGCCTTCAAGTCCGCATACTCACACCGCAAGCCGATGCAAACCCTAACGCGTCCGGCGTGCCTGTCAAAAGGTGGTTTCTCGGAATCTTGTTGCGTGCTCGCTCCGCTCCTCGCGCAAACAAGATTCCTACGAGACCGCTACGCGCTTCTGACAGGGCCCACCGTCGATGACGCGTTCAAGGTGTAGCATCGGCTGCGATCATGCGGCCTATCAACAGCGAAAGGAACAACCATGTCGAACACACCAAAACCAGTAGCGAAGGTCAGCTTGTTTCCCATCACGGCGGCGATCTGGCGCAACGAGAGCACCGAGGGCGACAAGTTCTATTCAGTCACCTTCGAGCGGAGCTACCGCGATCGCGATGGCAACTGGAAGAGCGCCAATAGCTTCAACGGCGATGAGCTTTTGCTGCTGGCAAAAGTCGCTGACCTCGCTCACACCGAGGTCTCGAAGCTGAAGTCGTCCGACGGGAAGGTTCAGCCAAGCGGTGAGTCCGCTGCCGCCTAGCGCGGTCTGCACAGCCAGGCGACGGTTTGCGAAACCGTCGTCTGGTCTTGTGCATCGTGACATCGACAATGCGCCGGAAGGTTTCTCTCCTACTGCCACGGAAATCCTGTCACGATTCGGGGCATCTCTAGCTCTGGCTTTTTCTCGCTAGCTTGAAACAAAATACGGCGTGATCATGCTTCGATATTCGCCGACGAAGCGGCTTCATCCTTACCGCCTACAGTCATATCTCGCGGCGTGTTACCGGCATCTTCCCCAACTCCTGAATCGTTTAGCAACTACAACGATTCGGCACGCAACTTCTGGTTGCATTAATTCTGATTCTCGATTCTATTCATGGTACCCGAGGTCATAGTGGGGTCATATGGCTGGTATCGAAGACAGCAAGTTGTCAGTGGTTTCACCACTGCACCTTGGCAAGGGGGTAGAGCCCCCCGTTGCATCCCCCTCTATACCGCCTGTGGCAGCAGCGGAAACCAAGCTGGTTTCCGCACCTTCCTCCGCGACGCTCGTCGAGCGCCGGACGCTTAATCGTGGCAGGAAGGGCGGCCGTGTCCGCGTCGTGGCGTCGCGCGTCTCTGGTGAGGAGTACGCAGCGCTCGACGTTAAAGCCCGCGAAGCGGGCCTGAGCATCGGTAGCTACCTTCGTGCGACCGCGCTCGGCGCGGCCGGTCCCCGTGCGAGACGCAGCCCACCAATCAACGCCGAGCTGCTGGCCTACGCAGTCGCGCAGTTGAACAGGGCTGGCAACAACCTCAATCAGATCGCCCGTGCATTGTGTCCTTTCGGTAAGGGTGCGCAAGTAATCGCTGGGCTATTTCTTCGGGAAATAGGTGACGCCGAAAACGGTCCACCTCAGGGAGGCAGGTTTAGAGACAGTAACCCAGCGCGATCCAGTAATGCCAATCACCGATGGCTTCAGCG
>CAMDED010000224.1 GCA_945893365.1 Candidatus Sulfopaludibacter sp. SbA3 | reverse complement strand
GCACTCAACGTCATGCCCACCATGCTTACCGACCGGCGGCCCATCCTTCTTCCAAACCGGACTCCAACGCGATCCGACAGCCACCCGCCGAGCGGGGTCATGATGGCCATCGACACGAACATGATCGTGGTTGCGAGCGCGCCCATCTCCGCGCCCATTTTGCGGATTTCGCCGAAATAGTAATAAATCCAGTAGAAGAAAATGTACTCGAAGTAGTTGAGCATGAAATAGCCCAACGTCAACATCAGCAGGTCGCGATCGGTGAGGAGCTTGCCCCACGCACCTGGCGTGCCGGCTCGCTTGTGTTCGCGCGGGGCGTGCTCCGGGACGGTAAAAAACCAAGCCAGGATCAGAGCTAGAGTTGCAGCGGCGGCCAGCAGGAACGAGGGTCGCCATCCGATCGAGCCGATGAGGCGTGAGAACAGCACCGGAGAAATCGCCGCGCCCACTGCCGCGCCCGCCATCACAATCGCCTGCACGCTGCTCTGCGCGCCGGGGTCGATCTGATCGGACGATATCCTCGCCGTGGAGGGATAGAGGGGCGAAGACACAACGCCAAACAGGAATCGCACGGCGATGAAGGCCGTTACGACGCCGAAGTAGGCGCCGAGTCCCGCCGGTCCGCACGCGGCCGTGAGCGCCGTAAAGCCCGATCCGCACAAGCCTGCCAGGAACAAGGTTCGCTTCGCGCCGAAGCGATCCGCCAGCGCGCCGCCGAACCCCATGCAGACTGTGTAGCTCAGCAGAAACGACGAATAGACCGTGCCCATCGAAGTTTCTGAAATTCCGAACTCCTTCATGATCCCCGGCCCGGCGATCGACATGATGGTTCGATTGAAGTAGCTCATGGCGCTGAGCGCCGTCATGAGCACGACGAGCCGGATTTGCGCGGCGCGCGGCGGATACCCCGTTATGGTTGACGCAACAGCCATGAGAGCGCCTCCAGGAAGAAGTACTCTCCCCACATCACCGACTCGTTCACGCCGAGGTTCTTGTGAATATGATAAACCCCGCCCTTCAGGATGCCCTCCCAGCCGGGCGATTGTCCGAGATGCTTTTCGCACAACGTCCGCATGATGTGCCGGCCGCAGTCGGCGTAAAACGCGCCCTTGACGGGGTCGACGCACAGGCCCGAGAGCTGGAAGAGTCCGGAAGCCGTGATGGCCGCGGCGGAAGTGTCAAGGAGCATGCGGCTCTCTAGGGGGGCGTCGAAATCCCAAGGGGCCACGCCATCGGGCGGCGAATTGGCGATGTAGAAATCCGCGCAAGCCTCGGCGGTCGCGAGAAATCGCGGATCGCGCGAGTACACGTAGGCGGTGCCGAATCCATATAGGGCCCAGGCGAGCCCGCGAGACCAGCACGAATCGCCCCGGTATCCTTGATGCGTCGCCTGTCTTAGGCACTGGCCCGTTTCGAGGTCGAAAATCGCCTCGTGCGCCGACGATCCGTCGCCCCGCACGAGTACGCGCCGCGACGTCAGGCAGTGCCGCATCGCCACGTCCATGAGCCGCGCGTCGCCGGTCTCGAGCGCGGCGTAGAAAATGATGCCGACGTTCATCATGATGTCGATGAAGAGCGATTCTTCGGCGACGAACGAGCGGAGGTATTCGCCTTTCTCCTTGAATCGCAGAGCCATGGTGCGCCCGGCATCTACAAGCACGGCCTTCAGCGACGGGTCCGGCGTGACGCCATGCCACCGGGCATAGGTGGAGATGAAGATGAAGCCCAGATCGTGCACGGTACGGTCGAGTTTGCGCGGCTCAAGCGGCGTTGAATAGCGAATCGCCTGCGCGCGCCACCACGCCGCGGTCTCCATGGGCTCCTTGTCGAGATGCTCGTGGGCGTACACAATCCACATCATGCCGGGGAGGAAGCCGTCGCACCAGTGCGTCCAGGATTCCCCCCTGTGCTTCCAACGCCCCTCCATGGTGTACATCGGATAGAAATCCGGATGCTGTTCGATGAGCGCGCGGATCTGCTTCTTAGCAAAAACAAGAGTGCTCGCGAAGAGCTCCCGATCGGTGTCTTTTTGGAATGTAATCACGGTCTCCTGCGATTATATGCTGTCCCATGATAGGCTGGTCTTTCGAAGTCTATGGCCGCCACGCGAGAAAAAGCACAATTGATGAGCGCCTCGGAGATCGACCGGACCCTGGTCCGGCTGGCGCACGAGATTCTGGAGAAGAGCGCCGATCTTGAAAAACTGGCCTTCATCGGCATCAGGCGGCGCGGCGTGCCGCTTGCGCAGCGTCTTGCGCTCAAGATCGAGCATCTGGAAAAACGCCCGATTCCGGTTGGGATTCTGGATATCAATCTCTACCGGGACGATCTGACCACGGTCGACGTCAAGCCGAAAGTCAGCGCCACGGAGATCCCGTTTTCGGTCCAGGGCAAAGACATCATTCTGATGGACGACGTGCTCTACACGGGCCGGACGATTCGCGCCGCGCTCGATGCGCTGTTCGATCACGGCCGTCCGGCGCGTGTTCAGCTGCTCGTTCTGATCGATCGAGGCCACCGGGAGCTGCCGATAGAAGCGCGCTTCGTCGGCCGGACGGTACAGACCGCCGACAACGAGATTATCGAAGTGAAATTTCAGGAAATCGATCAGGCTGAGAAAGTATTGCTGGTGGAAAAGACCGGCGCTTAAGTTCGTCGACAATGCCATCTCTCCTCGGCATCGAAGAGTTGCCTCGCCCCGAGATCGAAGCCATTCTCGCCCGCGCAAAAGACTTTCAGCCGCTGCAAAACCAGCCGCATAAAAAGCTCGACACGCTCCGCGGGAAGATGATCGTCAATCTTTTTTTCGAGCCGTCCACGCGGACGCGAACAAGTTTTGAGATTGCCGCGAAGCGCCTTGGGGCCGACGCGGTGTCGATCACGGCATCGGGATCGAGCGTGTCCAAGGGCGAGTCGCTGGTGGATACGCTGAACACGCTTGCGGCCATGCGGCCGAACGCGATCGTCATGCGCCACGCCGCCTCGGGCGCGCCGCATTTTCTCTCGCGCTACCTCGAAACGCCTATTATCAACGCCGGCGACGGCACGCACGAGCATCCGACGCAGGCGCTGCTCGATGCGCGCACGATTCTCGACCGGACGGAAGCGCTTGAAGGCTTGCGCGTTGCCATCATCGGCGACATCGCCCATAGCCGCGTGGCGCGCTCGAACGTTCACCTGCTGTCGAAGTTCGGCGTCGATATCGTGCTTTGCGGACCGGCGTCGCTGCTGCCTCCGGAGCTAGCGCACATCGCCCCAGGCGTCACTCTGACGCACGATATACGGGAGGCGATTCGGGAAGCGGACGTTATCATGATGCTGCGCGTTCAACTCGAGCGTCAGCATGAATCGCCATTCCCGGCCGGCGAATACTTTCGCTTCTACGGTCTCACGCTCGAACATCTGGCGCTCGCGAAGCCGGAGGCCATTGTGATGCATCCCGGGCCCATCAACCGCGGGCGCGAGCTCTCTTCGGAGGTGGCCGACTTCCAGCGTTCGGTGATTCTGAATCAGGTGGAGAACGGCATTGCCGTGAGAATGGCGGTATTGGAAAGAATCATTGGCTAGACTGCTGATAAAGAATGGAAGGGTTATCGATCCGGCCTCGGGTCACGACGGAATCGCGGATGTCGCGATTGAGGACGGCCGCATCTTGAGCTTCGGTCCGTCGCTGTCGCTTCCGGGCGCGGACGTATTCGACGCCGGAGGCATGATCGTCGCGCCCGGGTTTATCGACATGCACGTGCACCTGCGCGAACCGGGCATCGAGTACGCGGAGACCATCGAAACGGGCGCGCGCGCCGCCGCGGCGGGTGGATTTACATCCATCTGCTGCATGCCGAACACGCTCCCGGTGAACGACAACGCGACCGTTACAAGCTACATTGTCGAGCGCGCTCGAAAATCCGCCGTGGTAAATGTATATCCCATCGGCGCGATTACGAAGGGGAGCGCCGGCGAGGAATTGGCGTCCATCGGTTCGATGAAGGCCGCTGGAATCGTGGGCATCTCCGATGATGGGCGGCCTGTCATGAACGCGCGCGTCATGCGCCGGGCGATGGAATTCGCAGAGTCGTTCGGATTGCCCGTCATCGATCATTGCGAGGACCTGAATCTAAGCGCGGGAGGCGACATGCACGAGGGCGTGCCCTCCACGCGCTTCGGACTGCGCGGTATTCCCTCGAGTTCCGAAGACGTGATGGTCGCGCGGGATATCATCCTTGCCGAGCAGACGGGCGCGCGGTTCCACGTCGCCCATCTTTCGGCCCGGCATTCCGTGCGCATGGTGGCGTACGCCAAGTCGAAGGGCCTTCCGGTAACCTGCGAAGTCACTCCGCACCACTTCGCCCTGACAGATGAGGACATCAAGGCCTACGACAGCAACTACAAGATGAAGCCGCCGCTGCGCGCTCACCTGGACGTGGACGCCGTCATCGAGGGCATCGTATCCGGCTCGGTCGACGCGATCGCGACGGATCACGCGCCGCACGCGGGCAGCGAGAAGATGCAGGAGTTCGAGAAGTGTCCGTTCGGCATTACCGGCCTTGAGACCGCAATCGGCCTGTCGCTCGAGAAGCTGGTTCATCCCGGCCTGATCACACTCGCGAAGATGGTGGCGCTGTTCACGACGGGTCCGGCGCGGGTTCTGCATCTCGACAAAGGTACGCTCGCCCCGGGCGCTTCAGCGGACGTGACTATCTTCGACACGTCGACCGAATGGACCTATGACGTGAACAAGTCTCAATCGAAGAGCAAGAATTCCCCCTTCCACAATCGCAAGTTCCGCGGAGGGCCCATCGCGGCCGTCGCCGGCGGAACCGTCGTGTGGCGGCGGGGATAGCTGGCGGGCAGCCCGCAGACCCGGCCAGGAGGCCCGGCCTACTTCTGGTACACTCCTGTCATGGCTGCTCTACGTAATCGAGCCGGGCGCGCGGCGATTTTCATTGTGCTGTTTGCCCTGTTGTTTGGCGCCCGCACCATTGCCTCCTTCTTCATCGAATACGCCTGGTGGAACGAACTCGGCCAGATCGACACATGGCTCAATCTGCTTTCCTACGAGGTCTTGCCGGTCGTCGTAGCCGGGTTTGCCGCCTTCGTGGCGCTCTGGATCGCGCACGCGCGCGGAGTTAAGTTCTCCGGAACGCGGCTGTTCGATCATTCGGCCTATCTGAAGATTTCGACGGCCGTACTCTTGTTTAGCGGCTACGTCGCCGCCGCGAGCTCGCTCGATTCGTGGACCATCGTGCGCTTTGCCGGCGCGCAAAGCATTCCACCGGACGCGACGGCGTGGCGCGACTCCATTTTCGGCATGCCGCTTGCGTTCTATCTCTTCGATCTGCCGTTCTACACGTCCCTGCGCCAGTTCCTGCTTACGCTGACAGTGGCCTGCGTCCTTGTTTATTGGGCCGCGGCCCGCGGGTGGCAATTACGCTACAAGTTTCCGGATTGGCGGAATCAGACCGAGATCGACCCGATGATGTTCCGTCTGGAAGGCGGACTCGAGTCCAAGTTCCTGCGGGGCGCGGCCGCAATCGCCCTGCTCGCTTTCGCCGTCAAGTTCTATTTGGGCCGGTATGAGATGCTCTGGAACGACCATGGCTTTATGGTGGGCGTGGATTACGTCGACGAGCACATCGCCCTGCCTTTGCAGTGGCTCCTGGTCGGAGCAAGCGCCGCCGCCGCCGCACTCGTGATGGCGGGACGCTGGGTGCTGGCCGGATCGATGGCCGTTGCTCTCGTCGTCGAGTTCGCGGTTCCGAAACTCGTCGCCGCTCTCTACGTACGTCCGAACGAGATCTCGCTCGAGCAGTCCTACATTAAGACGCACATTCTGGCCACCCGCAGCGCGTTCGGTCTTGAGAAACGCGTCCGAGAGGTGGAGTTCAAAGCGCGCCCCGAGGCCCGCATCGATCCGGCGAAGCACAAGAACCTGCTCGATAACGTCCGCCTTTGGGACTGGCGCGCCTTTCACGACACGGTGACTCAGATCCAGGCGCTGCGTCCCTACTACGTTTTCGCCGACAGCGATGTGGACAGGTACACGATCGACGGCCAGTACCGCCAGGTGTTGCTTACGCCTCGCGAGCTCGACATCCGGCAACTGGCCGACGCGCGCACGCGCTGGATCAATCCGCACTTCATCTATACTCATGGATATGGCGTGGTCCTGGCCGATGTGAGCAAAATCACGACGGACGGATTGCCGGTGCTGCTTGTCCAGAATGCGCCCGCAGAGGTCAAGACGGCAAGCCTCAAGCTTACGCGTCCGGAGATTTACTACGGCGAGGTGGTTCACGAGCCGGTCTTTGTGCGGACCGCGCAGCCCGAGTTCAACTATCCGTCGGGCGCCGACAACGTTCACTCGCGCTACCAAGGCAAGGGCGGCTTTCCCATTTCGTCGTTCGGCATGCGCCTCGCCGCCGCCGTGAGCGAAGGCTCGTTCAACATCCTGCTCACCACGTACTTGACGCCGGAAAGCCGAATGATGATCCGCCGCAAGGTGCGCGACCGGCTGGAGCATCTCGCCGGGTTCGTCGAGTGGGATGCGGATCCCTACCTGGTCGTCACCGAAGCCGGCCGTCTGGTCTGGATCGTGGATGGATTCACCACTTCAAACGCGCATCCCTATTCGCGCGGGCTCCGGTTCCGCGAAGGCGGCCGGGTGAATTATATCCGCAACTCGGTGAAGGCGACGGTGGACGCCTATGACGGCGACGCGCGGCTCTACCTATTCGATCCCTCCGATCCCATTATTCAGGCCTATCGCAATTTGTTTCCATCTCTGATACGTCCCGCCTCGGAAATGCCGCCCGATCTGCGGGCGCATGCGCGTTATCCCGAGACGCTGCTCCGCGCGCAGGCCGAAATTTATCGGACGTTTCACATGCTCGACCCGCAGGCCTTCTACAACAAGGAAGACGTCTGGGATCTGTCGCGGTACACCGCGGGTCAATCGGGAAAGCCGGAGCCCGTAAGTCCGACGTATGTGGTGGCCTCGCTGCCGGGGCAGGACAAGCCGGAGTTCCTGCTGCTTACCACCTTCACCCCGCGATCGAAGGACAATCTGATCGGCGTGATGGTTGCGCGGTGCGACGGCGAAAACCTCGGTGAGCTGGTTGTTCTGCAACTCTCGAAGCAGGAACTCATTTTTGGGCCGATGCAAATCGCCGCGCGCATCAACCAGGACCAGACGATCTCGAAGGACCTCTCGCTCTGGAATCAGCAAGGCTCGCAGGTGCTGCGATCGCAGACGCTGGTGCTTCCGGTGGAGGACACGTTCCTGTACGTCGATCCGATCTACATTCAGGCTACCCAGGCGCGCATGCCGCAGTTGAAGAAGGTTGTGCTGGCAATGAAGAATACGCTGATATACGCCGACACATACGCCGAGGCGCTCGCCCAGTTAAGCGGAAACGCGCAGGCAGTGGCGCGCGAGGCTCTGGCGCAGGCAGGCAAGCCACCGGATGCGGCAAAGCCAACCGGTGTTCCGGCCGCGGGTGCGGACGATAGGCGTCTGGACAGCATCCGGCAGCATCTTCGGCGGTACCGCGAGCTTGCGGCGCAGGGCAAGTGGGCTGACGCCGGCAAGGAATTGGAAGCGATCGAAGCGGAAGCGCGGTGAGGGTTTGTCTCGATCCGTCGAGCCCATTGTTGGAGTTGCGTCACGACGACAAGCCTAATTGCACGCTGCAGTCGACGGCACCCAAACCACGCGCCGTGGAGGCGACGATAGGCCCGCATGACCCAGTATAGTCAAAACCATTCTTACGTACAAGTGTTTAGAAAGACTGTTTCAAGCGGTCAGAGACCTAGTCTAGACTAGTACAACGTTACATTAAACAGTAGCCTGTTGATTCGGTTTAGAGCGTCGAATTTCTTCCAGCGATGAACTACCGGAGCGGCGTTGATTTCGGCAATTCCCAGTAGGATGCGCTGGCGAAGTTCCTCCCAGGATTGCACCCGGATATGCCGGAGAAATGTGCGCGCCATCTTGCCAAAGAGGGTCTCCACGATGTTGAGCCACGATCCGTGTTTCGGCGTCAGCACGTACTGGAAGCGTTGGGAAGCCGGGATTTTCCTGCCATGCCTCCGTATAACAGGAAACAAATCAGTCAGGATATGATTTAGTGAAACGCTATACTAGTCGGGCGGATTGGCCACCTTCGTATTCCTATCGAGGCCGAATCGGGTTCACTTGCGTTACGGCTCGCGTGTTCGCCTCGCGTGTTCGCCAGCCCCATTACTGGAACCCACGCTCGCTCGGCTACGTGTCGAACAGGCAATTTACACGGTGAACTCCTTTCAATTCACAAGATC
>CAMDED010000223.1 GCA_945893365.1 Candidatus Sulfopaludibacter sp. SbA3 | reverse complement strand
GATCACCTACTACCGCTATGCGGCCTGTCGGTTCGAACTCCAATGCCTAGACGAATGGATTCGGCGAAAGCTGCGTTGTTATCGTCTCAAGCAACGCAAGCGCGGCAGTTCCTTGGCCGGGTTCCTCCGGCGAATGGGCGTGTCCGCGGCACAGGCCGGCCGACTCGCTGTGTCGGGGAAAGGTCCGTGGCGTTTGGCCCTCACCCGGCAGGCGAATGCAGCCATGTCTGTGGAATGGTTTTCTCGACAAGGGCTCGTTTTCCTGGTCGTCAAATATGACTCGTTACAACATTGAAGAAACCGCCGTATACGTCAAAAGTATGTACGGTGGTGTGGGAGGACGGGGCCGTAAGGCCCCTCCTACCCGATTGTCGCCTGTCTGGGACCCGCGAGATGGCCAGCCACAAACGACGATGGCCGGCGCCACCGTTCCCTCGGCAAATGTGGAACAGGTATTTTCTAACGAGCCCCATGGCCTCCGACGGCGCCGTTGCACTGCCGGATGAGACGGCCATGCACGAACCGGTCGATTTCCCGGTTGACACTCGCCGCTAAGAAAACTCTTCTTGGAAACTCCGCCATCCCGCAAGACGAATTATAATGCTTCAAGCCGCCATTCGCAGGAGGTAATGACACCATGCACCTACGCGCCCTCGTTTTTGCGCTATCCGCCGCCGCGTTCGCCGCGCCGCCCGCCGTCGACACGGCCAAAGCCGGCATGGACGCCGAGCGGCTGGCCCGCATTCCAGCCCGCATGAAATCCTACGTTGAGAAAGGAACGATTGCCGGCGCGGTCACGCTCGTCGGGCGGCACGGCGCTATCGCCAGCTTTGAAGCCGCCGGCTACCAGGACATCGAATCGAAGAAGCCGATGCGCACCGATACCGTGTTCCAGATCATGTCGATGACGAAGCCCGTGACAGGCGTTGCCGTCATGATTCTCCTCGAAGAGGGCAAGCTTGCGCTCAACGACCCGGTCGAGAAGTACCTGCCGGAATTTCACGGCCAGTGGCTGATCGGCCAGCGCGATGAGAAGACGCAGTCCCTGAAAAAGCCGTCCCGGCTCATTACGATTCGCGATTTGATGACCCACACGTCGGGCATGGGAGATTACCCGGATGGCATCAAGGACCTTCCCGTGAAGAAGAACCGGACGCTCGCCGAGGCCGTCGCCATTGTCTCCCAGCGGCCCCTCGAGTTCGAACCCGGTACCAGGTGGCTCTACAGCAACACCGGTCTCAACACTCTTGGACGAATTGTCGAAGTAGTCGCCGATAAACCGTTCGATCAGTTTGTGGTGGATCGCATCTGCAAGCCGCTCGGCATGAAGGATACCCTGTTCACGCCGCCGCCGCAGATGTATGACCGTATCGCCACGGTCTACAATTTGAAAGACGGCAAGCTGAGTAAGGCGGACGTCGACCACTACAACAGGAATTCAAAGTTCGTCCGCGCGTCCGGCGGGCTGTTTTCAACGGCGTCCGACATGGCGCGGTTTTATCAGATGATGCTGAACGGCGGCGCACTGGACGGCCAGCGAATTCTTTCGCGCGCATCGGTGGAAGTGATGACGGCCGTGCACACGGGCAGCATTAAAACGGGCGGCCCCGGCATGGGCTGGGGACTCACCTGGGCCGTGGTGCGCGACGGCGAGGGGACTCTGAACATGCAGTCGGAGGGAGCCTACGGCCATGGCGGCGCGCTCGGGACCTACGGCTGGGTCGATCCGAAGAAGGATCTGGTGGGCGTGCTGATGATTCAGCGCGCGAGCGGCGGCGACGCCGCGGAACGCAACACTTTGCTCGAACTGGCCGGGACTGCCATATCGGAATGAGAGGAATCATGATTGGCTTCGCAACTTTTCTAGGGACTACGAGTCTGTTTGCGGCGGCGGTGTTGGCTGCACCCGTGGACCCTAAGATTCACTCGCGCATGCAACACTACGTGGGCAAGGGAACCATCGCTGGCGCCGTAATGCTCTACGCGAAGAACGGAACCATCTACGGGCCGGAGGCTGTGGGCAGCCAGGAGCTCGACCCGGCGAAGCCGATGCGCGCGGATTCCATCTTTCAGATCATGTCGATGACGAAGCCCATCACCGCGCTGGGCATCATGATTCTGGAGGACGAGGGGAAGCTGTCGGTCGCGGACCCGGTGGAAAAATATCTGCCCGAATTTCGCGGCCAAATGGTTATCGCGGAGCGTAGCGAGAAGACGCGCACGCTCAAGAAGCCTTCCCGCGTGATCACGATTCGCGATTTGATGACGCACACTTCCGGCATGATCGCGAGCCCGCCGCCCGCAATCCCGGATATTTATCAGAAGATGGACCTGTCGCTCAAGGAAGCGGTTTCCGTGTTCTCCCAACAGCCGCTTGACTTCGAGCCCGGTGCGCGCTGGCAGTACAGCAACGCTGGCATTGCGACGCTTGGCCGCGTTCTCGAAGTGGTAGCCGATCAGCCCTACGAGAAATTTCTCGAAGAGCGCATTTTCCTGCCGCTCGGCATGAAGGACAGCTTCTTTTTCCCGCCAGCCGAAAAGACCGCCCGCATCGCCATGGTCTACAAGTTCGGTAAGGGCAAGCTCCTCAAAGCCGGCGGCGATATCCTCGGCGGCGACCCGGCGCTCTACCGCAAGGGCGCGAAATTCCCAGGGCCGGAGTTCGGCTTGTTCTCCACGGCGTCCGATCTGGCGGCGCTTTATCAGATGATGCTCGACGGCGGCACGTACAAGGGCAGGCGGATCGTTTCGAAAGCGTCCGTGCAGGTGTCGACGGCGCTGCATACGGGCGATATCGAGCCGGCCGGCCACTCGACCGGGATGGGTTACGGACTCGCCTGGACTGTCGTGCGCGATCCGCTTGGCACGCTGCAATTACAGTCGAAAGGAACATTCGGCCATGGGGGCGCGTTCGGCACGCAGGGATGGATCGACCCGGCGAAGAAACTCGTTGGCGTGTTCATGATCCAGCGCTCGGGCGGCGGATCCGAGGAGAGCAACGCGTTCAAGCAGATGGTAGCTTCCACGGACTAGCGCCCGCTAGGCCCGACTTTCGCGGATTTGAGAGGTTAGGGCGCCGCGCACCATACTTCCGCGCTTTGCGGTCCGCACCTTTCGCATCTCCAATTCTAATATGACTAGATGAAAGAATGAACCTATTCGAGCGCCAAGTGGGCGGTCGGCGGTATAGGGTGGCTTCGCAGTCGTTGTGGGGTTCCGCCAAGCAGCGGCCCTTCGCGCGCCAGGCGGTGTTAGATCCAGCCGATCCTCCGCCAGTCGCCGACTTGGCGGCGACGCGCACGGTTGGGACGCGACGGGTCGGTGACGTCGGAGCGTTGGGGTGGGTCGCCGAGCAACTGGACTTGGTCAAGCTCATCGATCAGGCCTGTGGATTTACGGGTCCGGCCGACGATAGGCGGATGGTGCTCGCCGTAGCGGCACAACGGGCCTGTGCACCGTCGGCCAAATGCCATCTGGCGGCCTTTCTAGACGTGTTTGCCGCGGGTGTCGTGCCTGCCGGCCTCGGCATTCACCGGCCAAGCCTACCACCGGCTGGCCGCGCAGGTCGGCGATGAGCAACTGGAGAAGGCGCAGATCGAGATCGCCCGCGCGGCCACCCGGCGATTCCAGATTGGCAATTTCGCCGGCGCTCAGGCCATGGTCGTAGATGCGGACGTTATCGAGGTTGCCGGTGAAGTACCTCCTGAGAGCCCAGGAACTGCGCGCCGAATTGAGTGGGCTCGCCGGTAAGGCCGCGGACAAGCGCGAAGGGAACGAAGCGCACGGGCTCTCCATCAATGTAAAACTCACTTCTCGGTGTGACGGCATCCACCAGCAGAGCCAACTGGCGCCCGCTGGTGTCCTGAGGGTAAGGGATACCTGTAGTTGTCCCCCAATCGGGTAATGCGGAATTCAGATACGCCGTCATACCCGATGCAAAAGCCGGGACCGCCGGATGCCCCTTGGGAAATCAATTCAAAGATGCTGGTGGAGAAACCGCTCGCACCGACCCGTTCGTCCAGGACAACGGTGTAGCTTCCGAGGGCCGGCACAAGAAACTCGCTGAACGAGACGGACGAGTGCGTGGCATAGACGTCGAGCGTCAAGACGCCGCCCGCCACGGCCGCTCCGCCGCGAAGAGTCCGTTCGCGGAGCCGGCGGAATCGGATGCATCGCTATCGAAAAGGTACTCGTGGGATCAAGCCGGCTTGGGCACTGAAGCCCAGCCGCGAGAAACGCAAGGAGACGAATCGTTCGCATGGGAAAACCCTCGAGTACGCCCGAATCTTTCACCGACGGGCCGCGCGCCGGCCTTCATTCCGACAAGATCGGCTCCGCTGCCTCCACCTCGCGTGGCGTCAGCTCCTTATGCCTCTCCAGGAACCGCACGCACGTATTCCATCTCAGCACCGCGTCGTCGTTCCCCGCCGTCAGCCGCTCGGCTTCCTCGAACAGCCGTAGAGCCTGTTCCATCCACTCATAGACATGCTGCCTGGAGCCGTGGCCGCGGCTCTCGTAATAGGCTTTCGCCCTCCGCTCCCACGCGATGCCCGCATAGTATGCCCGATCGTATGGCGAATCCAGCCGCCCCGCGGCCGCGATCGCATTCGCAAATGCGCCGCCGTCGTGAGGAATCTGGTCCGTCAGCGCGAGGATCAGGCTGATCCACGCCTGTTGGTTATCCGGCGCCACTACCAGAATGTCCCGGCAGATGCTCTCGGCTTCATGCGGCTCGTTGAGCAGCCGGTAACGCTCGGCCTTGGCCAAAGCGCCCCCGACGCTAGCGTCGGAGATAGGCTTCAATGCGTACATAGGTCCTCCCCATACGACAGGCTCACGGCCTGTCCCCCTCGCTAAAGAATATTCAGCAGCTGTTTCAGCGGGTCGAAGTAGCGGTCCACCACCCTCTCCTTTAGTGGAATGATCGCGTTCTCCGTAATCGTGATGAACTCCGGGCACACCTGCCGGCAGCAGGTTGTAATGTTGCAATACCCGATGCTGTGCTTGTCCTTCAGGTCCGTCACCCGGTCTTCCACGTCCAGCGGATGCATTTCGAGCGCCGCAGCGTAAACCAGGAACCGCGGCCCGATGAATTCGTCATGCTTGTGGTGCTCGCGCAGCACGTGACACACATCCTGGCACAGGAAGCATTCGATGCACTTGCGAAACTCCTGCACCCTTTCCACGTCCGCCTGCTGCATTCGCCACGTGCCGTCCGGCGCGTCGGGCGCGCGCGGCCGGAACTTCTTAATCGTCTTCTTGACGCGGAAATTCCACGAGACGTCGGTCACCAGGTCGCGGATCGAAGGAAAGGCGTGCATCGGCTCGAGGATCACCGGCATATCCAGATTCAGATCGCTGAGCCGCGTCATGCACATCAGCTTGGGAACGCCGTTGATCTCCGCCGAGCACGATCCGCACTTGCCGGCTTTGCAGTTCCAGCGGACCGCCATGTCGGGGGCTTGCCGCGCCTGTATCCGATGCACGGCGTCGAGCACCACCATTCCCTCGTCTACCGGCGTCGTGTAGTCCTGATGCTTTCCGCCGCTCGCATCGCCGCGCCAGATGCGGAACATCGCCCGATCGGCCATCTATTTCATCTCCTCGATCACGGCCTTCAGCTCGCCGGGCATCGGTTGAATCGCGCGTTTCTCCACCAGCATTTCGCCATCCGCGCCGCGCCGCGCCACGATGTTGTACTTGCCCCATTCCGGGTCTTTGCCCGGATAGTCCTCCCGGAACTGGGCTCCGCGGCTCTCCTTTCTCAGCAGCGCGGCCCGCGTAATCGCCTCCGAAACCAGGAGCATATTATCAAGGTCCATCGCGGTATGCCAGCCGTTGTTGTACTGGCGATTCCCCCCGATTCCCACGCGCGCCGCCCGCGTCCGCAGCGCGTCGATCGCTCCGAGCGCCCGCTGCATTTCATCCTCCATTCGCACGATGCCCACCAGGTCCTGCATCGAGTCCTGAAGATCGTACTGAATCTGATACGGATTCTCGCCCGCCGCACCGTGTTCGAACGGCGCAAGCGACGCCGCGGCCGCCGCTTCCGCCTGTGCCTCGTCGATCGCCGCCGCGCCGTTTTGTTTCGCGAACTCCGCCGCGAAGCGCCCCGCCCGCTGCCCGAAGACCAGCAGATCCGACAGCGAATTCCCGCCCAGCCGGTTGGCCCCATGCAGACCCGCCGCCACCTCGCCGGCGGCGAAGAGTCCAGGCACGGTAGACATCTGCGAGTCTCCGTCGACGCGAATGCCGCCCATCATGTAATGGGTCGTCGGACCCACCTCCATCGCCTCCTTCGTAATATCGATGCCGGCGAGCTCCTTGAACTGGTGGTACATGCTCGGCAGCTTGCGCTTGATATGTTCCGGGGCGTTCTTAATATGCTTCTTGATCCACGCGATGTCCAGGAAAACGCCGCCGTGCGGAGTGCCCCGGCCCGCTTTCACCTCGCGATTGATGCACCGCGCCACGTGATCGCGGGTCAGCAGCTCCGGCGGCCGGCGGGCGTTCTTGTCGCCCATCGTGTAGCGCCAGCCTTCGTCCTCGGTGTCCGCGGTCTGCTCTTTGTAAAGATCGGGAATATCGTCGAACATGAAGCGCTTGCCGTCGCTGTTGCGCAGCACGCCGCCTTCGCCGCGCACGCCTTCCGTCACCAGAATGCCGCGCACGCTGATCGGCCATACCATTCCCGTGGGATGGAACTGCACGAACTCCATGTCCAGAAGCTCGGCGCCGGCGCGGTATGCCAACGCATCGCCGTCGCCCGTGTACTCCCAGCTATTGCTGGTGATCTTGAACGCCCGGCCGATCCCGCCGGTCGCGAGCACCACCGCTTTCGCGGGCCACATCATGAAGTGACCCTTCTCGCGGTCGTAGCCGAACGCGCCGGCAACACGCCCACCGTCCAGTAACAGGCTGAGCACGGTGCACTCCATATGCACCTCCATGCCGCTGTGGATCCCGTGATCCTGGAGCGTGCGGATCATTTCGAGGCCGGTGCGGTCGCCCACGTGCGCGAGGCGCGGGTATCGATGTCCGCCGAAGTTCCGCTGCAGGATTCGCCCGTCCTTGGTGCGGTCGAACAGGGCGCCCCACGCCTCCAGCTCGCGCACGCGGTCGGGCGCTTCCTTGGCGTGCAGCTCCGCCATCCGCCAGTTGTTCAGATACTGCCCGCCGCGCATGGTGTCGGCGAAATGGACGCGCCAGTTGTCGCGGTCGTCGACATTCGCGAGCGCGGCCGCGACCCCTCCCTCCGCCATCACCGTGTGCGCCTTGCCGAGCAGCGACTTGCAAACCACGCCGACCTTCACGCCCGTGGCCGCCGCCTCGATCGCAGCCCGCAATCCCGCGCCGCCCGCGCCGATCACCAGCACGTCGTATGGGTAACTCCGGTATTCCGTCACTTACAGGATTCTCCAGTCGGACCAGACGCCCATCGAGCAAAGCCGAACGTAGATGTCGGAGAATCCCACCGAGCAGAGGCTCGCCCACGCCCACTTCTTATGATTTCCGTTCAGGCAGCTGACGCAATCGTAGAGCTTGTGGCGCACCGGATGCTCCGAGATCTGATCGAACGTCCCTCCAATCAGGTGCCGGAACGCGTGGCAGCCGAAAACATAACCGCCCAGCAGCACCACGTTGATCGCCAGAACGATGGTTCCGAGCCCGATTCCAAAGCGGCCGTCAAACCACAAAGCCTTCCACACGTCGTAGACCAGAAAGCCCCATACCAGGTAGGAGAGGCGCAGAAAGTAGCGGTGAAAATTCTGCATGACCAAGGGGAATGTTCGCTCTCCGAGATAGGTCTTGCGCGGCTCGCTGACGGAGCAAGCCGGCGGATCGGCCCAAAAGGATTTGTAATAGGCGCCGCGGTAGTAGTAACAGGTGAATCGGAAGAGTCCCGGTATCCAGAGGATGAGCAGCGCCGGCGAGAACGGCAGAAAACCGGGGTACCACGAGGGCTTCGGCCCGAAGAGCGAGTGCGGTGAATCGCCGAACACTTCCGGCGAATAAAACGGAGAGATGTAGGGGCCATGGGTGTAATGGTTGCCCTGCCAGGCGGCCCAATTGGCGTACACGAGGAAGGTTCCCAGCCCCAAGAAAACCAGCAGGGGGGAAACCCACCACGAATCGCGACGCGAGGTCTGGCCGAAACGGCCGTATTTCCAGATTACATCCGGTGCCGCCATATTCAAGAAGTCCGCCTTGGGAGGAGTGCGCCCCTGGGATGGCAGTATATAACAATCCTCGGATGCGCGACATTCGCCGAATTGAGTCGCTTAAAATATGACCGAAGGGGTATCGGTTGGGTCATCTAAGAATATGACTGTGCGCTGGGGGTAGCGAGGTTTGCCAACCTCAAAGGATGGACATGCACTCACGCGAACAGTACCTGGAGCGGGTCCGGGAAGAGTA
>CAMDED010000222.1 GCA_945893365.1 Candidatus Sulfopaludibacter sp. SbA3 | reverse complement strand
TCGCGGGTGCGCTCGGAGATGATCTCGCGCTCGAACTGGGCGAAGGACAAGAGGATGTTCAGCGTCAGGCGGCCGATAGACGTCGTCGTGTTGAACTGTTGCGTGACCGAGACGAAGCTCACGCCATTCTGGTCGAACACTTCGATAATCCGCGCGAAGTCCATCAGGGACCGGCTCAGCCGGTCGACCTTATAGACCACCACGCAGTCCACCGACCGGGTATCGATTGCGGCCAGAAGGCGCTTGAGTGCGGGCCGGTCCATGTTTCCACCGGTGTAGCCGCCATCGTCGAAGTGATCGGCGACCACCTGCCAGCCCTCTTGCTTCTGGCTGACGACAAACGCCTCACCCGCCTCCCTCTGGGCGTCGAGCGAATTGAACTCCTGTTGGAGCCCCTCCTCCGTGGACTTGCGCGTGTAGATCGCGCACCGGAGCACTCTCTTCACAGCGACCTCGTTCGAACCATTGGCTGGCGATCGCGGAGCGCTATTTCTTGCCATTGGAGGCCTCCTCTGTCGGTGCCAGGTTGAAGAAGGCGAAGCCATTCCACTTGGTGCCAGTAACCTCGCCGGCGATGGCGCTGAGCGACCGATAGATCTGGCCCTCGAACTCGAATCCACCGACCAGGACTTTCACGATGATTCGCCGGCCTTTGTACTCGCGCTCCAGGTACGATCCGTGCGGTGGGAGCCTCGAGTCAAGGTCGCCGGCCACCTTGCGCGTGACGCTCAACTTCGGATCCAAAGTCGGATCCTGTCCGAACCTGGTCCGGGGCGCCCGGATGCGCAGGTCGGCGTCGTTGGCGATTTCCAGTGCGCGGCGGCGGGCGCGCTCTGAGAGGCCCCCTTCTGCCAGTGCTTGAATGCGCCAGGCGATCCTCCGAAACAGGAACTGCCTGTTGTTCGAACGGGTCTCCTCGCCGAACACCTCCAGGTATTTCTGCCGGAGCTGGCTGACGGTCATCCTGCTCAGCTCATCAATCTCTTTCTGCATCGTGCTCTCCACGCGTTTCTCCTTTCTCAAGGCCGTTAACCTCGTGTCTATGAGGGCTCGATGTTGGCGGACTATCAAGTGGAGATTCGCGCCGGCGCTGGTCGCGGAGCCGGAGGTACCCGGCGGCGAGGATGCGGGCGATGGATCGGAAGTCCTCGGCTGAAATGTTCAAGACGGTTCACCTCGCTGTGGATTGGCACCACAGCGAAAGTCCGCCTTGCGGTCGTTCCGCTGTCGAGTGGAGCGTGCGAGTGGCACGCTGCTGTAAACATACGCGAGGAATTCGAAAAACGTAAACCGAGACGACGGTTGCGTTAACCAAGCGCGGGCGTTCTCCGGCGGCGGGGAGAAGTCAGGATGGAAGGGGAGAGAACGGACTCACCGGGCCGATCCAAGCCACTCTCCACGGCTCGCCGCAGAGAATGGGACCGTCCGGAAGTGTTTGGCGTTATTGGGGATACTACGCGAGGCGGGGGCGAGCGCACTGATGTCGCTGGAGTCAACTACTGGGGAGCGAACTTTCGGAGAAAAATAGTTTGGCTCAATTCGCCCCTGACATCGCCGCCACCCGTTGGTTAACAGCTGATCCAGTCAAACTATTGAAAATACGGGACTGGCCCCCGATTGGCTGCTCCCATTGGTCAGTGCCGCGTCAAAGCTCTTCGCTCTTATCTCGAATCTCCAACTTGAACTGCCAGCCCTCATAGGTCATCAACATGCGGCCGAGTTCCTCCCAGGTGATCTCCCGGCCGTCGATCGTGAGCAGCGGTACACGACCATCCTCGGCAGCGTCCCACCCGACTATTCCTCGCACCACCATGTGATCCGCGATCTGCAACCCGTACTCGCCGTCTCCGATGTGCACGAGGGACAAGGCGCGGCGGATCTTGTCGATTAATCGCCCGAGCAGCGCCAGCAGATCGTCCTCTGGCTCACCGATCACCTGAAATTGATAGCCAGCCGGATGTCCATCGCGAAGCTCGAACGCATCCAGAGCAATGCCTGGACCGAACAAGCGGGTCCGGAAATGAAACACATGGGCTCTTCCCGTGCAGTCGGCGAGATCGACGGGATCGAATCTGACGTGCTCAAACTTGTCCAGACCATCCGATTTGGCGACCTCGGCATTTAAGCATCGGCTGCAAAGCTGCCGGGATCGCTTCTCAATGGAACCGTAGTTGACGATATCGTAGTTCGGCGTGATCTCGCCGCAACTACTACAACGGGTTTCTTTTGTTCGTCTGACTTCGACTCGGTCCATTTTCACTGAGCATAGCAGCCCGGTAAGCTTACCTGCCAAAGCGGTCGAGAGTCGCCTTCAGCAGCGCTGGGGAGGCTCTGAAACTCGTCATCCGGAGCCGGTCGATCACGGGCGCCAGTTCGATCAATCCCCGAGTCGCAGCCTCACCCAGAACACCGAGAAGCCCAGTCACGCGCAGGCCACGATCAGCGGCAACACGACGCGCTGCCTTTTCGTCGAGCAGAATGAGGTCAGCCTTGATGGACTCGGCTAAGAGAATAGCCGCTTGCTCACCAGCGTGAAGTTTCTCCAGTCCCGTGGCTGCCAAGAGGGGATTCTGTTCGATGGAGATCCACGCTGGTAGGTTTGACGCCCAGGCTCGAACTAACTCCGGAGCATCTTCGTGCAGCAGCTCGGCAATCACAGCCTGCGGCACCGCCACTCGAAGGGAGAGCTTAGGGAGAAGATCGATCTCGCCGATCAGGACGAGGTAGCAAAGCGGTGACGCATCCGCGACCGCAATCATTTGCGCGAGGCGTCGCGAATCGCAGCGATATCCTTTTCCAGGTCATCCATCGTGTAGTCGTGGAAAGCCTCGGCGCGCTGCAGGAAAGACTCCGTCTCCCACCGGGAGCGCAACCCGAGCATCTGCTGAACTTGCGAAGTGGTGATCGTGCCAGAGCGGTATGATTCGATTGCGACCGCTTCCAACACGGCGCGGGAAACGCCACCCGCCTGGGCGGCGAGCACCTGTCCGATATCGTCCGGAATGTCGATGGCGATGTTCACTCCAAGTCTCCTCTTTGTATGTTACCTCCGGCAGGTGCCGGCCGTTCATTACGAGCAGAACCATCAGGCGGCTTGATCAAGTCGACCTTCACTTTTCGAGAGGCGGCATCATAAATGACCGACCGCACGGCCTCTCGCACAACGCCTTCCTGTTCTTTCGTGGATCATCCGGGACCAGCACCAATCTCGGATAGGACCGCGGTCTCGATTTCATAGGCAGAGATCATGACTCCTTTGCATGCCTCGCGGCCGCCCGCCGTGGATCGGCATCGATAATAACAACGGATGACCGGTCCGGATCGCACGGTATGCGTACTCATCAGCCGGCCGCAACCGCCGCAACGCAGGATGCCGCGGAGAACCCACGGAAAGGTCGCACGACCTCCGCGCCGGCCGGGTATGCCAGTTCTCCGGCCGGCGATCAGATTCTGGACGCGGTGATAGAGTTCCCGGTCGACCAGCGCCGGGTGACAGCCCTCGTGGAACCCGAAACCATGCACAACCAACCCAGCGTAGGTGTGATTTGTGAGAATTGAGAGCACGTGGCGTGCGGTCCACGGATTTCCGCCTCCCGTGATCCAGCGCAGTGCATTCGCGCATGATGCGATCACCGATGGCGTTACGCCTGCCTCCGCCCACTTGAACATCCGTATTACTGCGGCGGCTTCTTCCTCGCAAACGACCAACTGCTTCGTGTGACGATCGGCTGAGTATCCAAATGGAGTTGCTCCGGCTATGCGTCTGCCATGCGCCTTCAAATGGGCGCGCGCTTCCGCGATCCGGGAAGCGGTGAGGTCTCGTTCGAACTCGGAGAAGGATGCGAGGATGTTGAGCATGAGCGTGTCCAGTGCCACGGCCCCCGTGTCCGGTGCGGTCACAACGTCCAGTTCGACATCGTTGTTTTTCAGCTCCTCAAACAACGTAGTGAAGTGCCGAAGATTCCGTGACAACCGGTCGAGGCGATGGACGACGACCTTCTCGATGCCGCCGGACCGTATGAGGCCCAGCAATCGGTGAAGCGCCGGTCTGTCGAGGGTCGTGCCGGAGTAGCCTTCGTCGTCGAACCTCTCTTCGACGACTACATAGCCCAACGACCGCAGCGATTGAACGTGGGCATGGCACAGGTCGAACTGGACCTGGCAGGAAGAGAGGTCGTCGTGAGTGTCTACAGACTGGCGGGTGTAGATGGCGCAGCGAATCGGCGTTCGCGCGGGTGCCACGAGGGGAGCGTTGCGCGTAACACTCCCAGAATATGCGATCTGAGAGGAGCGATGGGTACGACCGTGCTAACCAACGTGCCGATTCCGAAAACCGCGCCCCGAGAGGGTGAACCTGTTAACCGCGCTTGGGCTCTCTCCGGCGGGTTAGAGAAAGGCGCCAATGGAGAAGGAAACTCACCTCTCCTGGCTCGCACCGGCGACTCTCCCCGATACGGTTGCGGGAGAACGGAATGCCGCGAAATGTTGGCGTTATTGGGCTTGCACGCGGAGGATCGCACAAAGAGGTCGAGGAGGATGGAGTAAACCAGCGGGGAGCTTGGGTTAGGAGAAAAATAGTTTGGCTCAATTCGCCCCTGACATCTCTTTCGCAACTTGGTTAACAGGTCCATATCGTAAGTTATTGAAAACACAATGAACGCCCAGGTATCTCGACCGTCTCGCAGCCATGATTAGGATTTGAAGATCGCCGGCCTGAGTGACACGCCAGAGGATCGCCAGGTATTCTTTAGGACCACGGACCACCGGGCATCCACTCGCGACCATGGGGACTTCCGGTGCGTGCAGCATCCACTGCCGGCATGAGAAACGCTGCTATGTATCGGCCGACCACCGGCAGCTTCGGTATGTCGCCCAATCCGAGGCGCTTGCCGAACGCCGCCCACTGCGTCCGCTTTTCGGTATCCTCCAGAAACTCGTCGGTCAGCGCAAGGGGCAACATTTCGGGTACCGGTGTGTGCCGCCGCTCAAATGTGCTCCCGATCGCCTGCGCGAGCCGCCCCTCTTCAAAGCGGTGAGTTTGGCCGAGCCTCCAGATGTCGAAGAAGTCCTTCATCCGGCTGTTCGCAATTCCGAGGACAACCATCGCATGAAGCTTCTCGGCGACAACCGCTTCCGGCGGATACCCGCGAATGACGGGCGCGGCGAGCGGCAAGAGCACCGGAAAGGTGACCGGCCCGGGCGGCGGGTCGACGAGATCACCAAAACCGACATCGATCTGCATGATGATCCGAGCCCCCTCCAGACTCGCTGGCACGCGCAGCCGGACGCCTTCGTATTCGGCGTCTTCTTTGATTCTGGTTCCTTCGATGCCTGCGAGATCGAAGAGAATCCCATCGGCCTCGACCAGCGAACAGATTTCACGAATGCGCTGGGTAACTCCGGGAATGTCAGGGGATCCAAATCCAAGGAGGTCGAGATCGCGGGTAGGACGGTGCATTTGTCCCTCCCACGCGAGAAACAGCATCGCGCCCTTGAGGACAAAGCTGTCCTTGTGCGCGGACTGCGACAGGCGATAGAGAAACCGCTCAACCATCCATCGACCCAGAAGGAACTGGAAGTCTTCGCCTCGCTCGCGCGCCAGCGCCAGGAGTTTCGCGCGATTCGATCCTGCGATGTTCGTGATCTTTTTCACACCGCCGACTCCAGGTAAGGCCGGATCACATTGGCCACTCTGCAAACCTTTGCGAATCGATGGATCTGGTCAACCGTAGCCTTTCGTGAGCGCAGGGCGTCTCGCAGTGCTTCAATGGCAACGTCGACTCCGAGCTTGTTCCTGTATTTGAAGCAGTCGGCGACCGTTTTCGCCACGGAGTAGACCGCCACGCGCACGCCTTCGAGGGTGTGGTGCTCAATGCCTTCGAGCAGCGCGGGTCCAGAGAACCGAACTACGCGAAGTGCTGGAGACGCAGCCGAAGGCTTGTGGGCTTTGAAGTCGATTGCCATCCAGACTTCGTGCGGGTCCTGCGTCGTGAGGCCATGAAATCTCAGCGCCGAGAGAAGGCAGATCACACCGCCAGGTGTTCTCTTGGCTGCGATGGCGAGGCTGTGATGCTCTGTCACCGGGGACTCCGGCAGAGCGTAGACGCCACGTGCTTGACGCACGAGAAGTCCCTGGCGATACAGGCGAAGAAGCGATTCTCGTGCAATGCCACGAGCCTCTACGTCGCGCGGGCGAACGAGAGGCTGGCGTTTGGCGAGGGCGAGGATACGCTGCGCGCTGGTCATGTTTCGTTACATTGGTATTTTGCATTATCTACCGAGATAATGCAACATGCCCCCTAAACCGACCGCGTACCGTATCGCTCCAAAGTCGCCTTGAACAGCGCGGGAGAACATCGGAAGCTGGTTCTCCGGAGCCGGTCGATTGCGCGCGTCAGATCCACCAGCCCTCGCGTTGCAGCCTCCCCGATCACGCCCAATGTGCCGGTAACGGACAGACCTCGTTGTTCGGCAACAAGGCGGGCGGCCTTCTCGTCGATGACAATGATGGCAGCCTTGATCGACTCCGCCAGGAAAATTGCGGCGCGCTCGCCGGCTTGGAGCTTTTCCATGCCCGCGGAGATCACGTCCGGGGTCTCTTCGACAGAGATCCACAAGGGCAGGTTTGACGCCCAATTTCTAACTACGTCCGGAGCATCTTTGTGCCGCAGTTCAAGAATGACGGCTTGAGGCACCATGACCCGGCTGAAGAGTTGCGGGAGAAGATCGATCTCTCCGATCAGGACAAGGTAGCAAAGCGGCGACGCATCCACGACCGCAATCATTTGCGCGAGGCGTCGCGAATCGCAGCGATATCCTTTTCCAGGTCATCCATCGTGTAGTCGTGGAAAGCCTCGGCGCCCCGCAGGAATGACTCCGTCTCCCACCGGGAATGCAGCCCGAGCATCTCCTGGACCTGCAAAGTGGTGATCGTGCCAGAGCGGTAAGTTTCGATTGCGACGGCTTCCAACACGGCGCGGGAAACACCACCCGCCTGGGCGGCGAGAATGTTCCCAATGTCGTCCGGAATGTCGATGGCTACATTCACCACAGTCTCCTTTCCAATATTGTACCGCTGGAAAATCTCGGCCACTACACGCTGGCGGGGCTGTCAGCCGGTTCGATTCGAACTAACTTCAGCATTCCGGAAGTGGCATCATACGTGACGGACCGCAGCACTTCCTTCACCTTGGCTGCCTGCTCTTTAGACACCAGGCTCAGACCAACGCCGATTTCGGTAAGAACCGCCGTCTCGACTTCACCGGCGGAGATCATGACGCCCTTGCACGCCTCGCGGCCACCCGCCGTGGATCGGCATCGGTAATAACATCGGACTACCGAGCCGAAGCGCACGGTATGGGTGCCCATCGGTCGGCCGCAGTTGGCGCAAAACAGGATGCCGCGGAGAACCCACGGGAAGGTCGCACGCCCTCCACGCTGGCGAGGCGCGCCCGTTCGCCGGTCGGCAATCAGACCCTGGACCCGGTGATAAAGTTCACGGTCCACGAGCGCCTGATGACAGCCCTCGTGGAATTTGTTCTCGTGCGCGACCAGGCCCGCGTAAGTATGATTCGTCAGGATTGCGAGCACCTGACGTGCGGTCCATGGATTTCCACCGCCGGTGATCCAGCGCAACGCATTCGCGTATTTCGCGATCACCGATGGCGGCAGCCCTCGATCAGCCAACGTGAACATCTGTACGATCGCTTCGGCTTCTTCCTCGCAAACGACCAACTGCTTCGTGCGCGGGTCGGCAAAATATCCAAATGGAGTCGCGCCAGCGATGCGCCTGCCGTGCGCCTTCAGGTTCGCGCGCGATTCCGCGATCCGGGAAGCGGTGAGGTCTCGTTCGAACTCGGAGAAGGATGCGAGGATGTTGAGCATTAGCGTGTCCAGTGCCACCGCCCCCGTGTCCGGTGCGGTCACAACGTCCAGTTGGACATCGTGATCCTTTAGCTCCTCAAACAGGGTGGTGAAGTGCCGGAGATTCCGCGACAACCGGTCGAGGCGATGGATGACGAGCCGTTCGATGCCGCCGGACCGTATGACGCCCAGTAATCGGTGAAGCGCCGGTCTGTCCAGGGTGGTGCCGGAGTAGCCCTCGTCGTCGAATCTCTCTTCAACGACTACGTAGCCCAACGAGCGTAGCGATTGAACGTGCGCCTGGCACAGGTCGAACTGGACCTGGCAGGAAGAGAGGTCGTCGTGAGGATCTACAGACTGGCGGGTGTAGATGGCGCAGCGAATCGGCGTTCGCGCGGGCGCCACGAGGGGAGCGTTGCGCGTAACACTCCCAGAATATGCGATCTGAGAGAAGCGATGGGGACGACCGTGCTAACCAACGTCCCGAATTCGAAAACCGCGCCGCGAGAGTGTCAACCTGTTAACCGCGCTCGGGAGCTCTCCGGCGGGTTTGAGAAAGTCGCCAATGGAGAGGGAAAGGCACCGCTCCTGGCTCGCTCCGGCGACTCTCCCGGATTCGGTTGCGGGAGAACGCAATGCCGCAAAAGGTTGGCGCTATTGGGCTTACACACGGAGGATCGCAAAAGGCGGTCGAGGAGGATAAAGTAAACCAGCGGGGAGGTTGGATTAGGACAAAAATAGTTTGGCTCC
>CAMDED010000221.1 GCA_945893365.1 Candidatus Sulfopaludibacter sp. SbA3 | reverse complement strand
GGAACGGGGTCCTGAGGTGAGTGCGAGGTCGAAGCGAACACGTACGGCCCGAATGATCAAGGAACTCCGCAAGCTCGGCTATCGGGTTGAAAGCGAAGCTCTGCCAGCCGGTACCCCGGCATGAGCGGGAGAGTTTTTCGACCCTGCCTCCTACCGCGAAAATGGCAGGCCACAAACGACGATGGCCTGCCCCACCGCTACGACAGCAAATTTGAAACCAGCCAATACCTGACGAGCCCTTAGTCAGCGCGTTTCGGCCAGCAGTATGTCGAGCCGCGCCTGCATGTCGCGCAGAGCGCTCGCCGCTTGCGGATCCGCGACGATGTTGCGCATCTCGTAAGGGTCCGCGCGCAGATCGTACAATTCGTCCATGCCTTCGAGTTCCACATAACGGATGTACTTCCACCGTTCCGTCCGTACCGCCTTGTAGCCCATGTTCCGGATGCGTGGAAATACCGTGTCCGAAAAATACTCAATCAGGAAGGCGTCGCGGCACTGCGTTTTGGGATTCCCGGACAGGCGGGCGTCGCGCCGCGGAGTTTGAACGTGTTTGAACAGCGGCATCAGCGAGCGCCCCTGCATGCCGGCAGGGGCGGGAACTCCAGCCGCTTCGAGCATCGTCGGCGCAATGTCCAGGCTTAGAGCCAGGCAGCCATCGAGCCGCGTTCCGGCGCGGATCGCCCGCGGGTAACGAATCAGCAGCGGAATCCTTATCGTCTCCTCGTATGCAAGGCGGCGCTCGGCATCCAGGCCATGCTCTCCGTAGAAATAACCGTGGTCCGAAGTCAGAACGACCATCGTGTTTTGAAGCTTCCCGCTTTTCCGAAGCGATGCCAGCAGGCTACCCAGGCTTTCGTCCACGGCCTTCATCATGCGTATCCTATTCAGGATGGCTTCGTCGCTCGTGACGGTGCGCGGGCCGAGCGGTGGCGCCCCTTCGACGCGCCGTTCAAGCGCGGGCTTCCCGTCCGGCTCTTTGCCGTAGTTTGCCCGCCGGGGCGGCTTCGCTCCAACGTAGAGCCTGCGATGACGTTCGGCGGGGATGAACTGGTCCGCGGCGGCGGCGTTGCCAACCACACTACCGTCGTCCCGCTGAACGATATTCGGATGGATCGCCTTGTGCGACAGGTACACGCAGAATGGACGCCGGCGCGGACGCTCGATGAATTCGAGGCTATGGTCCGTTAGCAGGTCCGTAACATAGCCGCGCGTCTTCACCGTCTTCCCGTTCACGTTTAGCACAGGGTCGTTGCACTCGCCTTGTCCGGGAAAGCTGACCCAGAAGTCGAAGCCAGGCCGGGGAGAATCGTCGTTGCCCATGTGCCACTTTCCGATAAACGCGGTTTCGTACCCCGCATCGCGCAACAGGCGAGGCCATGTTACGAGTTGATGGCTCCGCGCGGAGCGATTGGTATTGTCGACGATGCCGTGCGTATGCGGATACTGGCCGGTTAGAAACGTGGCGCGGCTCGGGGAGCAGAGCGGCGTGGCCGCGAACGCGTTGGTGAACATTGCCCCTTCGCTCGCCAACCGGTCGGCATTCGGCGTGCTCGCGAAAGGATGTCCGGTGCAGCCGAGTTCGTCGAAACGAAGATCGTCCACAAGGATGAAGACAATGTTCGGGCGCGCGGCCGCCGCCGCCGCGGGCAGGGCTAGAAACGTGCGGCGCGCGAGCGGCATGCGGGATTCAGGGAAGCCTTCGGCGTTGTCCTTTAAGCGTCGACGTGATCGCGGAAGTACAGGTCGAACGCGGCTTTATTCTTATCCGAAAGCTGCCCCGACAGCGCCTTCATCTCCGCCTTCGCCAGCGGCTTGAAAGCCTTCGCCATCCGCACATTCTGTTCGATGTACTCAAGCTTTGGCATTCCCACAACGGCGAGCGAAACCGGCAGTGAGAGCGAATAGTACAGGAGCTTTTCAAGCGGCGCCTGTCCCACCAGACCTTCCTGCGCGTACACTTTCATCGCGATGACGCCCATCTTCTTGCGGTTGGCCACGGGCAGAGCAATAGACTCGAAACTGGGCTTCATATCCGGGTTCATCGCCATGTTGCCTTTGCCGTCCTTCATGCCGACAAGGGCCGCGTTCAGGGCCATCTGCGTGCAATCGAAGTCGTGGCGCTCGAGCGCGGTCTTCAGCGCGGTGGGATCGGTGTGGCTGGTGATACCGATAAACCGCGTCACCTTCTGGTCGCGCAACTTGAGCAGCGTATTGAGCACGCCGTCCTTCGCCTCGATCTCCTTGAGGTCGTCTTCGCCGAGCAGCGAGTGGATGTGGATCAAGTCCACCTGGTCCGTTTGCAGACGCTTCAGGCTGCCTTCGAGGATGCGGGCCGCCTCGTCGCCCTTGCGCTTGTTGATCTTCGTGACCAGAAAGACGCCCTTGCGGCGGGTCTTCATCACCTTCCCCACGCGCTCTTCGCTCAAGCCGTTGCCATAGCCGTAGGCCGTGTCCATGTAGGTGATCCCAAGATCGAAGGCGCGGTTAAGAGCTTCCAACGCCTTGTCTTCCTCCTTGTACATGAGAAAGCGGCTGCCGCCCCCCATGGCGAGAATCGAGACTTTCGCTCCGGTGCGGCCGAGCGTCCGCTTAGGCAGGGGGCCGCCCGAGGGTGGGTCAATGGGGCTGCCTTGGGCACTGGAGGCGGCTATTCCAAGCGCCGTGCTTTCCAAAAAACGTCGTCTTGAGAGGCTCATGAACGCTCCTTATGGATCTCAGTCTGACACTCCGGAGTTCGGGAATCAAGGGCCCAGGAAATTCAAGCATGGTTGACCGATCGCTCAGGCGAGCCTCTGGAGTCTGCTTGGACGCAATCGGGAGCCGTGAGCCGGCCGGTCTTAGGCTGGCTTGAAGTACAGCACCACACCACCACCCAGCGCGGCCATCACGTAGCCTGCATAGAGCAAAGGGTTTGGCGGCGTCGAGGGTGGATGCATCCACATCGAGACCAGCACGTTGATCAGTGGTGCGCCGCCGAAGACCAGAGGCATCACATAATTTGGAAGGCCGCCGCTCCGGAACGCGAAAATAATACACACGGCGCCCAATGCGCCGAGCGCGCCGCCGATGAGCGCATTTATCGTACCGCCCTGGTTAAAGCCGCTCAACTGGCCCTGTGGCATCAGCATTCCGAGCGGCACCAGGACGCCCACCAGGAAATAGGCCAGGCCCACGCAGAGCAGCGATTTCATCGGGCTGCCCAACTGCGTCTGGCCCTTGTGCAATATAGGTCCGTACATGCCCCAGCACAGGACTGCGCCAAAGGCGAAAATGATCCACATCATAGAACGTCGCTTCTCCGTTTTCATTTGAGGAAATCCGTAAACGAATTGAAAGTTTACCATCTAACGGCGCGCCGATTGACAGCCGGTAGATTCCAGATCCCTTTTCTGAGCGGAAGTACGCACTCGATCGCGGCATCCAAGGACCGCAACCCCTAACGCAACGCGCCGTATCGATGTTCCGGACCGGCTTGTTCGCGGCGATCGTGTAACGCGGCTCCTTGCGCGGCGGCTACGCCACGGCTCGCCGAAAACGCTCGCGCGGACTTCCCTAAAACCGGACCTTCGCGCTCATCAGCATCGTCCGGCCTCCCGGATCGGACGTGTTCGTCCCAAACGCACTCAGGTTGTTCATGAACACGTTCGGGATGCCGAAATTGCGATGATTCCAGGTGTTGATCCAGTCGCTGCGAAGCTGCAGCTTAAGGCGTTCCGTAATCTCGATGGATTTCGACACGCAGATGTTCCAGTTCGTGTACGAAGGTCCGCGGAATACGGACTTGCCCAGGCTGCCGCCGCCCGGCATTGAGTTGCCGAGCAGAATGCCGGCAGGTGTAAGCGGCGTCAATACGATGCCCGTGCCGTCGAATGCCGTCTTGAACGTGCGGAACGTCCCATCCACGGGATCGAGCGTAATCGTGCCGCCCCGGTTATAGTCCGGACGGAACGGACCGGTGGTCCCGGTGCCGCCGCTGTCCACGCCCGTTCGGATCGAGAAAGGCTGTCCGGATTGCCACTCGGAGAAGCCCGCCAACTGCCACCCCTTGAAAATACGCCGCATCACAGTCCCGTTGACGAGAGCGCCGCGGAACCAGGGCACGTCGTAAATGTAATGCACCACGAAGCGGTGCGGAATATCGAACGCCGAACGCCCGTAGTCCTTGCGGTAATTGAAGTAATCCTGCGGAACCTGCGAGACGGAGTTGGTGATGGCGGCAACGCCCAGCGACTCGTCATTGTCGCTGAAATTCGCGCTCCAGGTGTAATTCGCGCCGAACATCAAACCGTGTCCCAATTTCTTGTCGGCACGTAGGAACATCGCGTGATAATTACTGAAAGCGGTCGATTCGATGGTTGTTCGCACGCCCCAGGCCGGATTGACTCGGCGCGCTTGAAGCGGCGGAATCGCCCCGGCGTTTCTGGCCGAAATCACGGTTTGCGCCTGCGCCGCGGTCAGGATGCCGGGATTGAGCTGGCCCTGGCGGAGAGAGTGATAGTTGCGATTTCCGCTGTAACCGATCTCGAAAACCAATTTGGCGTTGATCTGCCGCTGAATGCTGAAACTCCAGAAATGAGTGGTCGGGTTCTGCAGGTCCGCCGGTGAGTTAGTAAATGTCGCGAGCGGATTGAGGGGCGGCACAGTAGAGACTTTGGGTTTCAGGTTCGGGAAGAGATTATCGGTAGCCGGCGGATCGGTACGGTCCACCACGACCCGCGGATAGTTACTCGCGTTGACGCTGAGTATGTTGTAGAACAACACGTCATACGTTATTCCATAACCCCCGCGAAACACAGTCTGGCCTCCGCCAAGGAGCCTGCCAAGCGGGCCCTTCGAGCCGCTCGGGCTGTAGGCGAGCCCGAACCGGGGCGCCCAGTTATTCTTGTCGGGCCGCGTCATCCCGGGCACGCCCACGGCGGCAATCTGAGCGTTCGCGGCGCCGAAGAAGCCGAACGGAACGCCCGAGTATTCGTACCGCATGCCTAGATTGATCGTTAGATCCTTCGTGACTTTGACGTCGTCCTGTAAAAAGTAGTACTGGTTGGTCTGGCGAGAGTCGAAAGTGGCCTCATTCACCGCTTGGAGGAGACTGAAGGCCTTGTTGTTGATGAATTCGGCGAGGCTGATGAAAGTCCACGTACCCTTCGCATCGAATCCGGAGCGGTTAAAGAGCCGGTTTCTCCGGATGTCGGCCCCGAACTTCAGCGAGTGACGCCCCGGCATGTAGGTCGCCACATCCTGCCACTGGAACGTGTTCGAGATTCGCCCTTGCGGAAGAGTGGATGCTCCGCCGATGAAGAAGTCGGTTCCAACATTGACGGTTGAGCGCTCGTCGCGCTCCGGGAAGTCGAGATTTCTTCTCGCAAATCCCATTCGAAATTCGTTGATGAATCGCTCGTTGAAGGTGTGGATTTCGCTTAACGCGTGGTTCGACGCCAAGCTGGCCTGGTCGCCGGAGAACAGCTGGCCGAAGCCGAGATTGCTCACCACGTCCGCCTGATTGCGTTTATCGATCTGGACGCGGTAACTGAGCTGGTCGCCGTCGCGCAGCTGGTGATCCACGCGGCCCTGCGCGTACCAGTAATCGGACGGATTCGCGAGCGGAATGCGCACCGTTCCCACCTGAACCGGAGTACCGTTGATGTTCACATTGGCCAGGCTGTCGTAGCGGGGAATCTGCTTATGGATGGCCGGCAGGAAATTGAGAGCGCCCAGCACGGCTTGGCGGCTTCCGGCGGATTGCCCGTCACCGAGTCTGACCTGCGACAGCGCCGTATACCCATCCGGCGTGGGGATCGTGATGCGGGTTGCGTTGCCGGCGTCCGGAGCTTCCCGGCGGCGGTTGGCCTCGATGATTCCAAAAAAGAACGTACGCTCTCTCCGGATGGGTCCGCCGAGGTCGCCGCCTGCCTGGTTGTGAACAAAGCGCGGCGTCGCGCGGAGTCCGGCGCGCTCGTTGAGAAGGCTTACCGGTTCCATCCAGTTCGCGCGGTAATAATCGAACACCTCGCCGTGAAACGCATTGGTTCCGCTCTTTGTAATGACGGCGATATGCGCTCCGCTGTTGCGCCCATACTCGGCGGAGTACGCCGCCGTCTGGACCTGAAATTCGGCGACAGCCTCGGGTATGATCCGCGTGCCTGCGACCGTAACGCTGAGATCGTTATTGTCCACTCCGTCGATCGTGAAGTTGTTGTTGCGAGCTCGCTGGCCGTTTGCCGAAATCTCACTCGATGCGAAACTTCGGACCACGGTCGGCGCCATGATCGCCAGGCGGGTTACGTCGCGGGTCGCGCCGGTGAGCGGAACGATCTCGACGAAGCGCTGCTCGATCTTACGATCGAGTGACGCGCTGGACTTCGCGAGTTCCACGCCCGGTGGCGCTTCGACGATCTCCACGGTTGTCACGTTGGCCGCAACGCCAAGTACCTGATTTAACACTACTTCCTGGTTAGTGCCAACCTGGAACCTGGGAACCCTTCGCGTTTCGAAGCCTGGCTTCGTGTACTCAATCGAGTAGATCCCCGGTTCCAGCGCGACTGCCCGGTAAACACCCAGAACGTTCGTGATCGTCTCCCGGCGTACCTTTGTGTCGTTATTCGTAGCCACAATTCGCACGCCCTCGATACGGGCGCCGCTCGTATCCTGAACCGTACCGGAAACGAACCCACGCGTCAGTTGCCCGAAGGAAGCTCCGGCGAACGAAGAAAAGAAAGCACTTGCAGCCGCAAGTTTACGCATACACCTCCCGTAATACCCATCCTTGCACCTTGATGTAGTGCCGGGCAACGGGCTGTAATCTCAACTCCTGTTAAGATTGCGCCAGCACGCGCCTCTCAATTTCTTCCGGCGAAACATCTTCCACGTGAGTCGCAACCCACCACTGGTTTCCGCACGGATCTAGGACGCCGCCTGTGCGGTCTCCATAGAACTGGGTTGCGGGCTCCCGGAGCGACGCCGCTCCCGCCTCGATCGCTCGCCGGTACGCCGCATCCGCGTCTTCTACGTAAAGGCAGAGCGTCGCCGGCATCGCTTTCGATGGGTCTTCCGGCTCTCCCATCATGACTACCGAGTCGCCGATCCGGACCTCGGCGTGCTGCACGGTCCCATCGGGCCGTGCGTGGCGGTAGGTCTCGGTCGCGTCGAAGGCCAGTTTAAGAAAATCGATTAGTGTCGCGGCGCCCGGTACCACGAGATACGGAGTCACGGTATGATAGCCGTCCGGTATAGGTTTTACTGTGTCTGGCATGTTTGTCTCCTGAGATCCTCTATCATACCTGCGAGAAGATTGAACTGCGATGGCGACCGAATAACCGCTCCAGCCGGTGACCGTTCCGCCGTGGCCGCCTACGTCGCCAAAACCTGCTCAGCGATGTGGGGCTCGTGGACGGCGGCGACATGGATTCCGAATGAACTCATCCCTTCCACCGAATCGGATCGTCAGGAGATGATGGCCCGGCTTCATGGCACGACGATCACGAAGTGATCGAGGTTGCGCCCGGCGACGTGAACGGACTGCTGCGCGAGGGGGGCCTGCCCCAACGCTAACGGACTCGCATGAACGATCAAGTCATAGTCCCCGGATGGTAATCCGGTTAGAAGGAATCGTCCTTCGCCGTTGAAGACCGTGGACGTTGAGGCGAGATCCGAACTTCTCAGTGTAATGCCAACGCCGACTAAGCGCTTGCCGCCGCGGTTTCGGACCTCGCCCCGGACGCAATAGGCGGGAACGCGCGGAAGCGCGATTCGAACGGCCTCGGCTGCGCGTCCTTTCCTCAGGGTAACTGGAGTCGCTGCCGCTTCCTTCGAGTTTGGCTGTCGAAAGAACGCGGGTGCAAACACCGTTGCAGGATCACAGCAGGACCTGCAATCCGGCCGGGCGGAGGGAGGGTTGGACGGGGAACCGGCGCGGACGGCGTAGATGCCGTCCGGGAGGTCCAGGAGACAGAACCGTCCATCGGCATCCGCGGATGCTCCGGCGAAGACCTGCGCCGGGCGGCCAAACGAATCGAGCGGGTAACGGAACACCGTTACAGCGGCGTGAGGCGACGGTGAGCCGTTGGATCCGTCGACTTGGCCGTGGATTGCGCATTCATCAGCTGCGAATGCGAAGGTGCAGGAGGCCGCCAGCAGGCCCTTGAGGAGGAAGCGCGAGGAACTCAGCATGACTGCTCACAGTATGAATAAAGCTACGGCGCAGCTGTTGGGGGCCGGGACCCTTTATCATACCTGCGAGATTGAACTGCGATGGCGATCTATCACCTCGCGCCCAAGCGGTAGGCGGTGGAGCATGGACTCCGAAGGTTTTGGGGGATTTGATTGATCCGTTTTCGTGGATCGTGCTTCCGGACGTGGGCCGGACTTGGCGCGTGTTCTGATTACTACGATCACTTCCCAGCATGACCGTTCCGCCTCTCTCCAGGCTCATCTTGCGCGAGAAACCGACGTTCTCTCCAGGCTCATCTTGCGTGAGATAAGACTGGATAGTATATTCCAATCGAAGAATGAGCCTGAAGGAGGAAGGGAGCGAACAGCCGCGGGGCCTCCTTTCTTGAGTTGAGAATGACCAAAAACTGCCCATACGCCGTACAATCTCCGGGGCCGACCAACGGGAGGTGGGACACCGCCCCC
>CAMDED010000220.1 GCA_945893365.1 Candidatus Sulfopaludibacter sp. SbA3 | reverse complement strand
TTGGATGGTGCCTCCTTTCGGCGAGGGCGAACCGAAAGAAGTCGATGCAACGCCCGAGGCTTTGGTTTCGATGATGACCGCTGGCTGGAGCCAATGCGCACCGCCAGTCACGGCACACCAGGAGGTAAAGCCCGATGTCGACGACTAGGCTGCAGGAGGTACTGGTCTGCTTCGGTAAAGGCAAGCAGGCCGACATCGCTACCGCGCAAGCGGCTGCTGCGATGTGGCGGTTCACCAAGCTCAACGCCGCTCTCGCGAACCCGAAACTGGCGACCGAGAACGACGCCGAAGAGTACGGCAAGGGCCACGAGTTCCCGATCGCCACCTACAAGACGGCGTGGGATGTCGGCGGCACGCTGGAGAAATACCTCTCCGCCGAGATCGCGGCATGGGCGATGAGTTTCGGCTTGGGCAAGGTGGTGAAGACCGGAACGACCCCGAACTTCGTCTATACATGCACTCCGCTGTTCCCTGCCAACGGCGACGCCGCGGAGTTGCCCTACTTCTCCTTCGTCGAGCAGATCCGTCCCGGCGCCGGTGTGGTGCTCGACCGCCAGGCAGTCGGGTGCGCCGTCGAGTCGTGGCAGATCTCCGTTGGCTCCGGCCCCGGCCGCGCCAACAGCAAAATCAGCGTTGAGTTTGCGGGCTCGGGCAAGGTCATCGACACGGCCACAGGCATTACGATGCCCGCCGCGACGGTCGAGAAGCTCCTGCCTTCGGCATCGCTTACGCTGACCATCAACGGCGTGGACTATGTGACCAGCAAGAACATCGTCTCGCTGGAGACGGGCTGGAAGAACAACATCCGCATGGACGCTGGCTTCTTCCCCGGCTCCGGGTTCCAGACGCCGGGCGACGGTTCCACCGGCGCGATCCGCGGCAGGCTGGAATTCGGGAACCGCGCCGGCAACCTGAAGTTCGTAGCGCGCTACGACAGCACGTCGCTGGAGTACGCCAAGCTCAAGGCGCAGACCACCGGCACCGCAGTCATCACTCTCACGTTCGACGCCAACAACTCACTTCAGATCACGTGGCAGAAGCTCGCCTTCGCTTTTGTTGAGATCGGGGAGACCGACCAGATCCTCACCGTCGCCGTCGAATGCACCCCGCTCTACGACACCACCAACGGTGTCATCGCCGCCGTCGCCAAGTGCGGCATCGACGCCATCTGCCAGTAGAAAGGAGATCACATTGGATACCCCCGGTTTTGACGCAAGCAGGCCGATTGCACTGCGGCTTCCCGGCCCGAAAGGTGGCCGCACGATTCATGTGCGCTTCCCCTCCGACGACGAGTGGATCGACCGCCAGCGTCGCCGCAAACTGCTCGTGAAGCAGTTGGGCCGCGGCGCTTCCGAGACCACGGTCGCCAACCGCGAGGACGCCGACGCCATTCTGTTCGCCAAGATCCGGACGCATCCCGACGACCCGGAGAACGACGCGTTCGAGGCAGTGAAGCTCATTGAGGAGTTGGCCACCTGCGAGGTTGACGACGTCGTTCCCGATGGCGAAGGCTTCCGGGTCACCATGCGGGTCCTGGGCGCAACGACCGTCCACGTGATGAAGATGCCCTCGGCCAAGGACACGTTCGAGTACCGGCGCGGCTTTGTCCGCGCGATTGACCTCCAGTATGGCCGGCAGGAGATCACCGTCAACATCGCGCCGGTGAGCGCGATGTACAAGAAGCTCATGGTCTCTACCGAAGGGTACGTCGGTGAGGTTCCCATCATTCATCAGGCCGTCGCCGTCCGCGCCGCGATTGACGCACTCGACACGGCGTTCGCCGAGGACCGCGACGCAAGTTTTCCTCCGGCGAGTTAGGCGAGTGGCCGGAGAATCCGTCGTTCCGATTCCTCGTGCATTGGGCGATGCGGCGCGAGGAACTGTGCGACCAGAAGCTCTGTCCGGACTCGCCGGAGGACGGCAGCAGCCGGTGTGACCACTGCCCGCTCGATGCCATCGACGCCGCCCAGTCGTCGGAACGCGGGCTGGTCATCCGGTGCGCATTGGACATGATGTGCGCGTTGAAGCTCGGCGTGCGGATCTCGCTCGATGAGATCGCCGCCGATGAGTTCCAGGCCATGCTGATCATCGCCGAGGAGCGGGACCTGCTGGAGCGCGACAAATCTCGCTAAACGCTCCCCACCCTGTGAGGTAATATTCGCCGTCGGCTAGGTTTTGAAAGGACCGAGCCAAGCACCGCAACCACCATCTCTGACCGGTTTCATGGATCTAACCACATATGGCGATAGCGGAACTCCATCTACCTCAGACGGTTGCAGCCAGTCGAGGGAGGTAATATAATCATCCGAGGCAATAGGAAGTTCGCATCCTATGAAGCTCGGCGAGAACAAACCGACTGTCAACTCGACCGTTGGCCGAGTACGGGACAGCTTGCCTGCGGAGAGCATAAGCCTTCCGCAATGCCTCCAGCCGCGCCCGGGCGAACGTGTGATCTGGTATCAGGAGGCGCGCCGCGTCCGGGGCGTACTCCTTGGTCATAACGCGGCCGGTTGCCCTTGTATTCAAAACGACTTTGGCGGATTCTCCATGCCTAGCTCGTTCAGCCAGGTGAGGCTTGAGGATCCTACGAACAGACTGGGCCCAAACTGGATGAGATTGCCCACGGGAGCACAAGTCGTTCATCCGAATCAGAGCGAGCGTCTACAGCTCGAAGCACTCCTGGCTCAGCGGACCCCGCCGGGACCACAATATGCCGACTTCGTGCGGGAGATTTGGGCGCGCGGCTTTGAAGTATTCCTCGTCGGAGGTAGCGTCCGCGACGTCATCGCTGGCGGTGAAGTCAAAGATGTCGACCTCGCAACAACTATGCCTCTCACGTGTGCTCTTCCGGTAGTATCCTCCATGTACGGCCAGCCTTCTTCGTTACAGCCTTCTGCGTCACGAAATGGACATCTTCGTTTGGGAGGCACACCCTACTCAGGCGATCCGTTCATCGACCTGTGCGTTTTCAAGCATAGTTTGGTTGGGACCTCGGAGGCCGTTTTTTCATCTGACTTCGCCAGGGACGTTGCCCATAGGGACTTTGCGTGCAACTCCATCTACTTCGAGCCCATTTCCGGCGCCTTGATCGATCCGACGGGTTTCGGTATCGAAGACGCGCTGAACATGACCCTTCGCTTGGTTTGCGATGTAGAAACCCGGTCGCCCGTCCAACTCGCCCAAATTGGGATTCGCTTCTTCAAGTTTCTCGGACGAGGCTATGCGGCCACCGACGAGTGCCACACCTTCATATCCCAGAACCTCGGCTCATGGTTACAGGCCATGAAGAGGAGCACTCGCGTCCAGTACATTAGAACCCAAGTTCTTAGCAAGCATCCGCTTAACAAACACGAGCAGAAGTTCCGCGAATTCCACGACCGCTTTGTGGAATTTGGCGCAATCGATCACTGGAACGAATACATCGAACCGATTCGGGGAGACATATTGCCATGAACACCCGGTACGATGTATTCATCTCCTATGCCCACCGAGACGACAGGTATTTCTTGCCGGTGGTGCGCTATGGAGAACACTTCGTCGAGGCGAGCGACTATTCAACCTTCGGCGAAGTCCCTGTCCCTGACGCAATTATTGGCCGCTATCTTTCAAAGCATCATCGGCAAATTGAAGGATCTGTCGTCATCGGCAGGGAGACGTATGTCACGACTGTATACGAGCCGATAACGAATGTCGATGATTATTGCTATGTAGTAACCACGTCAGATGGAATCCCGCTTCAAACCGACGCATCCGAGGGGAAACACTATAAAGGTGGTTATTCACCCTCTGAAGCTACGACGCCAACTCGCAGATCTATTGCCTTGGACATCAGGTGGTCCGAACTGGTACAAGCGCTGTCATCCCGAATTGGCAGTGTCGCAAAGCTAGCTGACAAACTCACGGTAGATTCCCGGATACTGCGCCGCTGGTTAAGTACGGCCGCATCTCCGACAGATCGACACGTCGACGCGCTCTTGGATTTGGCTCTCGCCGAGAACATAAGGCCAGAAAGCTACGCGCGAGGGCCTGCATTGTGGAGTCCACGAGATAGTTTTGAAGCCAACATTGCATATAGCCTCGACGCTCCACCAGTTTTACTGACAGCTTTGAGGGATCATGCTGTTGAGTTTCTTGGCCATCGAGTGCAATCACCGTTCGGTGTCGCCACATCGGTAATCACAGCTACCTCTGACCGCATCCGGTACTTAGCGGCCACAGGCTGTGACATCATCACATTCAAAACCGTAAGGTCGACACGGTATCGCTCCCAGTTGCCACCCAATCTCTTTGTCTGCTCAGCAGAATTTGCGGCCGATCCACTTCACAGATCCGTGGAAATCGACGGGGTTTTGGAGCCCGAACGAGGCGGCCCTGGGCTAGTAAACAGTTTTGGAATACCCTCTGTCGGACCCGAGGAATGGCAAACTGAGTTTCGTCAGGCACAGCGCAGTATTCGACCTGATCAATTGCTCATTCTGTCGGTTGTCGGCACACCGGATGAATCCGGTTCAATGGACTCAGTCGTCAGAGACTTCGGACGGGTCGTCCAACTCGGAGTTGAGGCTGGCGCAACTGTTTTGGAACTCAATCTGAGTTGTCCAAACTTAGGTGGAGTTGAGGGCTATTTCTTCCAAGACCTAGCTTCGGTCATTCGTATTTGCCGGCGAGTGCGTGAAGTCGCAACGAAGGCTCGGATTATTCTAAAAATTGGCGTTCTGCAGAGCACTGCTCTCAAAGAGTTTGTGATGGCGACAGCTGACTTATGTGACGGATACTCAGCCATCAACGCGCTTCCCGTGGATGGATTTCAGCGAGCAGGACCGACCGTGCCTGTGCGGGTCTCTCCTTGTGTTGGCCTGACCGGAAAGCCGCTGTTGAGCCTAGGCCTGCGGTGTGTGAGAGAGATCGCGGAAATACGCCGACGCGAGCATTTGGAGCACTTGATGCTCATAGGGAGTGGCGGGGTATCATCTCCGTTGGATGTGCTCGCATACCTAGATAGCGGTGCGGACGTCGTTCAGGCTGCGACAGCATTTCTGGAAGATTCTTGTTTTGGGTTGAAGGTTCGTCCCATGCTCGACGAGCGACTCCGCTCCGGCCTGCGCCCTAGCGAATTGGATCGACAGAAAGCATTTGAGAACTGGTCACAAAGTGTAGTTGTACTTCTTCGGCATTCGCCAGATGAGCTGCACTCACTTGTCCTAAGCACTGCGAACGAAGTGTTCCAAGAGTGGGAGAGATCATTCTCGGAGAACCCAGAGGCGAGAAGCTCACGCATAAGTCCAAGCAGCGACATATTTAGGCGACGGATTCGAGATCGGCTATTGCAGTTGCGCCCTGACTTGCCTGCTCTTTCCGCTGAGCCCTAGAATTGGTCGATGTGCGTCGACTCGCATCGTTTGGCGTCAACAGAGGAGCAAATGAAGCGCGGGATCTTTCGACGGCTCCCCTCTATCTGAGGCTTCAAGCCATATTCATCGGTAAAGAACCAAAGCCGCACCCGATCCTGGCGTTTGCAGCGCGACCGTCGCCACATGGCTGACAACAACAAGCTGGAACTCGTCGTCGAGGTGGACGTCAACAAGGCGAACGCTTCGATCAAGAGCATCAATTCGGGTCTGTCCAGCATGGAGCAGGCGGCCACCAAGGCTGCCAGTGGTGCGTCTGCCGGAATCGACGGCATGACGATGAGCATGGTGAAAGGCGCGACCGCCGGGAACCTCCTTGCGGACGCGATCCAGTCTGCGATGCGGCTGGTGAAGGAGTTCACCATCGACGCCGTGAAGGACGCTGCGCACGTCCAGCGGATGGAAGTCGCCACACTTTCTCTCGCCAAGGCGCACGGCATCAACGCGGCGGCGGTCCAGGCCGCCTCCGACGCCATCCAGAACCTCGGCATTGAAGACGAGAATGCACTCGAAGCCATCAACAAACTGATCATCGCCGACATCAGCCTCTCGAAAGCGGAGGGGCTGGCCAAGGCTGCGAAGGACATGGCGGCGCTCAAGAGCAACCTGAACGTAGGCGATGCGCTGGAGGCGATGACGCAGGCCATCGAATTCGGCAATGCCCGCGCCTTGCGTGCGGTGGGCCTGCGGGTCGAGTTCGACAAGCAAATCGAGCTTGCGGAACTGAAGCTCAACCGGGCGTTGACCGATACCGAGAAGACCGAGATCCGGCGCGTTGCCGTCATGGACGCGGCGGCGAAGGCGACCGGCGCCGGGGCCGCAGCGATGCAAACCGCCGAAGGGCAGGTGGAGCTTCTCGTCAAGGAGTTCAAGGATCTCCGGAAGGAGCTCGGCAAGGAGTTTGTAGACGAGTTCCGCGCCATCGTTCAGGTCCTGCGTGAACTGGTGAAGTGGCTGGGCGAGAACACCGACCTGCTGAAGAAGTTCGCCCAAGCGATTCTAGTGGTCGGCGGCGCGTTGGGTACGTACAAACTCGTGACCATGATCGGCGGGATCGCGACCGCCGTGCGTGGCCTCACTGCGGCTATGGTCGCCGGTCGCCTCGCGATGATCGCGAACCCCATGGCTCTACTGATCACCGGTGGTCTGGCTGCTGGAGCGATTATCTACAACCAGTACACCACCATGCAGGAGCAGATGGAGACGCGCGTTAAGGACATGGAACGCGAAGGCCTCCGGCGCGATGTTCTGAGTGGGAAGGTAAACCGCGACGACTTGCGAACTCGCGGCATGTCGGACAGCGACGTCCGCGACTTGATCTCCGGCCGGCGAACCATTCCCGGCATGGAAGGCGAGGATGCGCCGTGGACCTACGATGGCCCGAAGATCACTGTCAAAGGGTTCAAGACCAAGGAGGAAGGTGCGGCCGCGAGCGGGGGCAATCGCGAGAACACTGACGCCGAAATCGAACGGTACAAGCGGCTTAGGGATCTCGAAAAGCGGCAAGCGGATGGCGCGATTCACGCGCACGAGTACTACATGCGCGCCGTCGAAGAGAGCGCGAACGCTGACCGGGATAGGGCGCGGGCGCGGATCGAAGACTCGATGAAGATCATCGCGGCCACCAACAGCGAAACGCAGGCGTTGAAGGAAGAGGCGCGTGTCGCCGACCTGGCGCTTCAGGAGAAGTTGGCAGGGCGCGCGCGAATCTACGACGAGGAGAAGCGGGAGATCGAGCAGCGCACCACCTACCGGGATGACAAGAACGTGATCCGCCACTTCACGTTGTCGAAACCCGCGCTGGACGAGATCCATAAAGCCACCGCGAAGAAGATCGAGGACTTCGATACCAAGTGGAACGAGGAGGAGGCCCACCGTGTCGTCGCCATCTTCCAGGCGACCATGGCCAGGTCGCAGAGGCGCTTCGACGAACAGGTCTACGCAAGGGAGCAGCAGGCCCAATGGCAAGGAAACGTTGTCGATCCGTCCCGCCACGACGCGATGGCCGCAGCCATTGAGCAACGCAAGAAGGCGCAACTGGAACCGTTGGATGCTCTGCCCGCAACGACCATCCAGCAGAAGATCGCCGTCGAAAACGCGAAGACCGCGATCGAGAGGGACGGTATCGACGCGCGCGTCCGGATGGAACAGCAGGAAGCCGACTGGCGCGCTGGCCTGGATGACCAGGCGCGCGCCGCGCGCGTGCAATCGGTCGAGCAGCGCAAGAACATCGAGGTGGCCCAACTGGAAGCGGTGGATGCCATTACGCTCCAGGATAAGATCCGCGTGGAGCAGTTGAAGACCGAGATCGAAGTGCGCGCCATCAAGGCCCGCGCCGAGATCGAGAAAGAGCAGATCGCAGCGCAAACCGAGCGGCAGGTGCTTGCCGCGCAGCGCGCGGCGATGGCGCAGGGAATCTTCAATCAACCGTACCTCGACCAACTGGGTGATCAGATCCGCGAACTGGGGAAGCGTGAAACGGAAGCGCTTCAGACCGCGACGGCGTCCCAGGTGGACGTGGCGCAGACGTCGAGCGCGGCGTCGTCCCGAAGGATTGTCACAGACCACTATAGGGGCATCTTCGACTCGCTGAAGCAGCAGGCTGGCGGCGTGTTCGATGCGCTGGTCACCAGGTCGCAGTCGGTGTGGTCTGCCATCGGAAACTCCTTCAAGACCGCGATCCTCACTGCGATCAAGGACGTGGTGACGTCGCGCGTCGCGGCCATGCTGACGCAATTGTTCACCGGCCAGAAAGTCTCGTTCGCGGGTGGTGGTTCTGGTACCGGCGGTGCTGGCGGCATTCTGGGCGGGCTCCTTGGTGTCGGCACCATCCCCGTGTTCGGCGGCAGTGGTGGCGGGTTCGGTGGTGGCGGTGGTCCGATGTCCGGACCTATGGGCGGTAATCCGTTGATCCTTTCCGCGGCGGCTTCGGCCGGAGGAATGGGTGCGCCTGGCGGCGGGATCATGGGCACCGGCTCTGCTGGCGCGGGTGCTGCTGGCGGCGGGTCGGGCGCCACCGCTGGCGGCTTGTTCAATTTCGGCAGCATGGCTGCTGGCTGGAAGGGCATGCTCACCCAACTCGGGAACATCGGGTTCAAGCCGGAGCGGTGGCGCGTCGACGAGCTCGGCAACATGACCAAGCTCGCGAACGCCAAGGGCATCGGCGGCATGAAGGGCGGCGCGCTTCTGGCTGCCGGCGCAATGCTTGCGATGGACGGACTCCGCCGCGGCGGCTGGCTGGGCGTCGGCGAGACGACTGCTGGCGGAGCGAT
>CAMDED010000219.1 GCA_945893365.1 Candidatus Sulfopaludibacter sp. SbA3 | reverse complement strand
CTTGAATTGGGGAAATGGTCCCTTGCCAAGCAAAAGCCTCCGCGAGCGGGCTACGCCCGCCGTTGAGTCAACACCACAGGCTATACCCAAGCTATGCCCACTACACGTCGCTCGGTCCCGCCGCAACCCACTACAAACAGCGAGGAAGCATCCAATTGTTGCGGCCCACCGCTATGCCTCGGATGGCCCGCTCCGTGGCGTTGTTGTCGATCTCCAGACCCCCGTCTTCGCAGTAGCGGGTCAGCGCCGTCCAGTTCTTCCGCGTGTAGCGCGCCGCCTTGCCCGCCGGACTCTTCGGCAACACCTCCGCCTGAATCTCCCATAAGTAGGCATGCAATTTGTCCAGAATCGGGCGCGACTGGAGTTGCCGCAGCCGAAGCCGGTCTTCGGCGCGCAACGGCCGCGCCGCCTTCTCCACCTGGTACAACTGGGCAATGAACAACAACGCCGGTCCCATGCGCGCCTGGTCCGACTCCAACGCCTTGTGAAAGTATCTCCGGCGTGCGACCAGCACCCGACCTCGACTAATCCTCGCGCCGGATCCTTGAAGAACGCGTCATATCCTCCATACGCATCCGCCTGCAGGTAACCGCGATATCCCTTCAGAATCTCCGGTCCCGCCCGCTGCCGCGTCGCCGTGTAATCGTAAAGGATCACCGGATGTTCCGGGTCGCCGCAATAGGGCCAGAGGCGCCCGGTACGCGCGAAGGGCAGCTTGGCATCCAGCACCTTCACGCTGGTGTCGTCGGTTCCGATCACCCTGGATTGGAACAGAACATCCTTGAGAGATCCATAAAGCGGATCGAGCAGCCCGGCGCATTGTGCCAGCCACCCGCCCATGGTCTTGCGCGAGATCTCCACCCCGTGCCGCTCAAAGATCTTCTCCTGCCGGTGCAAGGGAAGATGATCGGCGGTCTTGGCCACGATCACCTGCGCCAACAGACTCGTGCCGGCGGTGCTCTTTTCAATCGGTTGCGGCGGCTTGGTGGCCGTCCTCACGGTGCAGGCGCAGGCGTATTTCCGGCACACATCCTCGATGACGGTCAGTTGCGCCGGAACATATTCGTAGCGCTCGCTGGACTCTTCGCCGATGAGCCGCAAATCCTGGTGGCAATCGACGCAGTGCTTTTCCGCTTCCCCCAGGTCATGCACGATGCGCTCGCGCTTGAGATGCCGCGGAAGAGGCTGCCGGCCGCCTTTCCGTTTCTCCGGAGTTGTCCCGGCGGGGCCGGTCGAGGCATTGTCATCATCGGAGCCATCGGGCTTGGGCGGCGCTGGGGCTGGTGCTTCGGCTTGCCGCGCCTGCCAGGCTTCCGCGAACAGGGCCAGTTGATCGGTGGAGAGCTGTTCGCTCTTGCGGCTGCGTCTGGCGTCCAGCAACTCGCGCAACAGGGTCTCGATCTTGTTCCGCTCGCGGAACTCGCGGTCGAGTTGCGCCATCAGGTCCAGCACCATCCGCTGCAGGACCGCCGGATCTTCCGGGAGATGTTTGGGATCGATGGCCACGAGTAAGTAATAAAATAAGTATACCGTCTTACTTACTATTTGACAAGTGAAAAGTGATTGTGACTGCGAGTTACTACGAGTGATTCTACCGATGGTACCGCTTGCGCCGCGCGGCTTGCTTCAAGTCGATTCCGCTCAGCAGGGCGCCTAACTCCTGCGCCGTGATCTCCTGCCGGCGCTCCTCGCCGCTCCCGCCGAACGGCACCGCGTAGGCGCCCTCCTCCAGGCGCTTGCTCCACACCGCGAATCCGTCCCGGTCCCAATACAGAATCTTGACCCGGTCGCGACGCCGCCCGGCGAACACAAACAGGTGTCCGGCGTACGCATCCAACTCCAGATGCTCCCGCACCAGGGCGTGCAGCCCGTTCGAAGCTCTTGCGCATGTCGCAGGCCGTCAGGCAGAGGTACACCCGCACGCTGGCCGGCAGGTGGATCATGCGCGCAACGCCTCCAGCACCGTTCGCAACGTGGGGCCGTCCACGCCGGCGCCGATGCGCAGCCGCTCGCCGGTCGCCAGCAGCAGTTCCAGGCTGGGATCTGTTGCCGGCGTCGCAGGGTCTTGCCGCGCTGATCCCCGGTCCACCAACGCGAAACGCACCGGCTCCTTTTTTCGAAGCCGTCTGCGCCAAGCGTAAAAGGAGTATTCGGTGAGGCCGTGCTCTTTGCAGAACTGGCGCACCGGCACTCCGCTGCGGGCTTGCTGGTTCAGCCGCTCGCGCCATTGATCGGTTTTGGTGGTTTTGGTCGGCCTCTCCTCGATGGTGGTCTCGGTCATGAGACCACTATGCGGCCATCGTCGGCGTTTGGGAAGAGGGGTTTATCGGACGCTTACCATCATCCACCGATTGGACGGATGCGCCGCCAGCCCGGCATCGTTGTTGGCTTCCTTGATCAGGTTCTCCGCTCCCGCCCGCTGGTTGTAGAACCACACCAACGCATCCAACGGCCCGTCCAGGCTCGTCACGAACACCCGGTAGATATACTCGGGCGTATCGAACAATTGGTACTGCTCGGGTTGCCCCGCCTCTGGGGCTTCCGGCTTCTTCAGGTAGCGCAGCGCCAGAAACCGGTACGCTTTGCCCCATCCCTCCGGCTGATAGCGGAACTCGCACTGTCCGTCGGCGTCGGTCTTCGGCGAACTCTTCCACGCCGCCGCCTTTAACTCGTCCACCAAACGCGAGGTCTTGCGCGCCACTATAATGAACTGCCAGTTCCTCTTCTCGTAAGCTTCCACCGCTTCCCAGCAGTAGAAGCCCGAATCCGCCCGCGCCAACACGGTTTTCACCCCCGCGGGCAGTCCCTTCGCCACGCTCTCCAGATGTTCGGCGATCTCCGCGCCGCTGGGCCTGTCTCCCTTCCGCAACGCGCCCCCGGCATATTCTCTGGTCTCGGCCACAAAGCTGAGGATCGGCTGGTAGCTCTTCTTTCCCTTGTTCTTCGGGTTATAGCTCTTGCGCCCGCCCATCTGGTTGCCGAACAGCGTGTGCACCGTCGTGTCCGTGTCCACCGTGACCTCGCTCAACTGCACATTCGCCGCTTCCCACACCCGTTGGCGCATCACTCGCTGCACCTGGAGCAGTTGGCGTGCGATGCCCAGATGCAGCGAGGCCAGAAACCGCCAGAAAGTGCCCTGCGGCGGCAGCCGCGCTACCTGCAGGATGCCGGTCAGCATCGGTTCCCGTTCCAGAAAGCGCAAATGATACAGCCGGGAGAAACCTACGTAGCAGGCCAAAACCATCCCCAGCAGGAACCGAAACATCGGCATGACCTTGGTCTGCCGCTTCACCGTGAGAGTTTCCTCCACCACTTGCTGGAACCCGAGTTTCTCCAGCATCGTGGCCACCGGTAAGAGTCCTCCGTAGGCCGTCAAATTCTTGGCGTTGAAGTCATAGGGCGTGGAAGCCCCGATTTTATTGGGCTTCGGATTAACTTCTTGAACCCCTTGCCTCACAGGCTTGGGGCGGGTATCCTGGTTTCTGTCGATCACCATTTGGGTGGCTCCTGAGAATCGGTCCGCGAAGCCGCGAACTTCGCGCACCTCCTGTTTTAACGCAGGATTCTCAGGGGTTCCAAATGGGGTCTCTCGCCCGCTACCTCATTCGAGCCTCAGCCCCCGTGCATAATCCAGGTAATACAGAGGACGCTCTCCGAGTGGGCGTCAAATTTGCGTCAAATCTCATCCCCTTCCCGGGTGGCTGCGTTGCTGAAGCGGACTGAATTCGGGCCATTTCGATTGGACATCGCGAACTCCCGCCTCCTGCGGTCCGGCACTGTGATCCACGTCCGGGTGTAATGGTTCACAATCTTCCCCCGCGTAGCGGGCAGTTTTTCTCACATTGATTCCCGCCGGGACCGGTGGCATCGCGACGCTCGCGGTGCACCGAATCTGGCACATTTGCCTACCCCAGCAGCGATAGTATGTCGATGTGTGTGCGGGAGAGTCCGTAAGGTTTCGCTAGCCTGAAACTCTCCCGCCATGCAGAACAACAACCCGGGGAGTTCGCGCTCCCGGAAGGCGATCCTACAATGCAAATGTTACACCCATTCAGGGGCTCGGTGCAGCAGTACCTCGATCAACTCGATGATTGCGAAACCCACCGTCCGGGCCACTGCCCGCAATGCCAGGTCAATCGGCCGCTCACCGCGCACGGCTTTTACACCCGCACCATTGCCGATGCCGCCTTCGATGGCGAGATCCGCGTGCGGCGCTACCTCTGCGAAACTTGCCGTCGCACCGTCTCGCTGCTGCCCGAGTTCGCGCTGCCCTACTTACGTTCCAGCATCACCGTGATCGCGCTGTTCCTCATCGCACGGCTCCTGTTGGCGAAAACTCTTGCCGCTGCGTTGCCGCCCCCCGCGCCCTACCAGCGAGGCCAGTTCTGGCTGCGCCGCTTTCGCGCGCAAGCCGAAGCGTTGTGCGCGACGCTGGCTGCCGTTGCCAAACCCGCCGCCGCGCCCGGCTTCGTTTATCGCGCACTCTCCATGCTCGAAGCGGCCGGCTGGATCCCCGCTCACCGCGTTCTGTTCGCCACGGTCCGCCAACACCTGTTGGGCTGGCCGCGTTCGCTGGTTCCAGATGGCCGCCGCGCCGCGCTCCTCCCCGCCGCCGCGGCCGTTTGAGGCTCCCCACACACCATTTGCATGGAATAAGCCCCTCTTTCGCTTTACGCTCGAAGCCAGGAGAAATACACACTCGATGCCAGACGACAAAGCCGAAAAAATCGCGCTGTTCCGCTATGGACTCATCGCCCCGTTAGTCCTGGAAACTTTGCCACGCGGCGAACTGACGCGGCGCGCCCAAGAGATCGCCGCACGCCTCTACGACATGCCGCACTCCACTCGCCGCCAGGTGGCGGTTGACACGTTGCTTGAGTGGACGCTGTGCTACCGCCGCAACGGACTCGCCGCGCTCCATCCCAAGCCGCGGCTGGATCGCGGCCAACAACGCGTAGTCACACCCGAGACGGCCGCACTGATCGAGCGTCTCAAACGCGCCAACCCGCATCGCACCGGCACCGCGCTGCTGCGCGAGTTGGCGCCGGCCAACGAGCGGGACAAGACTGAGCTGTCGGCCTCCACGCTCTATCGTTTTCTACGCGCCCGCGGGCTCACTGAACGTCAACTGCTCCTCGACAGAACAGCCGCGCACAAGAAGTACGAAGCCGAGTTCGCTAATCAGACCTGGCAGTCCGATATGCTGTTTGGCCCGTGGGTTGAACGACCCGGCGGAGGCAAAATGCAAGTGTTCCTCCAGGCCACGCTCGACGATGCCAGCCGCCTCATTCCACACGCGCAGTTCTATCCCAACCAGGGGCTGGACTCGTTTCTCGATTGTCTGCGCCAAGCCGTCTCCGCGCGCGGCATTCCCATTCGCCTGTATATGGACAACGCCAAGATCTACCGTTCGCCGCAGTTGGCGCGCATTGCCGCCTCTATCGGTATCCTCATCATTCACACCCCGCCCTATCAGCCCGAAGGCCGCGGCAAGATCGAACGCTTCTTCCGCTCTTCTGTTGTCGACAACAGAAGAGCGGTTATGTGGCCATCGCCGTTATGTGACCGGAAAGCCGACGATCCCGCGAATCTCAACGGATTCGCAAAGATCGGCGTCACATAAGTTGACCGGTATAGTGAGGCGGCAGTTCAAGCCCACTCTGGAGGTCAACCCATGTTTGAGAGTCTGTTTCCTCGCCGTCAAACGCGGCTTCGTCACATCACCAACCCGCTCTCCCGGGAGCGCTCCGATTACCTGCGGCACTGCGCCGATCAGGGATACTCGCCGGCGACTCTTCGCCACCTGGCCACGGATCTGCTGCTGATTCAGAGCCTTCTGAGCTTGCCGGAATCATCCCAAAAGTTTGATTCCTCCACCGTGGAGGCAGTCATCGCGAAATGGGCGGCCCGCGAACCCAAGTACTTTAGCTATCAGAACGGACGCCGCGGCCGCGAGAACCTCCCGCACCGCGCAACTCGCTGGCTCCTTTTCATGGATCGGCTTGAGATCGCCCCGGCCGACCCACGCCCTTACGATCCGCTGGTCGAGGACTTTACCGCCTACATGCGGCAAGAACGGGGCCTGTCTGAAGCAACAATCAGTGGAAGACGCTGGATTGCTGAAGACTTCTTGCAACGGTTCTTCCGCGACCACCTCTCCCTGTCCGACGTCAATATCGGCGAGGTCGACGAAGCGATCGCTCACAAAGGGCGGGATGACGGGTATTCCAGAAGCTCGGTCAAAACCTACGCCTCCGGAATCCGCAGTTTCTTCCGACATGCCGAGAGAAGAGGTTGGTGCCAGCGGGGTCTCGCCGGCCTGATCAAATCGCCACGCGTGTACCCGTATGAAGGCCTGCCTTCTGGTCCGTCTTGGAAGGATGTGCAACGGCTGATAGCAACGGCCGAATCCGATCGCCCAAAGGATCTTCGGGACCGTGCCATGCTCCTGCTGTTTGCGGTTTACGGCATGCGCTCGGGTGAAGTCCGGGCACTGAGCCTGGAGGATCTGGATTGGGAGAACAACCTGATCAAGGTGCCGCGTACGAAGGGCCGGCGAATACAGTGTTATCCGCTGGTCGCAACTGTTGGCGACGCCATCCTGCGTTACCTGGAAGAAGGACGTCCAAGATCAGCGGCCTATCGCGAGATCTTCCTGACCGTGGAAGCGCCCATCCAGCCATTGCGAGGCAGCAGTTCGGTCTGGACAATGGTTGCCAAGCGACTTCGTCCCCTTGGGCTTGCACTGAGACAGCGCGGCCCTCACACCCTTCGGCATGCCTGTGCGACGCACTTGCTTTCCGAAGGATTGACGTTGAAAGAGATCGGAGATCACCTGGGACATCGCTCGCCCAAGGTCACGGCCGCCTACGCCAAGGTCGACATCGCCGGTTTGCGAGAGGTGGCAAACTTTTCGCTCGGAGGCCTGGCATGAAGCTCGCCGAACTCATCGTTCAATACGTTGCCTTTCGAAGGAATCTCGGCGAGAAGTTCGAACGAGACGCCAAGCTCCTGCAGTCGTTTGCCCGCATGATCGGAGAAACAGTGGCCATCTCCGAGGTGCAGGCCGGCCAAGTAAAGGCTTTTCTCGATGGCAGCGGGCCCATCACCAGGTTCTGGCACATGAAGTATACGGCTCTGCGGGGTTTTTACCGCTACGCCACTAGCCGCGGATACATTGCCGGCTCCCCGCTGCCCACGATACTACCGAAAGAGCCCGAGCGCTTCGTGCCGTACATCTACTCGGTTGAAGATCTGCGCCGTCTGCTCGATGGCACGGCCCGCTATCAGAAGCAGAGGATTCAGATGGAGCCACACACGTTTCGAACCATCTTGCTCACTCTCTATGGAGCCGCCCTGCGAGAAGGCGAGTGCCTTTCCTTGGAGCTCTGCGATGTGGACCTTCGTGAGTCCCTCCTGATCATTCGCGATACGAAGTTCTACAAATCGCGCCTGGTTCCGTTGGGATGCGACCTCCATGAGGCGCTGCTGAAATATGCCGAGTTGAGAGCCGCGGCCGGCCACTCGCAGGGCGAGAACGCCCCATTATTCGTCACCAAGGCCGGCGAGCGCATACCTGCCGATCTTCTTCGCCGGGCGTTCCGGCGGCTCCGCAAACAGACCGGCGTCAGCCGAGGGGATGATGCCCGTTACCAGCCGCGGCTTCACGATCTGCGACACTCTGCCGCCGTCCATCGTTTGACGGCGTGGTATCGGGAAGGAAAGGACGTCCAAAGGCTCCTGCCGCTGCTGTCAACCTACCTGGGCCACGCCGGCATTGGTGGAACCCAGCATTACCTGACGATGACCGCGGACTTGTTGCAGCAGGCCAGTGACCGTTTCGCCAGCTACGTTTTCTCGGAGGTGATCCATGGCTGATACAGGCAAGTTGGGTTCTTGGGTACGCCGCTTTCTCCTCGAGCATCTCATCGGGGAGCGTAACCTGTCCGTGAACACACAACGGAGCTACCGAGACACGCTAGCCTTGCTGATTCCTTTCGCGGCGCGTGAAGCCCACAAGAAGGTCGACGAACTCGCTGTGGCCGACGTATTCGAGAAGTGTGTGGGAGGGTTTCTTGCTGACCTGGAGGGTACCCGTGGCTGCGCCATCTCCACCCGCAATCAGCGCCTTGCGGCCATCCACGCGTTCAGCCACTTTGTGGCCGCCCACAGCCCGGAGCACATCGAATGGTGCGCACAGATTCGGGCAATCCCCTTCAAAAAATGCACCACCAAGCTGATCACCTATCTGGAGAAGCCCGAGATGGATGCGTTGCTGGCGGCACCGGACCTCAAAACCGCTCAAGGACAGCGGGATCACCTCATGTTGCTGTTCCTTTACAATACCGGCGCGCGCGCCGATGAGGCGGCTCAACTTCTTATCGGAAACCTCGATCTGGGGGCGGTGCCGGGCCGGGACCTGTCGTCGGTCAAGATTCACGGTAAGGGCCGGAAGGAACGCCGGTGTCCGCTCTGGCCGCAAACCGTCAAAGAATTGCTCCCCGCCATTAGCGCGAGACAATCGGACCAACATGTGTTCTTGAATCCGATATGGCCGCCCGATTACACGCTTCGGTATCCACGGGATTGTGAAGCGCGCGGCGAAGAATGCCGCCGCCCGCCTGGCGTCGCTTCGGGCCAAGAGCATCAGTCCTCACAGCATTCGACATACGACGGCTACCCACCTTCTTCGCGCCGGAGTGGATCTCAACACCATTCGCGCCTGGCTTGGTCATGTTTCTCTGGATACAACGAACATCTACGCCGAAGTTGACCTGGAGATGAAGGCAAAGGCCCTCGCCCACTGCGAGGTGAATGGCACGAAGCAGGTCCGGAGGTGGGATGGGGACAAGGGCATCTTGGCGTTCCTCCGAGCCCTCTGAACGCCTCCGGCTTATGTGGCGTTCATCAGCGCCGACACGCACACCGCCAGAGCGGAATTCGCGGAACGTCACATAACGGCGATGGCCACATAACCG
>CAMDED010000218.1 GCA_945893365.1 Candidatus Sulfopaludibacter sp. SbA3 | reverse complement strand
AGTTCGGTTTGCCGCACTTGCGGTAACGTTCCGCCAGACTTCCCGGGCGCAGATCACCCAGGCCGGAGAGTCGTAGTTTCAGGCGCTCGCGCTGAGCTTCGAGTTCAGAGAGGGAGGTGGGCACGATGTCTTCTCCTGCCTGACCGTGTGCCACACTGTCAGATACAGGTCGATCCGCAGCCTGCCATCCATCGCCTGATTCAAATCACTTTCCCGCCGTGCACCCGCTCAATTCGCGCTATTTGACAGCGGGAACCGGTAGGTGTACAGTCAGCACTCAGTATTGGAGGTTTCAATGGCGTTCTGTAACCAACTCTTCGCAACCGCGGCAGCGTGTACTCTGGTGGTCTCCGCGATCCCATCCCACGTGGCCGCTCAGCAGACGACACCGGATGGGGTCCGCCTCGAGAATGCGGTCAACAGGCCCGAACGCCCTTACCGGCCTGCCGGGTCTTCCGACCCGCGCGACCGCGGTCCCCGCGTTGCGAAAGGATTCGGCAAGCGCGACCGTCGCCTTGTCTACGTCACTCTGCCGGGCGGTTCGGCCGGCGGGCAGTTCTCGTCCGAAATGAATGGAGTGGGGATCGTAGTCCTGGATGTCGACCGCAACTTCGAGTTCGTGAAGCGAATCCCCACCTGGAACGTGGCGGCGAGCACGAGTCCGGAGGAAGTCTCGGGAGTCGCCGCGAGCACGGCCACCAACATGATCTATCTGTCGACCCGTGGCCGGCTTGCGGCCTTCGATCTGGGCACCGACCAAAAGGCCTGGGAGAGCACCTATGACGGGATGTGCTGTGAGCGCCCGGAAGTCACGCCAGACGGCAAGACGCTGGTCGTGGGCTCCGACCTGAAGGACTTCTGGTATGTGATCGACGCCCAGACGGGCGCCCTGAAGGGCAAGATCCAGGCTCCCAAGAGCAATTTCGCCCACAACATGGCGCTCAGCGCCGACGGCAAGACGGTGTTCATGGCCCCGAATGGGGTGACTATGACGGTGGGCGACGTGCCTTCCATGAAGGCCATCAAGACCATCACCTTCTCGGACCATGTGCGCCCTTTCGTGATCAACCATAACGCGACGCGGGTCTACGCCAATCTGAACAACCTGCTCGGTTTCGAGATCGCCGACGTGAAGACCGGCGAAGTGATCAAGCGTATTGAAGCGCCAGCCGAGATGTGGAAGGCGAAGTGGGGTGACGTGAAGCAGCGCTTCTTCGGACACGGCTGCCCCAGCCATGGCATCTCCCTGACGCCGGATGAAAGCGAGATCTGGGTCGTCGACAATATCAACTACGGGGTGCTGGTCTACGACAACACCGGCGAATGGCCCGTGCTGAAGATGACCTTCCCCACGACGGCCTCCGCCGACTGGATCACGATGGGCCTCGACGGGCAGTACGCCTTCCTTTCGTCGGCCGACGTTGTCGAGGTGAAGACCAAGAAGATCGTCGCCCAGATGAAGGACGAGTACGGAAAGCCCATGCACAGTGAGAAGTATCTGGAGATGGCCTTCTCGAACGGGAAGCTTATGCGGACGGTGAGCCAGTTCGGGGAAGGCCGCCCGAGCGCTGTCGAGGCGAGGCTCGCCGGCCGCGCGCTGCCCGCGAACACCAGGTGACGGTCGGGCGTCCGTCGCATCGCCGGTGGAGCGGATGCTCTACTCGCCTAGCGTGGGCGATCGCCGTGACCGCCGCTTCTCTCGCTTTCGAGACGGCGAGGGCGGCGGATACCGATCCGGATCTGCAAGCGGTACAGGTGGTCTGCGGCCGGTGCCACGCCCCTGCGGTGTTCCTGAAACAATCCCGCTCCTGGGACCGTTGGAACGACGTCTTTGCGGACATGACGAAGCGCGGCGCAAACGGAACCGAGGAACAACTGGCCCGGGTGACGACATATTTTTTGGAGAACCTCACCCTCCTGAACGTCAACACCTCGCCGGCCGATGAGCTCGCGTGGGTGCTCGGTGTCGGCGACGACGTGGCCCAGGCCATCATCGCGCGCCGCGAGCGTCAGCCGTTCGCCAACATTGCCCAATTGCGCGCGGTGCCCGGCGTGGATCCCGGCAAGTTGGAGCAACGGAAGAGCCGCATTCTTTTCTGATTGGAGGTAGGCGCGGAACGATGGCGGTTCGTGGTGGTCGATCTCTGCGACGATCCGTTGCTTCAACAACAGGTCGAGATATGATGTAATTCCCACAGCCAGTGCGAGAGCCTTCAAGATGAGCCAAATCGCGATGTCACGATAGGCCGGATCTTACCATACGTGAAATACTGGACCTCGTTCCACGGGGACAGATTCGCATTCCGGCGTTCCAACGTGGGTTTGTCTGGGATTCCGATCAAGTCGCCTCCCTGATGGACAGCCTCTATAAGCAGTATCCTGGTCGCTCCTTCTTTGGCGCACGCGAGAGCAACTACGGCACGAGCGGAGTCTCGGGCCCTTTCGCCTACCTGACAGGAACCCGGACTATCCGATCGACTATGTCCTTGACGGCCAACAGCGCCTGACGTCTATCTTTGGAGTCTTCCAAACCGATATAGAGCCGGACCCTCTGATCCCGTGGGCCGACGTCTATTTCGACCTAAGTGCCGACGTGCATGCACAGGAATCACAGTTCGTTGCTCTGCCTCCGGCGGAGGTTGATCAGCGTCGGCATTTTCCTCTCCGGACGCTTTTCAACTCGATACCTTATCGTCGCGCCACCGAGGGACTCGGCGACCGGGACATTATCCGTATCGATGAAATGCAGGCTCGCTTCAAGGAATCGCGGATCCCGTACCAGTTGCTTACTACCGAGGATCGTGCCCGTGTTGCGATCGTCTTTGCCAGGATCAATCGCACCGGCGTAGCCTTGGATACGCTCCAACTCCTGACAGCTTGGACTTGGAGCGAGGACTTTGACCTACAGCGGGAGTTTGACGAGCTCCGAGATGAACTCGACCGTTTTGGCTTCGCAGGCGTTGGGGAAGATTCCGACCTTATATTACGGTGCTGTGCCGCGGTGCTAGCGGGCGACGCATCACCGACCACCCTTGTTGGTCTGCGAGGCTCGGACGTCCGCGCCAGGTTTGAGGAGGTCGTTAATGGATTGATGGGTGCTATAGATTTCCTCAAGACGAACTTGCATGTCCAGGCACTCGGCAACCTGCCATTCTCCACTCTTCTTGTTCCTCTCTCCGTCTTCTTTGCTGCACCGGGTGAAGAGCACGTTCAGATGACTAATGTACAGCGCCAGCGTCTTCTTCGCTGGTTTTGGCGTGCCTGCTTCTCACGCCGATTCAGCAGCGGCGTTCTCCGAAACCTGAAGGACGACATCGCTGCTATGACGCTACTCAAGTCCAACCGCCCCAACACGCTTGGGGACTTCCCCGTCCTTGTCACACGGGAATTCTTCGTTCAGAACGCATTTCGAGTCAATACAGTGAATACTACAACTTTTGTCCTTATGTTGGCGCAGAGAGGGCCTCTGAACTTCGTGTCAGGCCAGCCTGTCGCCCTCGCAAATGTACTTCGCGACTACAATCGCAGCGAGTTTCATCACCTGTTCCCGAGAGCATTTCTGACGTCGCGCGGTGTGCAGCCTGCTCAGCACGGACCGCTCGCCAATTTCGCCTTCCTATCTAAGGCAGACAACGTTGCCCTTGGGGGTCTCGCTCCAAGTGTCTATCGCGACCGGATGCCTCAACAAGTTGACGAAATACTGGAGGCTGCTCTCTGCCCCCCCAGCCTGTTCGATGACGACTATCTGACTTTTCTGCACGATCGCGGTCTGTTGCTGGAAGTTTTTGCCAACCACCTCATTCAGTAAGAGTGACCAGACTAGCGAAGGCATTCTTCGAGGTCCATGCGGCCAGCTAGCTCAAGGCTTGGCTGATTTCGGGATCATCCATCACTCCCATCTGCGTTTTATCCGTGTTCATCCGCCGCCCATTATTTTTCACATGCGAAGTCACCGCCGCTAAGCAGGCTCGCGTTAAAATTTGCTACAATCGCCGCAGCAGCGCTAATCATGACTCCCGGCCTTCCATCCCGACGCAGAATTCTCGAAATCGCCTCCTTCGGCTTCGGCAGAATCGCGCTTGCCGGTCTCACTCCTCCGAACGATCTCCGCGCCAGAAAGGGACACTTTCCCGCCCAAGCGAAAGCCGTAATCCAACTCGTGCAGAATGGCGGACCGAGCCAGATGGACCTGTTCGACCCCAAAATTGAGCTCACACGCCGCAACGGGAAGGCCCATCCGGATGGCGTCGAGATCCATCAGCCCGGCAACGAAAACAAGCTGTTCGCCTCTCCCTTCGAGTTCCGCAAGTACGGGCAATGCGGCATGGACGTCTCCGAAGCGCTGCCGCACGTCAGCACCATAGTCGACGATCTCTGTTTCATTCGTTCGATGTACACCGAGCACAACAACCATCTCGAAGGGTTGAACATGCTGCTCACGTGCAAGATCTTTCCGGGACGTCCGGTGACCGGAGCCTGGATCGCTTATGCGCTCGGCACGGAGAACCAGAATCTGCCCGCCTACGTCGTGCTTCGCGATCCGGAAGGTTACACCATCGGCGGCAAGCAGCTTTGGGCGAACGGATATCTGCCGGCGCTCTTTCAAGGCGTTGAGTTCAGCACGCGCGGCGCGCCGGTGCATCACCTGAATCCCGAGCGGCCCCTTCCCCCCGGTGCGCAGCGGGAAAGCCTCGATTTTCTGGCGAAGCTGAATGCCGCGCACCTCCGCGATCATCCCGGCGAATCGGAGTTGGACGCACGCATTCAGAACTTCGAGCTCGCGGCCCGCATGCAGCTCGCGGCGGCCGATGTGCTCGACCTGTCGAAGGAGACGGATGCGACCCGGAAGCTCTACGGCCTCGACAATCCGCTGACGCAAAGCTATGGAATGCGTTGTCTGATGGCGCGCCGTCTGGTTGAGGCCGGTGTGCGTTTCGTGCAGGTGACAACAAGTCCGGGACAGCCGTGGGATCACCACGCGAAGATCAAGCAAACGATGCCGAAGATCGCCGGTGAGACCGACCAGGGATCCACGGCGCTCGTGAAGGACTTGAAGGGGCGCGGCCTGCTCGACAGCACGGTCGTCATGTGGACCGGCGAGTTCGGAAGGCTGCCGACTACCCAGGCCGGCGACGGCCGCGACCACAATCGGCACGCGTTTACCATCTGGCTCGCGGGCGGCGGATTCAAGAAGGGCTTCATCTACGGCGAGACCGACGATTTCGGATACAAATCGGTTGTGAATCGCGTTGGCGTCGCGGACCTGATCGCGACCTTGTTGAACCAAATCGGGCTCGATCACAAGCGCGTGGTTTATCCGCACGCCGGACGAATGGAGACTCCCTCGGATGTCACCGTGAGCGGCGCGAAGGTTGTGGCCGACGTGCTCTCGCATCCGCCGGAGGCCTCGTAGACGCCCATGCGACGCAAATCACTGACCACCGGACTTGCGTTTATTACCTTCTTAGCGCGCGCCTACGCACAGGCCGGCGCTTCTGCCCCAGACTCCGCCGCTCCGCGTTTCGAGAAAGACGTTCTCCCGATTTTCACGCAGTACTGTTTCACCTGTCACGGCAAAACCTCGCCGAAGCTTGGCCTCGACCTCCGAACCGCCGCTTCCACCATGATCGGAAGCCACAATGGACCCATTGTCGTGAAGGGCTCGCCCGAGCGAAGCCTCTTGTGGCAGAAGCTGTCCACCGGTGCGATGCCTCCCGAAGCCTTCCTTGTGAAGCTTCCCGATGAGCACGCGCAAACCATCCGCAAGTGGATTGCAGGCGGGGCCCTGTCCGACAATCCTCACGCGGCCGGCAAGGACCGATCGGAGCAGCAGGCGTTTTTCGACAAGCAGGTGCTGCCCATCTTCAATGCTAAATGCGTGCAGTGCCACGGGAAGGCGCAGACGGCGGGCCTGGATTTGCGAACCATTCCCGCGCTGCTCAAAGGGAGCAGGAGCGGACCCGTGGTCCACGAAGGCTTCTCCGAAAGAAGTATTCTGATTCGCAACGTATCGAGCGGCGCAATGCCGCCGCGGGGGGCCGGAGAGCCGCTCACCGAGTCCGACATTCGAACCTTGCGGCAGTGGATCGACAAAGGAAACTTTGCCGATGCAGCGCCGCCTGAGGCGCAGCGGAGCGACCGGCCGTTCACGAAGGCCGAAGCCCCGGACATCACCTCGAAGGATCGCGAGTTCTGGTCGTTCCGAAAGCCCGTTGCGGCTCCCGCGCCGAAGGTCAAAGCCGGCGCCCGCGTGCGTACGCCGATCGACGCCTTCGCGCTCGCAAAGCTCGAAGGGAAAGGCCTGACGTTCTCTCCCGATGCGCCGAATTTAACGCTTCTTCGGCGTGCCTATTTAGACCTCACAGGGCTCCCTCCCACACCCGAAGAGGCGCGCACGTTTGCGGAAGACACGAAGCCCGGCGCTTACGAGCGGTTGATCGACCGGTTGCTTGCCTCTCCCCGCTACGGGGAGCGCTGGGGCCGCCACTGGCTCGACGCCGCCGGTTACACCGACACCACCGGAAAAGATTTCGATCCGAAGAAGGCCGAGCTTTCCGAAGGCATCTGGCGATACCGCGACTACGTCATTAAGGCCACGAACGAGGACAAGCCCTGGAACAGATTTCTTACCGAGCAGATCGCGGGCGATGAGTTGATCGACTGGAGATCCGCCGCCGCTTACACGCCCGAGACCGTGGAATTGCTTGCCGCTACCGGTTTCCTGCGGACCGAGCTCGACAATACCGGAACCGATCTGACGAATCTCCCGGTCGATCGCTATGAAGCTCTCTTCAAGCTGGTGGAGCAAGTTTCGAGCAGCACCATCGGCCTGTCGGTCGGCTGCGCTCGCTGCCATACGCACAAGTACGATCCCATTCCCCAGCGCGACTACTACCGCTTTCTCGCGGTCTTCACGTCCGCGTACAATCCGGCGAACTGGCTGCCGCCCGAAAAACGGCACCTCTACACCGTTTCGCAAACGGAGCAGAAAGAGATCGAGCGGCACAACGCCGAGATCGACAAGTCCCTCAGTGAACTGAAGAAGCAGTTGAGCTCCGTGACTCAACCATACGAGCGGCGTTTGCTCGACGAGAAGCTGAAAGCAATTCCCGCGGAAATTCGCGACGACACGCGCACTGCAATCGAGACGCCGCCCGCGAAGCAGGACGACGTGCAGAAGTTCCTCGTGAAGAAATTCGGAACGCTGCTCAAGGTCTCCGATACCGAGTGGCGCAAGAGTCTGAACGAAGCCGACCGCTCCACCGTGGCAAAGATCGAGGAGAAGATTCGCGTCTGGAACGGATATCTCAGGCCTCTCGAAAAAATACAGGCTCTTTGGGATGTGGGCGCTCCGCCACCCATCCGCTTGCTCCAACGCGGCAGCGCGGAATCGCCCGGTCCAAAAGTAGAGCCGGGATTCCTCACGGTGCTCTCGCAGCCCGGCAAGCCGGACGCCATCCCCTCGGACGCCGTCAAGGGCAAGACGAGCGGAACGCGGCTCGCGTTTGCGAAGTGGCTCACCAGCCGCGACCACCCGCTCACCTCGCGCGTGATCGTGAACCGCGTCTGGCAACACCACTTCGGAAGAGGCATTGTTGAGACTTCCGACAACTTCGGGAAGATGGGATCGCCCCCGTCCCACCCGGAGCTCCTTGACTGGCTGGCTGTCGACTTCATGGAGCACGGCTGGAGCGCGAAGCGGCTGCACAAAGCGATCATGACATCGACCGTCTACCGCCAATCTTCGCGGCAGCCGCCGTCGGAGACCGCGCCGGAAACGGCGCCGTCAGCCAAGGCGAAGTCGATCGACCCGGAAAATCGGCTCCTCTGGCGCATGAACCTTCGCCGGATCGAGGCGGAAGCGCTGCGCGATTCCATGATCGCAGTCGCGGGAAAGCTCGACACCACCATGGGTGGTCCGCCGGTCGAGGTCAGGAACCAGCCGGACGGCCTTCAAACTGCCGAGGAGTACCGGCGAAGCGTCTATTTGCTCGCCCGCCGCACCTATCCGCTGACCTTCTTGAGCGTTTTCGATTATCCGATTATCGACACCAACTGCGCGCGCCGCGTTCCGTCGGCAACGCCGCTCCAGTCGCTGACGCTGATGAACGATGAATTCGTCGTCGCGCTCGCGGGGCACATCGCGAAAAGAGTGAACGAAACTACCGGCGAGGCCGTGCCGCCCGCGCGAAAGATTGAGGCCGCCTACGTCCTCACGCTCGCTCGCAAGCCTTCGCCGCCGGAAATCGACCTGAGCGAAGCCCATCTGAAGAAGCAGCAGGAACTCCATGCCAGGGCCAACATCGCGGAGCGCGATGCGAGAGAACGGGCGCTCGCAAGCCTGGCTCAGGCGCTGCTCGCCTCGAACGAATTCCTGTACGTGGAGTGACGGCCGGCGGAAAACGATGCCCACGTTCGCGCTCCAGCCTTTAGCTCGCGTCGCCTCCTCGATTTTCGCCGCCTACGGCGTTCCGAAGGATCAAGCCGAAATCATCGGCCTCGCCTTGGCGAGAGCTAATCTCGCCGGGCACGATTCCCATGGCGTCATTCGCATCCCCGAGTACATCCGCTACCTGGATTGGGGCGATGTGGCGCCGGTTGCGGAATTGCACATCGTGAAGGACGCTGGGCCGCTGCTCGGCCTCTCGGGCAATTTCGGTTTCGGCCAGGTTATCGGTGTCTGGGCCATGGAGCTTGCTCTCGAGCGCGCCCGTACGCATGGCTTCGTCCTCATGGGATTGAACCAGAGCGCTCATCTCGGCCGCATCGGCGACTACCCCGCCATGGCGGCCGCCGCCGGCTTTGTCTCCATCCACTTCGTCAACACGCATGGAGGCGGCAAGATCGTTGCGCCCTATGGCGGCACGGACAGACGGATGTCCGCGAATCCCTTCGCCGCGGGCGTCCCCGTGCCCGGCCGCACGCCGATCATTATCGACATCTCCACCTCGGCCATCGCCGGCGGCAAGATTCACGTTGCCCACAACCAGGGGACCACGATTCCGCCAGGATGCGTGCTCGACCGCAACGGCGAGCTCACCACGGACCCAACGGATTTCATGGAAGGGCTCGGCGCGCTTCTGAACTTTGGCGGCCACAAAGGTTTCGCCCTCGGCTTTCTCTG
>CAMDED010000217.1 GCA_945893365.1 Candidatus Sulfopaludibacter sp. SbA3 | reverse complement strand
GGGGCGGCCTCAAGCGGCGTATATCGCTTCTAAACAGCATCTTGACTTGGGTTTTCACAATTTCCCCGAAGTTGGCACCCGTTACCGCTACCTGAGCCCACGTCCACCGGGAAAATTGCCCCACTATGCGTCAACTTCGGAATTCAGGTTTAGGCGGCAATTCGGTCGAGTGTTCCCGATTCCGGCGCCTGCGCCACGAAGCTGATCACCCGCCCGCGGCGCTCCCGAGCGGATTCACAGCAACCGCGACCGATGAACCGGTCAGCGAACAAGCAGCACAAACAGAAGCTCCACAAACGGACGGACTGACGAGCACGGAATTCTCAGGGTCGGCGATCGGTTCGCGAGCCCGATCACCCAGTGAAGGACTGTCCGCGGGCCACCAGACCCGTACGTGGGTGTCGAGCAGCAGTCGCATCCGTCTCGTTATTGATACCGAATTTTTTTGCGATGTCATCGGGTATCAAACCAAAATCCGCCGCGATCGAGATTTCGTCCGCCATGCACCCGGGTCTTCGTGGCCGGCTTGGGCCACGATAAGCAACCAAGCGGGCCACCGGCTTTCCCGCCTTGACCAGGATTACCTCATTGCCCTTCAGCGCCTCTTCGATCTGGCATAACACGGGTACCTCGGTATCTGCCGTCCCTCCGGAATACTCTACCTTCAACGCCTCCTGTGCTTCCGACTCGCCGGTAGTAGAAAACAGGCCTTGCCTGGGAGCGCGGTTCCGCCGCTACTTCGGCCCTCCAATCGCCTTCGGACGCCCGCCGCCTCTCGACCCATCCCACGACGCGTCACCTTGTGCCTGATATTTCCCCAGACGATCCCAACTATCGCGCGTGCGGCCGTTAAGGTCGTACACCACACGCCCCGAGGCCACCGTAAGTTCGGCTGTCAACCGCTGGCCACCGTCCATCCGCGCGCCCCATGAATCGACGTACGCGAACTGCCCCTTCTCCACTCGCAGCACCGCAATATCCGCAATCGCGCCTACCGAGAGGTGCCCAATCTGTTCGCGGTGGATGATCCGCGCCGGGTTCCACGTGGAACGGTAAATCACGTCGTCGAGGGTCATCCCCATATTCAGAAATTTCGACATCACATTGAGCTGATCCTTCATACCCGCGTTGAGGCTGCCCGAGTGAACATCCGTGGAAATTGAGTCGGGCGGAAAGCCCTGTTTCACCGCGGGCGCCGCCTGCCGGAACTCGAAGGCCGCGCCGCCGTGACCCACGTCGAACAGCACTCCCCGCTTCCGCGCTTCGAACAGGTAAGGCAGCAACTTCCCTTTCTCATCGAGCATCGGGACCGGCACATAGAACGCATGCGTGTAGATGTCGCCCGGACGAAGCTTTCTTAACACGAGTTCCTGAAACGGACGCTCCGGCCGGAACTCGCCGAAATCGATCATCACCGGAATGTTGGCGAGCGTCCCGGCTTCGACGCCGCGCTCGACGGGCGTCCAGTCGGGCCCGCGATAGTGCGCAACTTTTATTCCCACGATCGTGTCCCGGTTCGCAATCGCAAGATCGGCCGCGGCCTTCGCGTCCATGTCGCTCACGTCCTGCTCGTGCGCGTCCCCGGGCATGCCCGCGCCGCCGATGTTCAACAGGACCAGCACGCGCGTGCGGGCCCTGTCGATCACCGTCTTCTTGAAGTGCGCGAAGTTTCGGCGGCCCGAAGACCCGGCATCCACGACCGTTGTCACCCCCACCCGAAGCGCGAAGGCATCGGGATGGATACTCGAGTCGCCGCCCGCAAGTCCCACTCCTTCCGTGCCCGAAAAGACGTGCGCGTGCAGGTCGATCAGTCCAGGCGTCACGAAGAGCCCGGCGGCATTCACCGTCCTTCGCGCCTCTACGGCGGGGATGTCGCGCTCGACCGCCGCGATCAAGCCATCGCGAATCGCGACGTCGCGCACGTCGCCGATCTTGTTCTTCGGGTCGATGACATGTCCGCCTTTCAGCAGCAGGTCATACTTGGGCTGGGCAAATAGAGGGCTCACGCTCAGGAGAAAGACAAGGAATCGCATACCGGAAACCATCATCACACCGGGCGTCATATAATGTACAGTCATGAAGACCACACGCCGCCGCCTCCTCCGGACCGCCGCGCTTTCACCCGCGCTTGCGGCAACCAGCGCCGTAGCCGCCGCCGCTACCACCAGCGTCACGGCCTCATCGCCGTCCGCCTTGTATGCCAGCCTCGGCGTCAAGCCCGTTATCAACGGCGTCGGAGTCGTCACTGTTCTTGGCGGTTCCATCATGCCGCCCGAAGTCGTGCGCGCCATGGAGGAAGCCTCACGCTACTTCATCCCGCTGCCCGAGCTCGAAAGGAAAGTGGGCGCTCGTCTCGCGGAATTGCTGAAAGCCCCCGCCGCGATGGTCACCTGCGGCGCGGCTTCGGCCATCGCCGTAGGCACTGCCGCGTGCCTGTCTCAAGGCGACCCCGCCAAGCTCCGCCAATTGCCGAATCGCGAGGGCATCCGCTACGAGGTGATCCAACAGAAATCGCATCGCTCCGGCTACGAGCACCAGATGGAGTTATGCGGCGCTAAGATCGTCACAGTCGAAACGCGCAAAGAGCTCGAAGCCGCCATCAACGACAGGACGGGCATGATGTTCTTCCTCAACAAGGCCGAGCGCGACGGCCAGATCGGCTCCGATGACTTCGTGAAGATCGGCAAAGAGCGCGGCGTGCCCACCATGAACGACGCCGCGTCCGACGCCACGCCCAAAGAAAACCTCTGGAAGTACACCAGACAAGGCTTCGATCTCGTCATATTCTCCGGCGGCAAAGCTCTTCGCGGACCGCAGTCGAGCGGCCTCCTCCTCGGGCGCAAGGATCTCATCGAAGCGTCGCTGCCCGCTATGTCTCCGTTCGGCGGAATCGGCCGCGGCATGAAGGTAGGCAAGGAAGAACTGTGCGGTTTGCTTGCCGCCGTGGAGCGGTATCTCAAGGTCGACCACGAAGCGGAATTCCGCGAACTCGAAGCGCGCGTCGCATCTATTCGCACCGCGCTCAACGGGATTTCGGGCGTCCGGACGGATCGCCACGTACCTGTAATTGCCAACGAGGTGCCCCATGTAACGGTCGAGTGGGACGAATCCGCGCGAGGGATATCGGCCCAGCAGGCCAGCGAGAGGTTGCTCGCCGCAGACCCACCCATCCACGTGCAGCGACCGGGCAAAGGGAAGCTCCTCATCTCCGTTTGGATGATGCGCGGCGACGAACCCAAGATCGTCGGCCGCCGGCTGCGCCAGATACTCTCGGCTTAGCGGCCGCCCGGCGTTACGAAAGGCGAGGCGTCTCTCGCGCGCACCGAACCGGCCTTCCGCGTGTCATTTCCTTCAGGCGAAGCGGGCGTAGATGAACCGTTCCAATATCCGGCCCAACCTCACTTTGCCGGTCGGCCGCACCCGCGCCTCTCGATCGGAACCTTCTGCCGTTGATGGAGTTGCGATTGCCGGAAGAAGTGAGGAAAGGCCCGCGGAAGGTAGAAGGCAGCCACAAAGACCGGCGCCGCGGAATCAGCACGCTGCTACGCTCGACATAGTTCCAGTACTTTCTTAATAGTACTTAGGTACCCATTACGGCAATTAAGCTGAGGAATCCGGCGCTATTTCATAGAAAGCCCCCTCTTGTCAATAGCGTGACTTGCGGTATTATATAATTATATGTTAATTCTTGTCTCTGCAGTACTAGTAGTTTCAATGGCAGTGGTGGTGCCTTGGCTCGTCATGTATCTGTTCGGAGTGACGGCTTCCGAGATGGACCTCACGCGGTGTCCCCGTTGCAGAGAGAACAAGGTAAGCCGTTCCAAAGCCAGAGGGCTCGCCGACGCCGTTTTCAAGACTGCGGGGCTGTTTCCGTTCCGCTGCAACGGCTGCCGGTTTCGCTATCATCGGCGGTACGAGAAAACCGCAGGCATGGCAAAGTCTTAAATGCCGTCTCGGGAGAGGGCGTGATCCGATCAAGGCGTAGGCTGGTCGGACAGTGTTGTACAGCCCGGCACATCGTCGTCCGCAGATCAGAATTCCCACAAGCTTTCTGAAGCGCACTTGAAACGGCCGTCAATTCAGGTCTGGACGGTGGCGATATCGTAGCGGTTTCGCGCTGGCTCGCAAGTCACGGGAGATGGCGGCCGAAAAGAGACCTCTTTCCAGAGTCAGGTACCGGCCACGGAGCGTGCGGCCGGGAATGAGTTTGAACTTGCGCCGCCACGCGTCCCCGCGGTACAACGGAGCAATGAAGACTCTCCGTTTCCCAGCTCTGATTCTATTCGCGGCCGGACTTCCGGCGCTCGCTCAACCGCCCGCCGGACTTCGCGCGTATGTGCTCAACGACCTTAACGCGCTCGAAAAGAAGTTCGTAAGCCTCGCTGAGGCCATGCCGCAGGAGAAGTACAGTTGGCGCCCGGCTGAGAAGGTCCGCTCCGTCAGTGAGGTCTACGTCCATATCGTGAGTGCGAATTTCTTTATTCCGCAATCGTTCGGGGTCAAACCTCCGGCCAGCCTCACTCGCGACATGGAGAAGACTCTCACGGACAAGACGGAGATTGTCGCCAAGCTCAAGGAATGTTTCGCGCACGTCCGCAAAAGCGTCACGGACACGCCGGATGCGGATCTCAACAAGGCGATCAAGCTCTTCGGCCGGGACAGCACGGTGGGCGGCGCGCTCTACATCATCACAACGCACATGCACGAACACCTGGGACAGTCGATCGCCTACGCCCGAACGAACGGCGTGACTCCGCCGTGGTCGATGGGCGGCGCGGAATAGCGGCGCAGTTATCGGGCCGCGCGGAACTCAAGGAAATACTGGTAGGGCAGCGCCTCGAAGGTGCGTGACAGCCGGAATCCCGCGGCTTTGAATTCCGCAATCACATCGGCTTCGGCGAGCTTCATGCTCTCGGGCGGTCCCACCGGAAGGGACTTCTTGTAGAAGTCCACGATGACCACGCGCCCGCCCGGCTTCAGCGCTTGCTCGATCTTTCGATAGTAGGCCGGCCGGTTCTCGACGTGATGCAGCACGTCGCAGAAAAAGATGGTGTCTACGCCAGCCGCCGGGAGCTTCGGATCGTCCGTCGTCGCGAGCACCGCTTCCAGGTTCGCGGGGGCGCCTTTGCGCGAGATCGCCAGCAGTTTCGCGTCGATGTCCACCGCGTATACTTTGCCCGCATGCTTCGCGAAGCGCCTGGCGAAGTAACCCGTACCCGCGCCGATATCCGCCACCACCTCGTCCGCCTTCAGGTCGAGCGACATCACGACCATGTGCGGCAATTGCCACGCGTCGCGCTTGGGATCTTCGAGGATCTTCGCATACTCGGCTGCGTCGCGAGGGGGATGGCGCCGATGCGCCGTCTGCGCGGCCAGCGCTATCGAAGAAAGCGCGACGAAGAGAAAACGCATGTTAGACTCCCAGGTGTTTCGCGAGGAAGGGGATCCCCTTGACACCGTGGAAGGTATGCGGCGCGTCGAAGGTTTCATGCTCAATCCGGTCCGCCGCGCCGAACACTTCGTACACCTGTTTGACGCGGGCGAAACTGGAGCGGCTCGCTTCAATCGGGAAAATGTCGTCCCGCTCTCCCGATTCGACGAACAGGGGCCTCGGCGCGATCAGCCCCGCGACATCGTACATCTCGGCCCAATTCAGAATGCCGGGAACGTAATTGTCGATGCAATGCGAGAGGCTGAAAACGCTGTCTCGAAACGTATTGAGGTACCCGCTGATCATGGCGGCGCGGATGCGCGGTTCAAGCGCCGAGGCGAAGGTGGTGATAGTTCCGCCGCCCGAAATGCCCATGCAGCCCACGCGTTTTGCGTCCAGCTCGCTACGGGTCTCGATCCAGTCGATGGTGCGCATCACGTCGTAAGTCCGCCACCCGGCCATCGTCTGACCGAGCAGCAAAGCCGCGCCCGCGACCGGCTGGCAGGCCGACGAGCCGAGTCCCTTCTTCTTCGTGCGTTCGTCGCGGCGGCATCCGAACGCGATCGGCTCGATCGCCACCGCCGCCATGCCCCGTTCCACCACTTGAATGGCGAAGTCGTGCTGATAACCGTCCTTGTTGATGCGGTCGCGGCCCTTGTCGTCGATGCCCACGATGTCGTCAACGCCGCGGCCGTGGCCGGGCACGCACACCATCGCGGGAAACGGGGCTTTGCTCTTATCGCTCTTGGCCGGCGTGAGCAGATACGCGAGGACATGCAGGCCGGGCTGGCTCTGGAAAACGATCTTCTCGCGCCGGTAAGCGGGAAATTCGCGCACTTCAAGCGTCCTGGCGTCTAGCGGGACGCGCTTCGCGGGAAATCCGCCCACCAGCTCCGCGACCTTCGCCCGCAGACGCTTTTGCCACTCCGCGCCTTGCTTCGGGTTCTTCGCCGTGAAGGTCATGCGCAACGGCGCGGCGTCGTAGAGAGTCCGGCTGAAACGCACCGGATCGAACGCCTCGACGTTCACCTTCGATTCGAAACCGTCGAGCGCGGTCCTATAGGGACCCTCCGCGCTTCGAGCCGGCTGCGGCAGAAGCGCCGCGCCACCCGCCACAATTTGACCCAGCCGCCGTCTTGTCATCACATGTTCACCGGTAACACTTCCTCGAATATCGATTGCGGCAATGTAATGCCGCTGATGCGCAGCCGTTCGAGGATTTTCGGCTGCACCCCCGTCCCCTTGAACCGTCCGTAAACTTTGCCGGCGTCGTTGACGCCCAGCCTCTCGAATGTGAAGATCTCCTGAAGCTCCACGCGATCCTGGCTAACGCCCAGGACTTCCGCGATGCTTGTGATCTTTCTCGAACCGTCCTGCAAGCGCGCCACCTGCACCACAAGCTTGATCGCCGAAGCGAGCTGCTGAAGAATCACACGGTTCGGGATTTCGAGATCGGCCATCAACACCATGGTTTCGAGCCTGGAAAACGCGTCGCGCGGCGTATTCGCGTGCACCGTGCTCATGGACCCCTCAATACCGGTGTTCATCGCCTGAAGCATGTCGAGGGCTTCCGCGCCGCGGCACTCGCCGACGATGATGCGGTCCGGGCGCATGCGGAGCGCCGTGCGCAGCAACTGTCGCTGATTGATGCCGCCTTCCTTGTTCAAGTTGGGGGGACGCGTTTCGAATTTCACCACGTGCCGCTGCTGGAGCTGCAGTTCGGCAGTGTCTTCGATGGTGACGATCCGCTCGTCTTCCGGGATGAATCGCGAAAGGGCGTTGAGCGTGGTGGTCTTGCCGGAGCCGGTTCCGCCGGAAATCAGGATGGTGGTCTTGGCCTGCGCGCAGGCGGCCAGAAACTTCAGCATGCCCGGCATCACGGTCTTGAACTGGATCATTTCCTCTTGTGTGATGACGTGGCGGCCGAAGCGGCGGATGCTGAGGCAGCAGCCGTCGAGCGCGAGCGGCGGGATGATGGCGTTCACGCGCGAGCCGTCCTGAAGGCGGGCGTCGACAATGGGCTGCGCTTCGTCGATACGCCTGCCCACCTGCGACACGATCTTCTCGATGATGTGCAGCAGGTGCGCGTCGTCGCGGAAGCGAACCTGGGTCTCCTGCAGCTTGCCTCCCCGCTCGATGAAGACCTTGTCGAAACGGTTGACCAGAATATCCGAAATACTCGGTTCCTTGAGCAGCGGTTCAAGCGGTCCAAGGCCCAGAACCTCGTCGAGCACTTCCTCGACCATGCGGTTCTGCTCCTGCGTCGTCATGGGGACGCGCTCTTCTTCGAGCAGGCGTTCGACGACGCGGCCGATCTCGGCGCGCACGCGGTCCTTCGGGATCGAAGAAACGCGATCGAGGTTCAGCACGCCGATCAGTTTCTTGTGGATCAGCGACTTGAGCTCGAAGTTGCGATCCGACGCGCGGGTGATGACCGGCGCCTGCATCGCGCCGCGAGGCGGTTGAGGACGGTAATTGCTTCCCAATGGTTCTCCTGGGGGTCCTGGCTCGGAATGGTTCTAAGACACCAATTATAGCTCCGCGCGGGGCGCGGAAAGGGCCAATGGGTTTAACCCGTCGAACGGGAGATGAGTTACGGCTACTGCCGTGTCTCGAGCGGCTTCTTCGATTTCTCGAAGAACTCGTTCTGAAGTTTGAGGCTGTTCTGGTCGGACTTGATGGCGCGGAGCGCGGTGGCGATACTCGCGATCGAAGCCTTCATGTCGAATTCGCCGAGCTCCTTCGTTGCCACGGCGCCGTCTCCGGCGTAGTGCTCCGGGTACTTTCCGTACCACCAGATGCCGGTGTAGACGCTTGACGGCAGGTCGATCCGGTTCCGGTCGGCGCCCGATTGCACGCCGGCCTGATCCAGCTTCACCAGGTCGGGCCGCGAGATCAGCGTGTGGGACGTCTCCGACTCGCCTGCGTGGCCGTCGGCTTTCGACCGCATCGGGGGCCGCCCCGGGGGATAAGGCGCGCGGGAGAAAACGTAGACGACATAATCCTTCGGCGAATCGAGCTGCGCCTGCGCGAAGTAGGGCAGCAGATGGTTGTTGCCGCCGTGCCCGTTTGTGATGAGGATCTTCTTGCATCCGTTGCGCGCCATTTCGCTTGTGGTTTCCTGGAGCAGCTCAAGCTGAAGGCGGGCGCTATAGGCAACCGTGCCGGGCTCGTGCTTCGCCTCGAAAATCTGTCCGAAATAATATTCCGGGAAGACTACTGCGTATTCCTGCTCCGCGGCGTGGAGAGAAAGATAGCGCACATTGATCAGGTCGGTTCCCATGGGCAGGTGTGGGCCGTGCTTCTCGAGAATGCCGATGGGAAGCACGCAAGTACCTTGAGACTTCTGGATCGCTCTGACGAAATCGATGGCGTTCAGTTCGTCCCACCTGACTGAAAGTTGCTGAGCGGGCGAGGTGAAGGCGCAGAGAGCCGCGAGCGAAATAGCGCGAAGGAGAGAAATTTTCATGGACGTCCGAATTGACGGCTATTTTACTACGTTCCCGCGCTCCGATGGGGCCGGGCGAGGCGGCTCGCTCGCCCAAGCGGGTGATTCTTAAACGACCGATGCCGCTTTTCGACTGCTTGGCGTTGGGCGTCCGCGCCGGGCTGGGGAAGGGCTGCTTCCTAATCCGGCGTAGCCGGAACCAAAAAGGATAACAGGCCGTCGGTTATGATGCTCGAATGGGTATCGAACTATTGACGTAACGATTCGCGAGCCAGATTACCGGGGTGCTTTCCTGCTACGACCGGATCCTCATCCAAGGAACACTGC
>CAMDED010000216.1 GCA_945893365.1 Candidatus Sulfopaludibacter sp. SbA3 | reverse complement strand
TACCGCGCCATCGAAACACGCTCGTGAACATGTTCGATAAGAGTTTTGGAACCAAGGGTGGCGAGGGCTTTGCCGGGAAACCGGGAGGACGCGTAGCGGGCTGGAATCACGCCCAGGATTCTAGCGGGCACAGACGATCATAGCACGGGATCGACAAACGCGGCGTCGAAGAGGTGGTGGCCGACAAGGGATATCGCGGCAATCGGCTCCCGGTCGCGATTTCGCGGAGATATAGTATCGCCCCGCGATGGGAGTAGTCGCTCCGCCCTGGCCGCCGAAACGCTCAGATGCCCCCCTGCAATATAGGCAAGCCACTTCCCCGGTTTTAGATTCCAGCGTGTCGAAGACGGCCATCGAGCGGCGGCTCTCAAAGGCTCTCACCTCGGGGAAACTCCGGATAGAGCGCTCGCAGCGCCCTCTTGTTGAACTTGCCGACACTCGTCTTCGGAAGTGCGTCGACGAACACGACGTCGTCGGGCAGCCACCATTTCGCAACCTTGTCGCGCAGAAAATCGAGGATCTCCTCCCGCGTCACCTGTCCCCGATGCTGCGGCGCGAGCGCCACAACCGCGAGCGGCCGCTCGTGCCACTTCTCGTGCGGCACCGCGATCACGCATGCTTCGAGAACCTTGGGGTGCGCCATGATCGCGTTCTCCAGATCGACGCTTGAGATCCATTCCCCGCCGGACTTCACCAGATCCTTCGTCCGGTCGAGGATCTGGATCGAGCCTTCTTCGTCCACGGTTACTACATCGCCTGTTCGAAACCAGCCGTCCACGAAGGCGCTCGCGCTCCGCTCGTCGTTGTAGTAGCCGCTCGTGACCCACGGTCCGCGCACTTGAAGTTCGCCCGCCGACTTGCCGTCCCAAGGAAGCTCGTTGCCCTCGGCGTCGGCAACGCGCAATTCGACGCCGGCCACGGCGAAGCCCGCCTTCGCTCGCTGTGTAAGCTGCGCCTCTTTCGGCCACGCGTCCATCGCCGACTTCAGCACGGAGAGCGTCGCGACCGGCGTCGTCTCCGTCATCCCCCAGAGTTGTACCAGATGGATTCCGTGCCGCGACTCGAAGTCGGCGATCAACTGCCTCGGGATCGCGGAGCCCGCGCCGATGAACAGGCGCACGGAGGACAGGTCGAAGCTCTCGTGTTCGAGCAGACGAAGCAGGCCGATCCAGATCGTGGGCACGCCGCCAGCCACCGTGCAGCGCTCCCGCTCGATAAGAGTGGCGAGATCGCGCGGCTGCGGCTGCGCGCCTGGCAGCACGATCTTCATGCCGCACATCACCGCCGCGTACGGCTTTCCCCAGCCGTTGGCGTGGAACATCGGCACAATCTGAAGGAGCGTGTCGCGTTCGCTCAAGGCCAGCGTGTCCGCCATGGCGAGCGCGTAGTTGTGCAGCGCGATCGCGCGATGCGAGTAGACGACGCCCTTCGGATTCCCCGTGGTGCCCGAGGTATAACACATGCCGGCCGCCGCGTTCTCATCGAGCCGCGGCCACGGATAAGCCTCCGCCGGAGCGGACGCGAGAAGCGCCTCGTACTCTTCTCCAATGACGACGATCCTCCGAACGCAGGGGATCTGATCGCGGATCGGATCGAGAATCGGCAGCAGCGATTCGTCGGCGAAGATCACCCGGTCTTCGGCGTGATTGATGATGTAGGCTAGCTGATCCGCCGCCAGACGCAGGTTCAGCGTGTGCAGCACTGCGCCGTGGCAGGGAATCGCGTTGTAGAGTTCCAGGTGCCTGTAATGGTTCCAGGCAAGCGTGCCCACGCGCTCGCCTGGTCCCACGCCGAGCGAGCGCAGCACGTGCGCAAGGCGATGCGCGCGCCGGTGAAAATCGGCGTAGGTGTAGCGGTGCACCCCTTCGGGCGTCCGCGTGACAATCTCTTTCTTGGGGAACAACCGCCCGGCGCGCTCGAGAAAATGCGTCAGGGTCAGCGGGAAATCCATCATCAGGCCTTGCATCGGTCCTCCGTTTTCAGTTGTCCTTCCAGCAAGGCGCGCGTTTTTCGAGAAACGCGGAGATGCCTTCCTGCGCATCGCCCGCGCCCGCGTTCATGGACATCACTTCCTTTGCATAGGCGTAGGCCTTCGATTGATCGAGGTCGATCTGCGTGTAGAACGCCTGCTTCCCCAGGCCCACCGTGAGAGTGCTCGCCTCGGCGATGCGGGCGGCCAGCCCGCGGGTCTCGCGGCGCAACTCATCCGCGGGAACGGCGGCGTTGATCAGGCCCCATTCCGCGGCTTTCGACGCCGAAACCATTTCCCCCGTCAGGAGCATCTGGAGCGCGCGTTTCCGCCCGATGGCGCGGGTGAGGGCGATCATCGGCGTGGTGCAGAAAAGTCCGATGCGCACGCCGGGAGTGGCGAACAGGGCGTCGTGCGATGCGACGGCGAGATCGCAGGCGGCGACAAGCTGGCATCCGGCCGCGGTAGCGACGCCTTGCACTTCGGCGATCACCGGTTGAGGAATCGATTGCAGCTTCGTCATCAACTCCGTGCATGCGTCGAACAGTTCGCGATACTCCGCGAGGGTGCGCCCGGTCATCTCGGAAAGATCGTGGCCGGAACAGAATACCTTGCCTGCCGCGGCCAGAATCACGGTGCGAATCTCGCGGTCGTGGCGGAGTGCGTCGAGCGCCGCAATCAGCGCCCGCATCATCTCCAATGAAAGCGCGTTGCGGCGTTGCGGACGGTCGAGCGTGACGACCGCGACCGGGCCCTCGCGTTCCGTCCGGATCATTCGGCCGGCTCCCGGTAGTGGATCTCGAACGGCTTGTTCGTAATGAAGAGGACGACCACATCCTGTTCGGCGGTCGCGCCGTGTTCCATTGCGGGGCCTTCCGGGAACCAGACGAATGTCCCCGGCGCGTAGCGGCCTTCGTGCGTTACGAGCGTGCCTTCAAGCACGTACATTCCGTGGGCGCAGGGGTGCGTGTGGAGCGGATTGACGATGCCCGCCGGATACTTGACCAGACGGATCTCCATGCCCGTTTCCGGGTCGGTGAAGAGGTTCTTGCGGTAGAGGTTCTTGCCGATTCGTTCATTGAAACGTTCCTCCCAGGGCAGGGAGGCGGCATCGACGGCGATGAGGCTGCTTGAGTTTGGGGCCACGACGGATCATGATACCGCATGGCCCCCGGACAAGTCCGATTGACGGAAAGGCTTCCAGTCCAGGGGGAGGCTCCGCCACGACGTCCGGAGCGGCGCCGCGCAAGCATACCCATCCCCACGAGCCCGATCGGAAGGAACAGTCCGGACGCGGTTCCGGAACGTCCGCTTTCAGCCGTCTCGGACGTCACCGCTCCAGTGTAGGCGTCCAGTGGGTGTCCGTGCGAAGTGTTGCGTTAACGGCGTCCCAGCCGGCGTAGTTCCCGTGGTTCGGGGTTATGGCGCCGCGATGGCCAACCCAAAGTTCAAAGATTTGTATGGCCCAGGCGCCCCGATAGGATTGTTGCCCGGCGTCATTGTGTTGAACGCCAAGTCATAAATGAACTCGTGCGGCACTGTGATTCCCGTGAAGTCGAAGGCAACAGTGAACGCCAACCCGAGGTAGGAGCTTCCGTCGCCTTCCGCCCGCCAGTGTATAGCGTTCGTCCGGGAGGCGATCGGTGCGCCCGGCGCGGCGTTTCCTCCTGAGTTATTCACATAATCTAGATTGAGTATCAGTGGACGATCCCACGAGGGATCTAAGAAACCGTATGTTGAGGCTTGCGCCCAGTCGCTCATCAGTACCATCACATTAGCGAGGTCGCGGCCCGCGCCGCCGAGCTGAATAAGATCGTCGAATTCGGACGTCGCGCTTGCCTGATACTCCAGACTGAGGACGTTAGCAGGCTGCGGGGCGGGAAAGCTATTGTAGATGACGCCACCCTTGGCAGGCAACGCGAGAAGGGCCGCAAACAGCGCGGCGGCCACCTTTCGATTCCGGCTCATTGTCATTAAGTGGTTTCTCCTTATTCGTTTACGGTAATCCTCGGTCTGTATTTCGTTCAGCGCAGCCGCCAACGCCACGCTGGCGATGGAATAGGGCGAGTCTTGGCCGCGGCGCGGAGTAATGGACGATTCAAACATCCGAAGCGATCGAGCTATTGAGTAACGTCTGTGTTAAGTCCCAGACTAAGTAAGATGATAACTGATTCTAATACACATTCACAGCGTGTTCAACGCTAATCTTACCTTAGTTATCTCACACAAGAGGACTTAGGACGGCTTAAGATGCTTCCGCGCGTTGCCGCCGGTCGGGCCGTTTCGTTGCTCAGCGAGTTCCAGGGGCGTGACGGACTTTGAGCAGCCGCGCCGGACCGCGCGAATTGCGGCGCCGTGCAGCGCTTCATGCTATCGTTGGGCCCAAGCCCCCACGCCGGCGTCTACGGATTGCCGCCCACTATCCGTGCGTGGATTACCGTGACCTCACCCGAATCGATGCCGCGCTCGATCTCGCCCGCCAGTAGACCCGGGTCGGTGACACGGACGCCGCGCGCCCCCAGCGATTCGGCTAGCCGGTCGAACGCAATCGGCCCGAGCGAGGTCCCGATGCCTACTCCGAATTGCCGGATGTGGCCCGTCTCCGTGATGCCCCAGCTTTGATCGTCCGCCACCACCGCGACGAAGGGCAGTTTCTGGCGGACCGCGCATTCCAGTTCCGCGACCGTAAAGGTGAACGCCCCATCCCCCGAAAGCAACACCACGCCGCGATCCGGAAAGGCCAGCCGCGCCGCCATCGCCCCCGCGATTCCGTACCCCACCACCCCGCTGCGGCCGCACGTCAGCCAATGCGAGGGGTATCGATCCGTTAGCAGCTGGTGCGCCCACTGCCCAATGCTTCCGCCGTCGATCACGAGCGTCGTGTCATCGCGCACCACGCGCGCGAGCGCCTCGATCACATGCACCGCGTGCATTCCCCGCTCCGCCTGCTTTGCTCCAGTATTCCGGACCGATTGCCGGAACTGGTCCCGGCGCATCCGCGCTTCGGCGAGCCATTCAGTGTGCGGGCTGGAGGGAGCCGCGAGCCCCTTCCATCCGTGGTCGATTCGCAACACACGGCTGGAAAGCTCGCGAGCGCTGAACTGCAAGTATCCGAGGCGGTAATCGACGGCGGCGCCCGCGAGGATAAGGCAATCGGCGTCCTCGATCAGCCGCGCGCCGCCGCTGGCAGCGCCGACCACGCCGCAAAACACCGGACTCGGCGCGTTGACCACGCCGCGATCCCAAATCGGCGTGACCACGGGGATCGAGTGACGTTCCGCGTATTCGAGCAGCGCGGGTCCGGCGCCCGAGTAGTATACGCCGCTGCCGGCTACGATGACCGGCCGCGCACATTCAGGAAACGGCTGCGAAGTGACGGTGACGGATTCGCTCACCGCCGCCGGACGGATCAGTCGCTCCTCGTCCACCTCGGCCGTCTGGATATCCATCGGATAGGTCAAATGCGCCGGCCCTGGGCCGCCAGCCCCTGGCGAAGCCGCGCGCCAGGCTTCATCCAGAATCTGTAGTGTGCGCTCGGGGTGATCGACGACGCGGGCGTAGCGGGTAACGGAGGCGGCCATCGCCACCTGATCCAGATCCTGGAAGTGCCCCATGCCCGCAGTGCGGAGCGCGGCCGCGCCGCTCACGAGCAGCATCGGGGCGCCGTCGAAGTGCGCGTTCACCACGCCGCTCAGCGCGTTGACGTGCGCCACGCCGCTTGAGACCGCGCAGACGCCGGGCGTCCGCGTAAGCTGGCCGTAAGCTGCGGCTATGTAGCCTGCGGTCTGCTCGTTCCGGGTATCGACCAGCCGCAGACCGGCGCGTTTCGCCGCGTAGAAAAGCGGATCGAGCCCGTGTCCGCAAAGGGCGGCCATCCACTCCACGCCGCGCCGCTTCAGACCGTCCGTGAAACACTCTACCGAAGTCATCCCCAAGCCTCCTCATCGAGCCTACAATGCCGAGCCGACGATCACAACAACAATAAACAACGTTTCAAGAATATTTCACCCAATCCCGTCAACCCATCGCTGCCGTGCCGACGCCTCGCTCGACGCCGAGCCCGCAAACGATTTGGTCGCATTTCTAGTTCAGCCCTCACGACGGGCACGATTCGGACGCGAACGATGTGCCGGTGCTGGTCGAAGGCGAGGGTCGTAAACCGCCGGCCGCGAAAGCCGCGTTCGCCGAGACTGTCGCGGAAAAGCCCAAGGTCGCAAGGATGCATCGTCTCGGGTTTGAAGGGTAGGAGGGGGGCGACTGAAAGTTATTCTGCAAGAACAATGTGTGCTAATCTTTCATAAATGCTCCGCGATTTCCTAAAGGCAATTGTTCGGCACTGGGTTAATTGGGTATCTGGTCTTGTTGGAGTAATACTGTGGATTGTGGGATATTTTGCCGAACAGTTTGGCCTACCCAATTGGACTAGTCTTTCCTTCTGGTGGGGGGCTTGCTTAGCATTGGCCCTTGCAGTTTATTCACTGTGGTCTACGGAACACAAGGAACTCGTTGAGTTGCAGGTAAGACTTAGAGGTTTTCCGAGATTGTTGGTCACCACTAACAGCTTTCGTGCGGGCATTTTCTTTCACGGCCAGACGCGCTATTCTGTTCTGCGTCTGACTGTAGTCAATCAACCCCTGTCAAAAACGCCGGAGTCGGTGGCACGAGAGGTTTTGGCGAAACTGACATTTTATGATGGCGGCGATAGAATGCTTTTCAGCATTCCAGCGGCTCGCTGGGAAGGTACGGTTCAACCGCCTGATAAGGATCCGAACAAGGACATAGTTGAAATAATCGCGGTGCGAATTGTTGCCGGTCAGGAGCGTGAGCTTAATATTGTATGCAAGGAAGCTCACAAAGCCTTCTGTTACGGCCTCTCGAATGATAGCTATGAGTTTTGGTTTGAGCATCCAAACTACAAGATGGACGTTGGAGTCTATAGGTGCATAGTTGAGTTGTCTGGCCATTACGTAGACACTACCATCGAGCTTAAGTTTGAAAACCCAGATGGTCAGGATCTAAGAGTTATCGATGTCGAGCAGATCCCGCTCTGACAAAGTGTTCCGCAATTCTGGTAGTGGGTCCATTTGAAATTCCCAATTCGCTTTCGCGCTTGACAAACGGATGCGGTTTCGCATGTGGGATAATCGCCCCATGGAGAAACATCCCGGCATTAGCTTCATCGGAGGACTTGTGCTGTTCGTAGGGGCAACCTCCGTATGGATTCTTGATGCTCTTCGACGTCTGGATTTCCTGCAAAAGTCGTACCCAACGATATATGCGGGGATAACAAGCCTACCGAGTATGCTGGCTGTGGCTCTGGCTGGGGTCGTTGCGATGCTATGGGGCGGCTGGCAATTTCATCAGAAGCGCATGGAGGGCGCGGTCTCACATGGAAAGATTCCAGTCTCTCCGTCAGATACTACGCAAGCCATAAGCAACTCCAACATCGCCGGTGACGCTAGAATGATCGGCAACGTTGGGCGCGATTACGTTGAAAGCCAGACTCACATGCACCATGATCCGGTAGCCGAGGCGAGGCTAGAAGAGTTCCGACAGATCGACGATTTCGTCGTCAAAAAAGACGAAATGCAACTTCGTGAAACCTGAATTATGCGCGATTTGGGCACAGGTATAGCGGGCGACTCGGTGAACTGATCCGCGCCGTTCCCCCTTCCGCTTTTTGTTTCGCCTCCTTGCAGTTACTCGAATTCCCAGGCTGTAAATCCTTGCTTTCATTGGCCGCTTCGCGCATAAGATCTTATGCGTGTTTTCCCCTGCCTTATCAGCAGCGTAGCGGCTTGGCGATCACGGGCGCGAAGCCGCTGGCGCTGCCAGTCACTTTCCTCAGCCGATCCATCAACTTCCGAAAAGTGTCTTTCTCCTCGTAATGGTCGCTATAGCTGACCTCGGCCCGCCCGCCATGACGCCGGATCTTGGCCGCCAGAAACAGAAAGCGCAAGCGCGCCGTTGCCAACGTCGTGTGCCGCATCGTCTCCACTCCTGCACTCTCCTCGCGATGGAACAGTTGCAGCCAGCAGTTCAGGTTGTAGGCCAGCATCACGATCTGGAACCAGTTCGCGTTCATCATCCACCTGCCGGACGGATGCGCCGCCAGCCCGGCATCGTTGTTGGCTTCCTTGATCAGGTTCTCCGCTCCCGCCCGCTGTTTGTAGAACCACACCAACGCATCCAGCGGCCCGTCCAGGTTCGTCACGAAGACCCGATACCTATACTCGGGCGTGTCGAACAACTGGTACTGCTCGGGTTGCCCCGCCTCTGGGCCTTCCGGCTTCTTCAGGTAGCGTAGCGCCAGAAACCGGTAGGCTTTCCCCCATCCCTCCGGCTGATAGCAGAACTCGCACTGTCCGTCGGCGTCGGTGCGCGGCGAGCCCTTCCACGCCGCTGCCTTCAACTCGTCCACCAAACGGGAGGTCTTGCGCGCCACCAGTATGAACTGCCAGTTCTTCTTCTCGTAAGCTTCCACGGCTTCCCAGCAGTAGAAACCCGAATCCGCCCGCGCCAACACGGTTTTTACCCCCGCTGGCAGTCCCTTCGCCACGCTCTCCAGATGCTCGGCGATCTCCTCGCCGCTGGGCCGGTCTCCCTTCCGCAACGCGCCCGCAGCATATTCCCTGGTCTCGGCCACAAAGCTGAGGATGGGCTGGTAGCTCTTTTTTCCCTTGTTCTTCGGGTTATAACCCTTGCGCCCGCCCATCTGGTTGCCGAACAGCGTGTGCACCGTCGTGTCGGTGTCCACGGTCACCTCACTCAACCGCACGTTCGCCGCTTCCCAGACCCGTTGGCGCATCACTCCCTGCACCTGGAGCAGTTGGCGCGCGATGCCCAGATGCAGCGAGGCCAGAAACCGCCAGAAAGTGCACTGCGGCGGCAGTCGCGCCACCTGCAAGATGCCGGTTAGCATGGGCTCCCGTTCCAGAAAGCGCAAATGATACAGCCGTGAGAAACCTACGTAGCAGGCCAAAACCATCCCCAGCAGAAACTGAAACATCGGCATGGCCTTCGTCTGCCGCTTCACCGTGAGAGTCTCCCCCACCACTTGCTGGAACCCGAGTTTCTCCAGCATCGTGGCCACCGGTAAGAGTCCTCCGTACGCCGTCAAATTCCTGGCTTTGAAGTCATACGGCGTGGAAGCCCCGATTTTATTGGGCTCCGGAATAACTTCTTGAACCCCTTGCCTGACAGGCTTGTGGCGGGTATCCTGTTTTCTGTTGATCACCATTTGGGTGGCTCCTGAGAATCGGTCCGCGAAGCTGCGAACTTCGCCCACCTCCTGTTCTAACGCAGGATTCTCAGGGCCTCCAGATGGGGTCTCCCGCCCGTCACCTCATTCCAGCGTCAGGCCCGGTGCATAATCCAGGT
>CAMDED010000215.1 GCA_945893365.1 Candidatus Sulfopaludibacter sp. SbA3 | reverse complement strand
GTCCCGAACGCCTCGCCCGGCACTACCGCGACATGCGCCTGGCTCAAGAGCTGTTCGGCGAACTGGACGGTGCTGCCGATGCCCTGCTTGCCAAAAGCGCAGCTGATATTCGGATACGCATAGAACGCGCCCTTCGGCTCCGCGCATTTCACGCCCGGAATCCGCCGCAGACGGGCGATCACAAACTCGCGGCGCCTGCGGTACTCGGCGAGCATCACAGGCACGGATTCCTGCGAGCCGCGCAACGCCTCGACGGCAGCCTTCTGGGCGATGGAAGTCGGGTTCGACGTCGAGTGGCTCTGCAGCTTGAGCATCGCGCCCGCGACCGCCTGCGGCACCAGGCCGAAGCCGATGCGCCAGCCCGTCATCGCATACGTTTTGGAAAGCGAACCCGCCACGAGCACCGTTTCCCGCGCCCCGGGCGTGGAGGCGATCGAATACGGCTCCCCGTCATAAACGAAGCGGCAGTAACATTCGTCCGTCATCAGATAGATGCCGCGCTTCGAGGTCAAGTCCAGAATGCGCTCGAACTCGCCTCTTTCGAGAACCGCGCCGCTCGGGTTCGAAGGCGAATTGATGATGACCATTCGCGTCTTCGCCGTGAGATGCGGCTCGATCATTGCAGCCGTGACGGTGAACCCCCGCTCTTCGGAGGTGTCGACGAAAACGCACTTGCCGCCCGCGTAGTTCACCACGTCTTTGTACGTGACCCAGAACGGAACGGGGATCACGACTTCGTCGCCCGGATTCAGCAGCGCCTGGGTCAAATTGAAAATGGCGTGCTTGCCACCCACCGTGACCAGACATTCGGACGGTTTGTAACCGGTGCCGTAATCCTGGGCGTGGCGCTCGCAGATCGCCTGCTTCAGCTCCATGGTGCCGCCGGCGGCGGTGTACTTGGTGAAGTTCGCGTCAAGCGCGCGGATGGCCGCGTTCTTAATGTTATCGGGCGTCGGGAAATCCGGCTCGCCCGCGCCGAAATCCACCACGTCCACGCCTTGCGACCGCAGCTTTTCCGCGTCCGCCGCCACCTTCATGGTGGACGACACGCTGATCGTAGATATCCGGTCCGCTATTTCCATGTTCACTTGTAAGCCGTGCCTCATTATCCTTTTTCGAGAATTCTGTTTTTCAACCGCGCCTCAATCGGCTCCGGCACCATGCCGTGAATGTTACCGCCGAGTCCAATCACTTCCTTCACCATCCGCGAGCTCAGAAACGAAAACGCCTCGCCCGCCATCAGGAACACCGTCTCAATCTCCGGCCGCAGCCGCCGGTTCATCAACGCCATCTGCAATTCGTACTCGTAGTCCGAAACGGCGCGAATGCCGCGGACCAGAACGCTCGCCCCTTTCTCATGCGCGTAGTCCACCAGCAGGCCGTCGAACGAATCCACTTCCACGTTCCGAAAATGCTTCACCACTTCGGCAAGCATTTCCATCCGCTCCTCCACCGAGAATAGCGGCTGTTTGCTCTCATTACGCAAGATCGAAACGATCAGGCGGTCGAACATGCGCGAACCACGCTCGATCAAATCCAGATGACCGTTGGTAACAGGATCGAACGACCCTGGGTAGATCGCAATCCGGCATCCGGAGGCGTTTTCCGATATCGATATTTCCATTGTAGCGCGACGCCCGCGGCCGCTTAAACCAGCACGCCCTCGAGCTTGCGGCCGGCGGTGGGGAAGGCGTCGATGCTCGCGCCCGCGGCGCCGTTCGCGACCGCAAGGTAGAGGTCGCCCATCGTACCGGTGGCCTTTGTGTGTGTCCCCGTCACGAGCTTGCGCCGGTCACCCGCCACGATCGCGACCAGACCGTTATTCTTGTGGATATTCGCTTCCGCATGCTCGTGAACGTAAAGCAGAGTGCAGTGGTCGAACAGCGTGCCGTCGCCTTCGCGAACCGCCTTCAATTTCGCCACGAAATACGAGAACTCCTCCACGTGCCAACGGCAGATATCGCGCATGATTCGCTGCGCCCTCGGCGACTCCGAATTCGTGTGCGTGTAATCGTGGTGGCGAAGCGTGGTGTATCCAAGCCATGGCAAACGCACCAGGCTCTGGCACTTTGTGAGCATGTAGGAAGCCACGCGCGTTTGCCCCGAGGCAAGCGCATGAACAAGCAAATCCGTCTGAAGCTTGGCGACCCGCGGGTAATCCTTCACGTCGCCGCCCAGTTCGGGCTCCTCCACCTTCGCGTAGTCGGGCGGCAGGCTGACGATGGCCCGCTCCAGATCCCGCACCGATGCGAGGTGATCCTCAAGGCGCGCTTTATCCTGTTTGCCCAACCCGCCGCTCAGGTCCTTGAACTCGTCGCGGACGGCGTCGAGCACGCTCTGCTTCCGGCCCACCCAGGACGGCTCCTTCACGCCGAAGATGCGGTCGAACAGGTTGTGGGGCAGCAGCTCCGGGGGAAGCGCGCGCTCATATCCGGACCAGCTCATGTTCCGATGGATGCTCTCGCCGTGCGATTCCTGGCACACCCCGACCTGGAGCGAGCGGAAGCGCGTTCCGCCGCCGATTTTCGCGGCGATCAACTGGTCGATCGACGGCCCGCCCGCTCCGCGTCCCGTGAACGGCGTGCCCGACATCAGGCCCGACATGGAGCGGTGATGATCGTTCCCCGGCCCAGGCAATCGCGAAGCCGGATTGTCCAGGCCCGTGATGATGTGAACGTCGTTGCGGAACGGCGCGAGCGGCGCGAGGCACGGCGTCAAGTCGTAATTCGGTCCCGTCTCGGCGGGAATCCAGTAGCGCTCGGGAATCCCGTTGCCGTTGAACCACAGCACGAAGCGCGAGGGAATGGGGATAGCTTCCTTGCCGGCCGCGTACGCCGTCCCGTGGCTGTTGAACATCGCTTCGAGCGGCGGCAAACCGATGCGCACGGTAGCGCCGGCCGCGCCTGCGCCGCGCAGGAAAGTTCTCCGGGTCAAAGCCATCTTCAATTTCCCCCTTCCTGAAGCGTAACCGCTTCCGCCATGTATGCGAGCAGGTCCTTGTAGCGAAACTGCGAACCGCGGAATACTTCGAGGCCCTTACCTATGGTATCGCGGTCGCCCACGCCTTCCATCCGGCCGAAAGCATACCGAAACAGCTGTTTTACCATACACGACTGGCATTCCTCACTGCGCGCCAGGATCTCGCCCAACCCTTTCGGCGATGAAAAGCTGGAATCGCGCGTGCCGCTCACCATGCCGCTCGTGTCCAGGTCGACCGTCACTTTGGCGGGCGTCTGATCTTTCGCCCTTCGGTCGGGGAAAAAGAGGATGGTCTGCTTCTCGCGGTAGCGGCCGATCGCGTCGTATTTCTCGAAACCGAGTCCGATGGGGTCCATCAGGGCGTGGCAGCCGGCGCACGTTGCATTCGCTACGTGGACCTTCAGCCTTTCGCGATTCGTCTGCGGCCGCTCCTGCGTCACCAAAGGCAAGTTGCTGTTTGTGCCGGGCGGCGGATCGGGCACCTGCTGGCACAGGAACTGTTCGCGCACGTAATAGCCGCGCACGGTTGGCGAGGTATCGCCGGGCTTGCTCGTGAGTGTGAGAAACGTGCCCTGGCCCACCACTCCGGCGCGCCCGGAATCGGCGGGAAACTCGACGCGCGAGAACTCCGTCGAAGGCGCGGGCAGTTTGTAGAGCGCGGCCAGGTCGGAGCTGAGGAACGAGTAGTTCGCCGTAAACACATCCATGAAGTTACGTCCGTTCCAGACGTTGTCCGCGATCAGACGGCGTGTTTCCTCGGTCATCGAAATGGCGAGCTCGGGAGTGAATTGCGGATAGAGCGCTCTGTCCTTGACGGCGCTGAGCGCGAGGTCGAACCGAAGCCATTGGCCGACAAACTGGTCGAGCGATTCTTTCGCGTTCGGATGGTCGAGCAGGCGGCGAACGGCCCGCTTAATTCCCTCGCGCGTCGAAAGCGCGCCGGACTCTTCGGCCTGGAACAGAAGGCCGTCCGGCATCGTGTCCCAAAGGAAATAGGAGAGCCGCGCGGCGGGACCGTCGAACCGGAACAGGAACTTCGGCGATTGCAGCATGGCCTCGACGACGGCTTGCGCGCCGCCCACGAACAAGCCGGTCCGCCTGGCTTCTTTGAGCAGCAGGGTTTGGTAACGTTGAAGCTCGCGATCGGTCAGCGGGTGGCGCAGCGCGCGGCGGCCGAAGGCGCGGATGAACTGCGCCGCGCAGGCGGAGTCGCCCGCGTTGCGCGGCTTGCAGGGAATCAGATTGTTCGCGTCCTGTCCACCCTGAAATGCGTTGCGGGCCAGGCGCTCGGCCGCGCTGTCGTAGGCCTCCGCGAGCACCGGCGGGATGTCCTGCGCCGAGGCCTGATTCTTGAAGCCGTGGACGAAATCCTCGGGAGGAAAGTTGTCCGCCGGCAGCGTCTGATCGCCCAGCAGATCGCGCACGGTGTTGTTGTACTGGCTGTGCGTCAGCCTACGGATCGCGGCTGGAGAAACCAGCGCCGCGGCGGCGAAGAGAATCAGCAGGCGTCTCATTTCCCGGCGTCTCATTTCCAAATCACCTTGCAGCTCGGATTTGCATGGGCGATCGCGGCCGCGCCCTCGGCGGTGACTTTCGTTTCGGAAAGATCGAGTGTCGCGAGCCTCTTCATGCGCGCAAGCGGCGCGGCGGCCGTATCGTCGATGCGCGCGGCGCGCCAGAGGCTCAGGCGCTCCAGATTCTCAAAGCCTTCAAGACCGGCCGCGGAGACCCGCGTTCGGCTCAAGTCGAGCGCGCGTAGCGCGGGAAGACGCTTCAGCTTGGCCGCTCCCAGGTCCGTGACCTTGACGCCTCCGAGATCGAGCCACTGTAATCCGGAGAGCGACGCAATCGTGTCCATGTCGTTGTCGTTCAGCGACGCCGCCCACGTTCCCGAATTCCGCTTCTGCGATCCGTTGAGACTCAGCTTCTTCAAGCGCGGCAGAACCTTCAAAACGTGCAGACCGGACCCGGTAACCTTATTGCCGCCGATCCGCAATTCCTCGAGATCGCGCAACCCCGCCAGATACTCCATTCCGTTGTTCGTGATTTGCGTGCCGCTCACGTCGAGCGACCGCAGCGACGTCATTCCGCCAATGTATTGGAGACTTGTGTCGGTAATGTCGGTACCGCGCAGATTCAGCCGCTCGATCTTTTTCCATCCGCGAATGGACGCGATGGCGGCGTCCGTAATGTGTTCGACGGCGAACAGGTTGAGGTCGGTGACGTTGTCGAGGGGTTTGAGCCGCGCCATCCCGGCGTCGGTGATCAAGGAGAGAGAAAGATCGAGCCGGCGCAGATCGGGCTGCGCGATGAGCTTCTCGATATCGGCATCGGTCACCCAGCCGAAGCCAAGGTTCGCGGACTCCGCGGCGATCATCGGCAGAGCGCAAAACAGCGTGACCGCCAACGGCATCGCTGACTTCCACATCGCTGACATTCCCATGGCTAACTTCCCCGGCGCGTCGGCAGCGCCGATTCACGGTCCCACACGATCTTACATTCAGGGAGCGCCGCCTTCAACTTCCGGAATCCGGCGTCCGTCACCAGCGTGTGATAAAGGTTGAGCAGCCTCAATCCGGCCAGGCCCGTCAGCGGATCGAGACCGGCGTCCGTCACCGTGGCGCTGTCGAGCTTAAGCTCGGTGAGCTTCGTTAACGAAGCCAGCGCCTTCAGGCCTTTGTCGGTGACGCTCGTGTAGTCGAGATTGAGCTTGGTGAGGTTCCGTAGCGCCGCAATCGCTTCCACTCCGCCATCCGTAACACGCGTTCTCACAAGGTCGAGCCGGGTCAGGTTCGTCAGGGGCGCGAGTTCCGCCAGGCCTTTGTCCGTGAAACGGCCGTAGCCGAGCAGCAGCTCGCGCAGAGCGGTGAGCGGGCGTAGATGCGCCAGACCCGCATCGGTGATGTCGACGCCGGTCAGGTCGAGCCGCTTGAGATTCATGAGACCGCGTAGATGCGCGAGTCCAGCGTCCGTGATTTCGGTATACTTCAGGCTCAGCCGCTCCAGATTCTTCAATCCCGCGAGGCGGGCAAGGTCGTCGTCCCCTATCTGGGCCCCGGTGAGATCGAGTTCGGTGAGCGAGGCGAGCTTCGCGGCATCTTTGAGATCCGCCGGTCCGATCGCCTCGCGGGATTCCGCGCCGGCCAGCATGTCGAGGAACGCCACATTACAACGTGGCAGCCGGGCACGGACCGACTCGACTCCCCGCCGCGTCACGCTGGTGTAGCGAACATCCAATTCCCGCAATTTCGGAAGCGCCGTAAGCGTCTCCACGCCCGTGTTCGTAATCTTCGTGCGATAGAGGTTCAGCTCTTCGAGCCGCTTCATGCCCGCGAGCGAAGCTAAGCCTTCGTCCGTCACGGAAGTGCCCAGCAAATTCAAGCGGCGGAGCGCAATGAGGCCCTTCAGATTGGCCACGCCCGCATCGCTCACATTCGTGCCGTAAAGGTCGAGCTCCGTGAGGCCGTGCAGGTTCTTCAACGACTTCAGCCCCTCGTCGGTGACAAGCGTATCGCGCGCGTAAAGCCTTGTGAGCCCCGTCATTCCTTCCAGATGCTTCATGCCCGCGTCGTCGAAGCGCGTGTGGTCCAGATCGAGCGAAGTGAGCTTCGTGAAGGGAGCGAGCGTGTGGCCGCGCACTTGCGTTTGGGCAAGACGCAATTCGCTGAGTCCGGTGAGCGGCGCGAGGTTTGCGAGTGCGTCGTCTTCGAGCGGAATCTCGGTCTGCACCGGAAGGCTGAGCGCGAACTTCTCTAGCGAAGTCAGGCCCTCGAACAGCTTCAATGTTTTTGCGGAAACGTTCTTCGGCATGGAGTGCCACGTGCGTCCGGACACGTAAAGCTCGCGAAGCGACGTAAGGCCGCTCAACCGCTTGAAATCGGCCGGATCGACCACCACGCCGATCAGGTTGACGGCTTCGAGCGTGAAATCCGAGGCAGGCAATTCGGTCCAGTCGGTGTAGCGTTTCGAATCTTCGCGAAGGGTGACGCTTCCGCCCATGCGCAGCGCCCACTCGGCGGCGGAACGATCCGGCCGCGCGGTATTTCCGGCCGCGGTCTGCCCGCCCACAGGTTTTCCGTCCACGGACTTTCCGTCTCCGCCCTGTCGGCCCGCGCTCTCTCTACCCCCGGTCTTTCCGCCCCCAGCCTGTCCGGCGGCGGTTCTTCCTTCCGCCGTTTCTCCGCCCGCGGTTTTTCCGCCGGCGCCCCCTCGATCCCCGATTCTTCCAGTTCCGGGCGAAGCGCGTTCAAGCTCGATCACGCCCAGCGTTTCGAGTTCCGGGATGGAGAATTCGACTGCGTCCGGCAGTCGCTCGACGTCCTCAATTCGAGCGCCGGCGATCACGACCCCACCCCACTTGCCCAGCACGCGCACGCGCAGGCCCTCAATTTTGCCCCTTCCATAGTTGAGCAAAAACAGGCGGGCGCGCGATCCCTCGCCGGTGAAAGACGCCAGCACGACGTCGCTTCCGTAGACCCTCACCAGCCGCTTTGCATCCTTCAATTGAGTGCGCACGTTCTGCGCATAGACCCCCGGGTTGCGCGCATCCGCACCAGGCTTCACATTCAGATCGAGTTGCGGATCGGGCTTCCGGACAATGCGAAACAGCAGGTTCTTCCGGGCGAGCATGTTCATCGCCTCTCCGGCAAGCGCCGAGCCGTCGTCCTCAACACCGATGTTCGCGAGCGGCGGCAGCGGCGGGCGCTCGAGCGGGCGCAGGAACTTCAGCATATTTCCAAAGGCCTCGAGTTGCTTCGGATCGATCTTGATCACCGCGTCCGCGCCGTAGACAAAGGCTTCAGCCGCCGCGAGCGCGCACGAACTCTTGGATGCGTCGATGAAGTAGACCTTCCCCGCGCCTCTTGCGTAACGCCATCCGTTCGCATCCACCCAGGGCGTCGTGCTGGCGGTGGCGATATCAGCGCGGTAGCGCACGCCGGGCGGCGGAATCTTCACCGCCGCTGCCGGCAGCTCCCGCGCTCCCGGTCCGTAAACGCGCTCGATGCCGGCTTGTCTCAAAGCGTCTTTCGAAGCGTTTTTCAAAACATCCGCTTCCGGGCCCGGCTCCCAGAACAGACCCGGCAGAATTGCGGCTAGCAGTAAAGGCGTCACAGCTCGATTCTCGTGTCCTTGATCTTGCCGAGGTCGTAAACGCCAAGCCCGAAGCGCGTCGCGAACTCGATGTGGCCGGGCTCGCGAATATAGGCGTTCTTATTCGGATTGTCCCGGCGGCTGCGCGGGTCGATGATGGAAGACGATCGGTCGAACACGGAGACGGCGTTTTCCGCCTTCCGTTTTTCTTCGATTACTGGAATGAGCAGGCGGTCGAGCGCCACCGGGTCCGTGCCGAAGCGAATCATTTTCGGATAGAACCGGAACTTCGGATTCGGCGAAAACGGACCGCCGTGCCACACGCCCCGCAACCCGTCCATGACCTGAAGCACCGTCTTCGAACGCAGCGGCTCAACCGCGGCGAGCGTTCCGATGAAGGAGAGCGTGTTCGTCTTCGCGTTGCGGTGCGAGCGCGCCACGTTTGAAAAATTGCCGTAGGCGATATTCTTCAAGCAGCCCGTGACGCCCGACGCGCCGTGGTCCTTCATGTTCGGAACGTTGATAATCTTCGTGAAGCGCTCCGTCACCAGGCGCACCATGTTCGAGCGCGTGTCGTCTTCGCCGAAAAAATCGACTTCCACGTAGGTAGCGGGGTCGTATTCCCGAATGGAACGGCGCGTCTTTTCCACCGCCTCGATGTGCACGCCTTCCGGAACCCATTTCTCGTACTGCACGCTTTGAAGCTGTCCCAGGAAGCGCTCGTAAATCCAGACCTGCGAGGGCTTGACGCCCACGGCGTTGAGGTTGCGGACGATCTCCGCCACCACGGCGGGCGTCGACATGATGTCCGGCGCGCCCGAGCAGTTCACCTTGATGCCGACCATGTCGGCGGGCGTGAAGAAGCTCGCCCAGGCGTCGCGCGCGTCCTTGAGTCCGGTGAGCGACGTCATGCCGCGCGAGCACATCTCGCTAACCACGGCTGCGTCCACCTTCTCCGTTGCCGCGTCGATGGATTTTTCCGAATGCGTCGTGACCACGCGCCCCGGATAGCGGCCCGGCATACCGGGCTGCGCGGAAGGCTTGTGCTGGGTCACGGTGCGGTAGGAGGGAAGGTCGTCCACCTTGGCGGCAAACGCCGGTGCGACCGCGGTCGAATAGAGAAAGCTGCGCCGGTTCATACTTCTATTCTCCTACTTCTTCTTGCCCGCGATTTGCCAGTCCGTGAAGGGCGAGCGGACACCGCGAATAATCACGTTCAGGCAGTACGGCACGCCCGAGGCGAAAGCGCGTTCGACAGCCGGCTGAACCTGCTCCAGCGTTTCGATGGT
>CAMDED010000214.1 GCA_945893365.1 Candidatus Sulfopaludibacter sp. SbA3 | reverse complement strand
GATCGTCTTTCGTCGCCTGTTGGGGAGGGCCTACGGCCCGCGAAACTTCATGAAAAACCAAAGGCGGCAAATGCAGGCTTGGCCCGAGCTTCGCTTTTTTGGGCTCTCGTATTTTCATGGGGTTAGGTTGGTTTTTCGACCCTGCCTTCCGCCGCGCCCGTAGCGGGCCGCAAAACGACAATGGCCGGCCCCACCGCTACCACAGTTCCATCGGCAAATTTGGAACAGCCGTTTCCTGACGAGCCCTAAGACCCACGTGCCCTCATTCATTCGCTGGATTCCCACTTTCGCGATGATGCTGATGTCGACCATCAGTTACCTCGACCGTAGCACGCTCGCGCAGCTCGCCCCTACCATCCTTAAAGAAAGTCGTCTCTCGGGCGAGGAGTACGGCTTCATCATTTCCGGATTCTCGTTCGCTTACATGATCTCGAATCTGGCCTGGGGCAAGATCCTCGACCGCATCGGTCTCAGGTGGGGAATGACCATCGCCGTATCGTTCTGGACCCTCGCTTCCATGGCGCACGCCTTCGCCGGCGGTTTCTGGAGTTTCGCCGTGGCGCGGATCGCGCTCGGCTTGGGGGAAGGCGCTACGTTTCCAGGCAGCCTTCGAACGGTGATGCAGACGCTCGGGCCTACCGAACGCGCGCGCGGGATCGCCGTATCCTACAGCGGCGGATCCATGGGCGCGATTCTCACCCCCCTCATTGTCACGCCGATTGCGCTCGCGTTCGGCTGGCGCGCGGCCTTCCTGTTTACCGGCATCGTCGGCGTTGCCTGGGTGACGCTCTGGCTGTTCGTCAGCCGCCGTCCCGACGTGCGCGCCTTCTCGCGAAGTCCCGCCGAAACTTCCACCGCGACACCGCGATTCACCGACCTGCGCCTGTGGAGCTTCATGTTCGCCTACGCCTTCGGCGGCCTGCCGCTTGCATTCGTCCTCTATGGCGCGCCCGTTTACCTTAGCCAAGCCATGTCGAAATCGCAGGCCTTCATCGGCGCGGTCATGTGGATTCCGCCGCTCGGATGGGAAGTGGGCTACTTCGTCTGGGGATGGCTGCTTGACCGCGATGCGGCCCGGGGCGTCCCCAAGTTCGTTTCCGTGCGGAGGCTCATGGCGATCTCTCTCGTCCTCTCCTTTCCCCTCGCTCTCGTACCCTGGATGAGCTCGGTATGGCTCGTGATGGCCGAACTGTTTCTCGCCATGTTCGTCACAGCCGGCTTTGTGATTCCGTCGGTCTCCTACGCGACGCACGTCTTCTCATCCAATCACTCGGGGTTCATCGGCGGTCTGGGAGCGGGATCGTGGGGCGCGGCCGTTGCGATCGTCATGCCCTTGTTCGGACGGCTGTTCGACCAGCGCAACTATCAGGCGGCCTTTGCCCTCGCCGCCCTCATTCCGGTGCTGGGCTATGTCTCCTGGCGCTGGATCAACGCGGCGGGCCTTTCCACCGCCCAAGCGCCAGCGTCCACGCAATCGCCGGGATGAGCATGGAAACGCCGGTCCACGCGGCGAACGTTTTCGGCGAGACTCCGATATCGATGCAAAAGCCCGCCAGATAGCTCGTCGCCGAAATGGCCATCATCATCAAGCCGAGTTCCGCCGAGAAAACGCGCCCTCGATATTTATCCTCGGTAAGGCCCTGCAGCAGCGTGGTGGAGAACACCCAGATCGTCGAGCCGCCCCCATGCGCGAACGCGACGGCCGCAAACGCAACCCATGTGTTGGGCGCCGATCCGAGCGCCACGTAACCGGCCGCCGCCGCAAGATATCCGAAAACGATGCCGATCCGCTGCCGCTCGGGCCTGCCTGCCGCCCACGCTCCGCTTAAGAACGGGCCGAGCAGGGCGCCCACGCCGCGCGCGCCCATCAGGACGCTCATGGCGAGCGAGGGATCGTGCCGCTCTCCGGCCGGCGGGAGGCCCACCGGGAACACGCGTTCGCCCAGTATCGGAAGGATCACCCAGTTCGATCCCATGAATCCCAGACCGCACTTTACAAACACCGTCGCCGCCAGCCGCGGGTCCCGCCGGATGTAACTCAGCCCCTCGCGCATGGGCGTGAAGTTCAGCAGCTCGCCCGCGCGAAGCGAAATTCCGGTCTCCGCGTGCGGCTCCTCGAATTTCATTCGCCGGATGAAGTTCGCCGACGCCAGGAACGACAGCGCGTTCAACACGAAGACGAAGTCGCGTCCAAGAAAATACGCCGCCACGCCGCCGAGCGCGAAACCCACCGCGAAGTTGAACGACCACGTCGTCGAGCTGAGCGTGTTCGCTGCTCCGATATCTTTCTCAGGCACGATATTGGGAATCACCGCGCTTCGCGCCGGCTCGAAAAATCCCCACATCACGGTTTCAAGAAACAGCAGCGGATAGATGATCCAAACGGTCCCGCGCGTGCGCGCGAGCAGCATGCCCAGAACGATGGCCGCGCGCGCCAGGTCGGCCCCGATCATGACTCGTCTGCGGCTGATGCGGTCGTTCACGACCCCGGCTACCGGACCGAAAATCGCCTGCGGAAGAACCTGTAGGATAATCGCGGCCGCGATCGATTGCGCCTTTCCCGTCAGCTCGAGCAGCAGACCGTAGACGGCCACCGTGTAGAACCAGTCTCCGATTTCGCTTATCATTTGCGCGTACCACAACCGGCGGAAATTCCGGTTGGTTCGCAGGATCAGCGCGTACGCGGACAGGGAGACGGCCGATGGCATGAAGATCTCAGTGTAGGGACTACAGAGGGCTGGTGCAAGACGCGAGAAACCCGTTGAAAAACCGCGGAACCTGTTCTCCCATTTTCCGGCTCTGACTGCGTCCCACGCGGTCGCGGCAACCCTCGGCCAAGCGGATACGCCGGTAGGCGCGGCTTTCGCAAGCCCTTGCGCCGGCGCCCGGATGACCGGCACGGCGAGCCCGGTGCATCCGTCGGTACGGCTTTCAGCATTCAATTTGCGAATTGCCAGGCGGGGGCCTCGGCCGTCGGCGGAACGGTGCTGGCGGACGTTTCGAATGCGGGCTCGGTATTCGTTAATTCCCCAAGCGAAACCGCATCAAGCTTGGGGGGTATGCAACAACGGATCGAGCGCCACCTCGTTGTCCGGCGGAGTCGCGAACGCCGGCTGGAACGATCAGTTCACTCTCACGGGCGGCAGCGGGACTGGCATCTGGGTGGTCCCCATTTTGGTCGATGGCCGGATGGACGCCGCCGGCTCGGGGGCCAGAGGGATCTTTGAAGTTGGCGTCTACAGGAACTTCAACCGGATCGACGCCTACGGCGGCAACACACCGGCATACAATACTTTTCTCTCCCTCAACACAACCCACAACGGTGCGATCTATTACGGCTGGGGGACTTTCAAATGGTCGCGTTCGGCATGGTGGACTATGGCGCGTCCGACCCTGGCTCCATTCCGCATATGACCGCGACCAGCCGCCTCCCCCCCGCGGCATCGCGCTCTTCGTGGAGCCCTCGACAAGGCCGCGGGATCTCCTGCTTGCTTCGCATCCTGCCATTCTCCGCAGCAGCACGCGCTCAATCGGCATGGATTCCCCAGACGCTTAGAGCAGACCGCTCCGGGCTGTTCCGCGCACGAATCCCAATGTGAGGGAAAGGGCAACGGAACACCGGTTCCGGCACAAGCCGGAGGCTCTGAGGTGGGACTCTTCGACCGGCCCGACATGGGGAACTTTAAATAGGCGTTGACTGGGGGCGATTTGAGTTTGCTAATCGACTTCATCACAGGTTACATCCGTGCGATTTCAGGTCCCCTCGGAATTGGGTGTGGGTCAGTTTTGATTTGTGGCGGTTAAAATTTCAAATCGGCCACTACCCGGAATTGCAATGCAAACATTAAATTAACTCACAGGCTCACGAAGAGTAGGCGATCATACACAACTCGCCTCCATGCAAATCGCGGACGAGACCGTATGGAGAGGTTTGCAGTCTAGCAGTGAAGCCGTGGCGCGAAGAGGTCGTTTCCAGGAATCGTGGGGTGATAAGAAGTGGGTGTACTTTTCCCCAGAGCTGGTCGTAGCGGTGAAGTCCGTATGTCGATTCTAGTTCCGGGTTTCCATTAGGGCAAAAACAGGCGATAAATCCATCTGGAGATAGGACGGATCTTGCTGTTTCCCAAATCAAATCGGGTGCATCCAGGTGCTCGATGACGTGAGCGGAAAACAAGCACTTGACCTTCCTGGGAAGTTCGGCCGCCGAGGAAAGCTCGCAACCGAGCTTGGTTTTTGCGTATTCGGCCCTTGGCTTACTGACTTCGCACGAATACACCCGAAAACCGGCGCGAGAGAGCTGCCAACTCCCATATCCCCATGAGCATCCGAAGTCCAAAATCGAGTCTCCGGACTTGAGGCCGACGGAACGAAGCAAATCGATATAGGAAGAAAAATCCATTTCCGTTCCGCGAAACCCGTTCATGGTGAGCCTTGCCAACTGCTCGTCCGTAGGGCAATCGGTCATGAATCCCTGAGTGTAAGCCTGCTGGTAAAGAGCTTCCGACTGTTTGGCATTTCCTTTTGGGCTCCGAAATCTGAGACCGCAACCAGAGCATTCGCGAAGCGCGGTGACCGCGTACTTTCGACGCAATTGAGCAGTTTCCGGGGAACCGCAGCCGGGGCACCGATTGTCTGTTCGATGTGTGGCAGCCCAAGCCAGATATTTAAATCGTTCCCGCAGCCCGAGCGACATCGCTTTCGAATATACCACTCGAGTTATCGGCTATGCCGGAATTGTATCGACCTATGAATGGTGTTGTTCACGTCAGCCTGCATCCGTTGCCCACGAGAGCGCCATTGGAGTTGATTCTCGCCGCTCGGACTTTGTCGGCCGCCGAGCCCACGTGCGCTGCCTTCCTGCCGATTTGCCAATCGGCACTGTGAAGGAACCTCATGGAGCCCAAGGATATACCCCCCGTCCCAAACCGCTTCGCTTGAAATCGTCGGGCGCGCGGGGAGGTTATCGGCCTTTCAATCTGACGGCCAGGCCCCCAATCGTTGACAACTCTATAACTTTTTTTCGCGTTGATTTCCGGAGACTTATCAGGAAAAGCGTGTTTCCGCTGTGGTCGCCTGCTGTACAATTCGCTCAGGAGAGTGGGACTTGAGGTTGAATGCCCGGGAGTGTGACGCGCGAAAAACAATATTCACTCTCTGCGTCACCCCCCCTTCAAGTGTCTGACATACAACCCCTTGCCATGAGACGGAGACTTGGCGGGGCTAGAACTCCCACCCTTTGCGATACCGATTCATCCGCTAACTCGCTTCTCCGCACCTGCGACATTTTCCCAATCCCCCCAACCTTTCCCATCCCGCCCGCGGACTCCGGCCTTGCCCATCTGCCTATCCGCCCGACGGCAACCTCTTCCCCCATCCGCCGAAGGTGCAATTGTTTTCGTGTCCTTCAAGGGTATATATTCAGGGCACGTCACGAGTTATGAAAGGGGTAACTGATATGCAAGTCAAATCGATCCTTTATATTGCCTGCGTTCTGACCGTCGGTTCGGGCATCGCCAGCGGACAGGATGCCCGCGGCACCATTCTCGGCCGCGTCACCGACGCATCCGGCGCAACCCTGGCCGACACCGAGGTGCGCGCCATCAACGCCGCGACGGGTGTCGCCGCCGCCGCGAAAACCAATGCTTCAGGTAACTATTCGTTACCCTACCTGCCGCCGGGCTTTTACAGCGTCACGTCCGAATTTACCGGATTCCGAAAGTTCGTCCGCGACAACGTTCAGGTGCGTGTGAGCGATTCGGTCGAGGTGAATATCCAGATGACCGTGGGAGACGTCACACAACAAATGGAAGTGAGAGAGGAAACGCCTATTCTCTCCACCGCCGAAGCCTCCCTGGGCCAGGTGGTGGATGAGAAACGAATCCTCGAGTTGCCCCTCTTCTCGGGAAACGCCATGGAATTCGCTTTGCTCGCCCCGGGCGTTACGAACGGCACCGACATGCGCCTGCGGAAAGCCGCATTCAACAATGCCCCGTCGCAGTTTTCCACCGACGGCAGCGGCCTGTTCAACAACGAGTTCACCATCGACGGCATCACCAACACCTTCTCCGATAGCTTGAACGTTCGCGTGGCGTTCTCCCCCCCTCAGGCCTCCATCAGCGAATTCAAGGTGCAGACTTCCGCCTTCGACGCCCAGCTCGGCCACACCACGGGGTCGGTCGTCAATGTCAGCACCAAGGGCGGTACGAATGAAATTCACGGCAGCGCCTGGTGGTGGCTGCGCCACTCGGCTCTCGACACTCCGGACATTTTCCAGAACCGCTCCGGGCAGACGCTCGCCATCTATCAGGACAACCGCTATGGCTTGGCTGGCGGCGGCCCGATCGTCGTCCCCAAGTTGTACAACGGCAAGAATAAGACCTTCTGGTTTTTCACCTGGGAGGCAAACAAATTCGGCTCCCCCGCCCCAATCACCTCCACCGTGCCGAGGGAGGCGTGGCGCAATGGCGACCTGTCCGACCTTCTGCGCGTCGGCGCGAACTACCAGATTTACGATCCCGGAACCATTCAGGCCGCCGCCGGAGGCCGCTTCAGCCGCCAGCCATTCGCGGGCAATATCATTCCCCCCAGCCGCATCGATCCGGTGGCAAGGAAGATTCTGGATTTGTATCCGCTTCCCAATCAGGCAGGTACCGCGGACGGCCGCAATAACTTCTTCACCTCCGGCAAGGCCCTCGAAGATTACTGGACCACCATCGGCCGCTTTGACCACGCCTTCAGCGAATACGACCGCATGTTTATCCGCTTCCACCGCGATTTCTGGGAGGAGGATAAGAACCGCTCCTTCGCCAACAACGTCAACGGGCTCATCCTGAACAGGATCAATCGCGGAATCGCGCTCGACGAAGTTCACGTTTTCAACGCGACCTTCCTGCTCAACTTCCGCTACGGTCTCAGCCAGCAGGAGTTTCCGGAGCACCGTGTAAGCCAGGGCTTCGATCTGGCCTCGCTCGGATTCTCGCCGGCATTGGTCGGCCTTTTTCCAAAGGGGCAGACCGTCGTTCCCAACGTCGTCGCAGGATCGCTCACTGCGCTGAGCGCTTCGGAATCCGGTGACGGCGTGGCCTCCTCGCTCAGTCACACCTTCACCGGCAACTTCAGTTGGATGAAGGGCAATCACAGCCTGCGCTTCGGTCCGGAGTTCAGGCTCTACCGCGTCTTCAGCGACCGCCATTCGGCCGACACTTCGCCCATCCTCAATTTCAACAACCTGTGGGGCAGAGGACCGTTCGATAACTCTACCGCCCCTCCCGTTGGCGGTGAATTGACCGCGCTGCTTCTTGGAATTCCCGGCGGCAGCGCCACCCGAAGCGCCAGTTTCGCGCAGCAGGAGAAGTACTTCGCCGTTTACCTCCAGGACGACTGGAAGGTCACGCGAAAACTCACCCTTAACGCCGGCCTGCGCCTGGAGCACGAATCGCCGGTTACCGAGAGGTACAACCGGTCGGCGACTACATTCCTCGGCGATCAGGCTAATCCCATCGCGGCCAGAGCGATCGCGAACTACGCCCGAAGTCCGATTCCCGAGCTTCCCGCGGCCAACTTCAGAGTGAACGGTGGACTCGCATTCGCCGGATCGGGCGGAAATCCCAGGGAACTTTGGGATGGGCAGGCCCTCGGCTGGATGCCGCGCATCGGCCTCGCCTATCAGGCAACCCCAAGAATGGTAGTGCGAACCGGGTACGGAGTCTTCTATAACTCGATCGGCTCGTTCAGGACAAGTTCCAACCTCGCCGGGTTCAGTCAATCGACCCCGATTGAGCCGACCAACGATAACGGCCTCACCTTCAGGGCGACTCTCGCCAATCCCCTCCCGAATGGTCTCCTCGCACCCCTTGGGCCCGCCGGCGGCCTCGAAACGAATTTGGGCCAGAACATAACCTATTTCGCCGCGTCGCGAAAGCAAGCCTACTCGCAGCGCTGGTCGTTCGGCATTCAGCAGGAGATGCGCGGCGGGTTCATGGTGGAAACCTCCTACGTCGGCAACCGCGGGAGCCGCATTGGCGTCAACCGCGATATCAACTTCGTTCCCGCAAGATACCTCAGCACTTCTCCCACTCGCGACCAGGCCACAATCGACTTTCTGGGCGCACAGTTTCCAAGCCCGTTGTTCGGCCTGAATCCGCAATACACAAGTTCGACGATGTCGCGTCAGTCTCTGCTCTTCCCTTACCCACACTTCGGAACCATCAGATTCAGCGATCCCATCGGCTATTCCTGGTACCATTCGCTGCAGACCCGCATCGAGAGGAGATTCTCCAAAGGGTTCACCTTCCAGATGTCTCACACCTGGTCGAAGGCAATGGAGGCTACGAGTTTCCTGAACCCGTCGGACCCCATGCCCTACGAGTCTCTGTCCGACGTAGACCGCACGCAGCGCATCACGGCCAGCGGCATTTGGGAATTGCCGTTCGGCAGGGGCCGGAAGTTCGGCGCGCGAGCGCCAAAGGCGATCGAGTTCTTCGCTGGCGGCTGGCAGTTAGCCGGTGCATGGCAGCGGCAAAGCGGACAGCCCATCAATTGGGGCCAGATCCTGTTCACGGGCGATTCGAGCAAGGTCGTGCTGCCTTCGAATGAGCGGAATACCGATCGCTGGTTCAACACGGACGTCTTCGACAAGAACAGCCGCAACGTGCTGGCGTCGAACATCCGCACTTTCCCGCTTCGCTTCAGCGATATCCGGCTCGACTCGCAGCGCCGCTGGGACTTCTCGCTGAACAAGACTTTCAGGATCAACGAGCGGTTCAGGACGCAGTTCCGCGCCGACACATTTAACGCTCTGAATGAGCCCGTGTTGCGCGGTCCGACAACCGACCCCACGAACTCCGTATTCGGCCGGATCACGGCGCAGGAGCCGCCCCGGTCGTTCCAGTTCTCGCTAAACGTGAAATTCTGACCGGGCAGCCTCGGCCACCCCGGTTTTCGGCGAAAATCAATGGGTTGATTCCAGGGCGGTTATCCGCCGCCCACCCGGGCAACGTTTTTCGGTAACAAAGTTTCAAAAAGCTTTGCCGCTTGGTTATCAATCACTTGCCGCGAATTCGCGTTTGCAGCGGCACAACCGTGTTGTAGACTGCAATCAAGAAGCAGTTCCTCACCGGAACGGCTTGCGCGGCCTCAACAGCCGCATCCGTCACCGATGCATAAATCCCGGCCGGGTAAGACATCGTGTTAAGGTGCTTTCCGCGTCTCCCGTTCACCGGAGACTTACGGTTTCCCGAATGTAAGTGCGAGGAGACCGGATAGGAAAGGAAAACGCGTTTTCTGAAAAAGCGGAGATTGGACCTCATAGCTGGCTTTCGGACCCGTGCTCCCATTGGGAACCACTCCTCGATGTGGCCAGTCCCTTA
>CAMDED010000213.1 GCA_945893365.1 Candidatus Sulfopaludibacter sp. SbA3 | reverse complement strand
CAGTGACAGTGCGGTCGCCGCTGCCCATCACATGAATCGGCACTCGGTCGCGCTGTGCGTCAATAAGTTCCTGAAGTTCGGGCTGGAGGCGGCTCTGGGAGAATTGCCTCGACCCGGCAAGCCCCGCCACATCTCAGACGACGCATTAGACTGGGTACTGCACTGCGCGTGTCAGAAACCGAAGCAATTGGGCTACTCCTACGAACTTTGGACCTACGCCCTGTTGCAGGCTCACGTGCGGAACAACTGCGTTGAAGCCGGCCATCCCAGTTTGGTCCAGCTAAGCCGTTCCAAATTGCATCGGATCCTGACGCAGGGCGAGACCCGGCCACATAAGGTCCGCTACTATGTGGAGCGGCGCGATCCGGAATTCGAACGGAAGATGGTGGAGGTTCTGCACGTGTACAAGGACGTGGAGATCGTGAACGCAAAAATGGTGGAAGGAACACTGAAAGAATCCACTACGGTAACGATCTCCTACGACGAGAAGCCCGGCATTCAGGCACTGGCGACCACGACCCCGGACAAGGCGCCATCACCCAACCGATATCCAAATCACCTCCGCGATTACGAATACAAACGACTCGGAACGGTGTCCTTGCTTGCCGGCCTGGATCTCCACACCGGCCGTGTCATCGAGACCGTGAGCGACCACAACAGCGGAGATTTTATCGCATTCCTGGATAACGTCGACGCCATCTACCCACCACAGACCAAGATTCGTCTCCTGCTGGACAACCACTCGGCCCACATCTCAATACAGACCCAAGCCCACCTGCAACTACATCCCCAGCGATTCGAGTTCGTGTTTACACCCAAGCACGGATCCTGGCTGAACATCATCGAGACTCTCTTCAGTAAGATAACCCGCAGCATGCTCCGGGCCATTCGCGTCGCCAGCAAGCAAGAGTTGATTGACCGCATCCATCTCTACTTCGCTGAAATCAACGCCGACCCGGTGATCTTTCGATGGAAGTACAAAATGGACGAGACAATTGCATAATTATCAACAGAACGAACATCTAGCATCTGAATCCGTCGAAGACCGCCCTGATCACCGGTGGCGGGCAGTCACCAAAGCCCGAAACGCGTTCACGACGGGGAGCCGACTCCAGTGGAGGAGTCTCATTCCGAGAAGACCTCTTGCAGCGTCCTCAACGTGGCGGTGAGCGTCTTTGCCGAGACCGCTCCCAGTTTCTTCACCAACCGGGTCTTGTCCACGGCGCGAATCTGATCGAGCAGAATCAAACCCTTCCGGCCACCATGATTAATGCCGATCCGAAACGGCGCCTCGCGACCCGCCGTGGTCATCGGGCAGACGAGTACGGTGCGCAGATGATCGTGCATTTCGGACGGGGACACCACGACGCACGGGCGTGTCTTCCTGATTTCGCTCCCGACGGTGGGATCAAGATTCACCAGCCAAATCTCTCCACGCGTCACCAGACCAACTCCGAATCCCCCGCGTTGCCAAATTCGCCCATCACGAGTTCGTCGTCGCCGGCTTCCGCGATACTCTTGGCAGCCTCAGCCCAACCTGTGCGAGCCGGGCTCGCGGGCCTGCGCAACACCAGTGCGCCATCCTCAATCGTCATTTCCACGCCCCCCATTGCGTCCAAGCCCAGTTGCGCCAGTATCGGTTTGGGGATGACGACTCCCTGGGAGTTCCCGATCTGTCGAATGCTTACGTGCACAGCCCGCATAGTAATAACAATGTTATTCCATCTAAGTCGGTCTGTCAATCCCGTAGAAACCCGCCACTCCGGCGGCAGCTCGTGTTTTGTGATCGGCAAAGCCTAGAGCGGCTCGCGAATCGTCAGGATTCGGTCAGCCGCCACGTCTTTCATGGTGAGCGCGCCGCCGCCGGGCCACCGGATCTCGAGGGACGCCGCCTTGGTCTCCCCGCCGAGCCCGAAGTGGACTCGCGGGTCGCTCGATGACAGGAATCCGGCACTCGGGCTTAGCCAATCGTGCAGCGTGCGGCCGGAAGGAGTGGTCAGAGTTATCCGGGCTCCGATGGAATCGCGGTTTGCCTTGCGGCCCACCAGCCGGAGTGTGAGCCAGTGTCCGCCACCGGCAGCCGAATTCAATAGAATGGCGGGCCGCCGGCCGAGCGACGTCACGATCAAATCCGGAAACCCATCGTTGTTCAAATCCGCGAAGGCCGCGCCGCGCTGGTACCCTTTGCGCTGGAAGTGCTCGCCAGCCTTTGCCGACACGTCCACAAAGCGCTTGCCCTCGACGTTCTCAAACAGCGTGTCATGCTGCTCAGCCCCCGGGCGCAAGGAGTCGACGTCTCCATTCGCGGAGTACAGGTCCCTCCATCCGTCGTTGTTGTAGTCGAAGAATCCGCCGCTCCAGCCGGAATAGGGCATGCTGAGATGCGCCAAACCCGCCGCGGCGGACACGTAACGAAACGACTTTCCTCGCAGATTCCGGAACAGCCCCCAGACTTGTCCGGTCAGATCGTTGTAGAAGAGGTCCGGCCAGCCGTCGTTGTCGAAGTCACGCAGGTCCGCGCCCATGGCGGACACCGTGGCGGCATCGTCGTTGTAGGCGACGCCCATGGCGAGCCCCTGTTCCCGAAAGGTTCCGTCGCGCTGGTTGAGGTAAAGGAAGTTGGGCTCGGTGTCGTTGGCGATGAAGATGTCGTCCCAGGCGTCGCCGTTGATGTCGGCGACGGCGATCCCCATGCCTTTTCCCAGCGCCGCGGCGAAACCTGCGGCTTCCGTAACATCGTTGAACGTGCCATCGCCCCGGTTGCGATAGAGGCGGTGTGGGACGCTCGGATAGGTCTTCGGATGGCAATAGTAGTCGATGCCGTCCGCGCGCACGCAGCGCTGGTCGGTGGCCGGAGTCCACCGGGTGTAGTTGGAGAGCACGAGATCCAGGTGGCCGTCGCGATCGAAGTCGAGCCACGCGCCCTGTACGCTCAGCGTCCCTTCCGGTTTTCGGCCGAGGCCGGAGGCGGCGGTGACGTCGCGAAAGGTGCCGTCGCCTTGATTGAGGTAAAGCGTATTGGCGCCGGCATTGGCGACGAAGAGATCGGTGAAGCCGTCGTTGTCGTAGTCGGCGGCGGCGGCGCCAAGGCTGTAGCCGAGATGCTCGCCCGCCAAACCCGCCCGCGCCGTGACGTCTTCGAACACGCCGCCCCCTTTGTTTCTGAGCATTGAGTTGTGAAACTCAGGGCCTGTCTTTCTGAGATCGGGGAAGCGCGCCCCGTTGGTGAAGTAGAGATCCATCAACCCGTCATTGTCGAAGTCGAGCACGGCGACGCCGCCGCACAGCGGTTGTGGAAAGTACTTGCGGCCGCCCGAGAATCCGTTGTTCGTGACGTAGCCGAACACGCTGCGCGCCGCCACGCCGGTGAAGCGACCCTGTGGTTGGGCCGGCAGTTGGACCAGCAGAAGGACCAGCGCGGCGATCGCCTTCATGGCGCGACGCCGCGGCAGAAGGGGAGCAGCCAATCCCGCAGGCTCCGGCACTTCGTATCGGTATCGGCGGAGCCCAGTGCTGCGGCGGTGCGGAACTTCCGCGCAGCCTCCTGGTCGCGCTTTTCCGCAGCCAGCATCAGTCCGTGAGCGCGATAGGGCCGGTCCCACTCGGGCCATCGCTCCTCGATCCGCTTCAAGCGCTGCCGCGCCTCCGCCACACGGCCGTCGAGCGCCAGCATGATCGCCTCCGAGAGCGCCAATCCCCGGTTGTGCGGCGCGGCCGCCATCGCCCGGGTCAAAAGCCGCGCGGCATCCCCGTAGCGTTCGTGACGGGCAAGCAACAGGGCAGCCTGTTCGGCGATCTGAGGCCGCGGAGCATCCCCTGGGGCGTCCCCCGCCAGCGCCTCGGCGACCAGTTGTTGCGCTTCACGAGCATGGCCGGCATTGTCGAGGATTTCCGCCTTAAGGAGCAGGAACTCGACGGATCGTTCGCTCTCGGGAACCAGAGCCAATGCTGTCAGCGCTTCGTCTGGGCCACGGGTGTGGAACAGCGCGAGGGCCCGGTCGAGCCGGGCGCCGGACCGGTCGAGGAAAGGCAGCGCCCACTCGTACCGTCCGGCATCGAGCAGCGTGCGTCCCGCAAGCGCCAGAGTACTCTCATCGGCATTCATTGCGAGCAGTGCGCGAAACTCGCGGTCCGCCGCCTCCTCCCGGCCATCGGACAGCAGCAGACTTCCCAAGTGCATCCGCAGGAGGGCGTCGTCCGGACGGGCGCGAGCCATGGTGCGAAACCGCTCAATTTCGCGGGCGCGGCGCTCGGCCGCCGATAGCGTCGCCAACTCAATCATGCCGGGCTCGCGCCGGGGATCGCGCTGCCGCGCGGGACGCAGCTTCCGATACTCGTCGAGCCAGACCCGCGCCTCCGGTTCCCTCCCCTGCTCCATCAAAGCCCGGCCGAGATGCAGCCGGACTTCCCAGTCCGCGGGCGAGAGCGCGGCCGCCTTCCGAAACGCCGTCTCCGCATCTTTGGGCCGGTCGAGCGCCACCAAGACCAAGCCGTGCAGATCGAGAGCGCGCACATCGTCCGGCGTCAATTCCAGGGTTGCGCGCAGATGTTCCAACGCCTCGGCGTCCCGTCCGAGCCGGTGCAGCAGCCAGGCCCTCGACGTGTGCGCCGGTGCGAGCTTGGGATCGAGGCGCACGGCTTCGGCCAGATGCGCGAGGGATTTACCGGCATCCGTACTCCAGCACAACTGCGCGAGCTGGAAGTGCGCGGCCGGATCCTGTGGGCGTCGCGCCACATATTCTTCTAACGCCTTCAGCCCTTCGTCCCGCCGACCCGGGGTGTTCGCCACCACGCGGGCGCGGTCTCGCCGCGCGCCCTCGTCGCCCGGCCGGAACTCCAGATAGCGATCATAGGCGATCACCGAGTCGCCGTAGTAGCCGGCATCCTCGGCGGCGCGGGCAAGCGCGAGCGCGATGCCGGGATGCACGGGCGATTTGCCCTGAGCTTGCGCGAGCAGAAACACGGCACGGGGGAAATCGCCTCCGGCGGCATGAGCCGACCCCAATTCGAGCAGCACGCCCGGGTCTTCCGGCTTTAGGCGCAAAGCGGCCTCGAGCGTTTCCCGCGCGCGCGGCAGATCGCCCGCCCTTGCAGCCGCCCGGCCCAGATTCCAGAGTGCGTCGAACTCACCCGGTCTGAGGGCGGCCACTCGCTGAAAGGTCTGCTGCGCGAGCTTGAAATCTCCGAGGCGGGCATACATAGCTCCAGCCTCGGCCAACAGTTCGGGATCGTTGAGCGCCGTGAGCGCGCGCAGGAACTTCTCCGCCGGCGCTTTCCGATTCTCCTCGATGGCCAGACGGGCCAGCTGCAAGTTGGCGTTGGGATGCGAGGGGACGCGGGCAGTCAGGAGTTCGAAGTACTCCCGCGCTTTCGCCGGATTGCCGCAGGCGAGGTAATGATTTCCGGCGTTGTTGAGGAGCGCCGACGACGGCGAACCCGCCGAAAGGGCCCGCCGATAGACCGGTTCGGACTCAGTGCATTTGCCTTCGCTATCGAGCCGCGCCGCTTCACGCAGGTCCGGCGGCGGCGCTTGCGCGTTCAGGGCGCTCGACGCCGCCAGCCAGACCGGGAATAGCCAATGCCTAGAATTCAACCCGCAACCCGAGTTGCGCCCTCCGCCCAAAAGTGGCGGATAACTGGTTGTTGGTCACGCCGAACAGACTGCTCTGGACGTTGGTATTAGGGTTGGCCCAGGTCATATTGTTGGCGGCGTTGAATACGTCCATGCGCAGTTCTCCGCGAACCCGCTCGGTGACCGGCACGCGCTTCACAAGAGACGCGTCCACATTGAACAGTCCCGGATTGGTCAATCCGTCATACTGCCACGGGTTGGTGCGCGGCGTAAAATTGGGCAGCCGCGAAAACGCCGAGGTATTGAACCACTTTCCCGGTGTCGGGTTATCGATCTTCGGGTCGCCGTTCACAACCATCCCGCCGAAGCGTACAAAGAAGCCGGACCGCCAGGTCGTCAGGCCCGTCAGGTCCCAACCGCCGAGAACCAGGTCGAGCGCACGGGGCATGGACGAGAGCAGCGAGCGGCCCCGCCCAACGGGCACTTCCCAGGTCGCCGCGATCGAGAGCCGGTGGCGCGGCAGGTCGCTCCCCTGCCACGTCAGCTCGCGGGTAAAACTGGCAATGTCATTGAAGAAAACCTCGTTATTCTGGCGGCTGTAGTTGTAGCCCATCAGCACGCTGTATCCGTTGGCAAAGCGGCGGTTCAATCGAAGTTGGAACGACTGATAGCGGGAGCCGCCCCCCTCGATTCCGTCAATCACGTTCAGGTTGCCGTACTGCGGATAGGGCCGCATGAGCGACGTGAGGGCGACGGTACTCTGAAAACGCTGAGCGCCCGGGAACTTGTCGACAGTGGAGAAGTTGAAGAACGGATTGGGCACGGCCCGGTTGGTCGCGTCCTTGTACTCATAGGCCACGCGAGGATCCACCTGATTCACGTTGAAGCCGCCGATGTTCTGGTTGGAGAAGTTCAAATAGTAAGTGACGTCGAGCACCATGTTCTGCATCAACTGGCGCTGCAGGGAGAAGTTGATGCGGTCGCTGTAGCTGCGCGGCCGGTTGGCGGCCACGTAAGAGAGCGAATCTCCCAACCCCGTATAGCGGCCCAGAGCCTTCTCGTAGGCCGGAACCACGGGAGCGGATGCCGGGAAGGGATCCCGCAGCCGCGCCTGAGGAACGCCGAGCACGGCCGGGTAGGCGCCCGTTACGTTCTTGTACCCAACATAGATGGTGTCGAAGATATTGAAGGTTCCTCCGGTCCAGGGCGTCAGATAACGCCCGTAGCCGACCCGGAAGGAAGTCTTGTCGTTGATCCGGTAGGCCATGCCGACACGCGGGGACAAACCGCCCTTGCCCGCGTTCCACTGTCCCCGGTTATTCGAATCGGCAAACTGAAAAGCGCCGTTGAGGATAGTGGGACCCTTATAAAACTGCGCGAGCTCGGCGGGCATCCGCGGCGCGCCCGCACCCTGCATTTCCGGAATCGCCGAAGTGAGATCGAGCGGGCGCGTGAGGCGGTCTTGCGGATCCGAGTAGGCGGTCTCAAACTCGTAGCGCAGACCGGCGTTGATGGTGAGATCCCGGCTTACCTTCCAGTCGTCGTTGAAAAAGGCGCCGTAGAACCGGTTCTGCCCTTCCGGCAGGATGGTCGCCGTCATCGAGGTGGAGCCGCTGTCCCAGCTATCGGCGCCGCCGCCGGCTGGCTGAATCGCGCCCATAAGAAACGTGGCGTAGCCGTCGCCGGATGTGCGCAGATCCGGATTCACGTAGGTTGCGGAAGTTCCGTCCGCCTGGAATCCGAAACCCGGATTGTTGCTGACGATCAGGCTGGTGGTGCGCGTGCCGCGCGTGTCGGCGCCCATCTTGAGATAGTGCTTGCCTTGCTGGCGCGCAACCTTCACGCTGACGCTGTCGGCGGTGGGCCGCTGATTCCAGGTCCCGCCGCGGGGTCCGAGCGCGGCCCAGTATTCGCCGTTGTTGACGCCCATGATGGACATGCGCGGAAGCAGCTCCGGCACAGCCTTGTTATTGAAGATGGTCTTGTAGAAGCTGGAATTGGGCCAGATCTTATCCCAGCCGGTTTGGGCGGTGGCGGCGTATTGCGAGGCGTCGACGAAGCTGTGATAGGTGGCGTTGACGTTGACGATGGTGGTCGGGCTGGCCATGTAGACCGCGTCGCCGGAGATCGACAGTGCGTCGCGCTGACTGCCGCGATCGTTAACGTAGAAGTCGGACCCGGTGGGATTGGACGTCGTCACGGGGGTCCAAAGTTTGCTGTAGCGGCCATAGAACCGAAGCTTGTCGTTGGGGGCGTAGTCGGTCCGGTTCGACAGATTGTGATAGTCGTAGCGGATCGGCAGCGGAACGTAGTAGTTGTTGATGTTGTAGGGGCCCTGGCCGGGACGGTTGGACTTCCACAACTTGCCCATGTAGAGAGTCGCAATCGGATCCTGCATCGACTTAGGGATGATGTTGCCGGGCAGCGGCGTCCGGGTCACGGTCGCGCCGTTCGCCGAGGTCTGCGTCGTGAACGGATCGTAGATCGTGCGCAACCCGCCTACCGCATTGAGCGACTGCGAGAAGTTCCCATCGCGCTCCAGGTCGCTTGGCAGCGTGTTGATCAGATCGTTCGGATCGGTCTTCCTCCATTGCTCATAGGAGAAGAAGTTGAAGAGTTTGTTCTTCTTAATGGGACCGCCCAGCGTTCCCCCGTACATGTGGGTGCGGCCCGTGTTGATCGTGCGGAAGACGCGGTTCTCGAGCGCATTCGCCCACGGGTATTGCCCTTGATAGAAGGCGTTGCCGTGCCATGCATTGGTGCCGGCCTTCATCGTCAGCGTAATGGCGGACCCGGAGGAATGCCCGTATTCGGCGTCCACCGCATTCTGCTGCACCGCCACTTCCTGGACCGAGTCGGGAGACGGCATGTAGCTGGTTTTGTAGCCGATGCCGATGGGGCTGCCGTCGATCTGCAGGTCGTTTGAGTAGTCGCGGCCGCCGCCGATTTGCTGCCGGTTGCCGGACCACGTCATGTAGGGCTCAACTTCGCGCGCGGTGTCGCTCTGCACGACCGCCGGATCGAGGCGGGCGAGTAGTAGCGGGTTGCGGGAGATTTGCGGCAGGTTGCTCACCAGTGCGCTGTCCACCGTTGTCTCGAGCTTGCTCGTGTTGAACTGCACGGTACTGGCCTGCCCCTCCACGGTCACGGTCTCGCGCACGTCGCCCGGACGCAGCTCCGCGTCCACGGTCACATCGGAGCGCGACTGCAGCACCACGTTTTCCTGCACGAACTTGCTGAAGCCTTGCAATTGGACGCTGACGGTGTATTTTCCAGGCAGCACCAAGTCGAAGAGATAGCGTCCCTGCTCGTTGGTTTGCCGCGTGCTCGACACGCCGGTGTTCACGCTGCTGAGCGTCACCGTGGCGCCGGCTATGCTTGCCTGCGTCCCGTCGGTCACCGAACCCTGTACACGACCGCGATATTCCTGCGCGGAAAGACCCACGGCGAAAATGGCCAGGGCCAAACTCCCAAGCAAACATTGCTTATGCGACATGCGAGATCTCCTTGTAGTTCGATACACGGCCTTTGCGGTTATAGCGGCACTTGGCGGAACAAAGCTCGTTAGCGCGACGATGCGGTCAACCTTCATCGATATCGATCCGTTTCATGTTGGCGCCGACGGCGCCCCGCGGGACAACGCTCGTGAAAATACAATACTATTCTTCGTTTAACGTGTCAATGGGAACATGGGGAGCGTGGGGCGGCGAGCCCCGCGGCTAGCAAAGCAGCCGTGCGACCGCCGCTTCGTCCCACGCGATGCCCGCGCCAGGCGCGCTCGACGCAGTCGCGAAGCCGTTCTCGACGCGCACAGGCTCGAGCAGCACCGGCTCCGCCCAG
>CAMDED010000212.1 GCA_945893365.1 Candidatus Sulfopaludibacter sp. SbA3 | reverse complement strand
CGCTGCCCCTGTCTACGCTTCGGACCGCACCTTACGATGCGCTCCGCAAGACTCGGGGTCAGGATGGATTCGCTCCTCCTTTCCTGCCGGACTCTTTCATTCCTTATTGCATGCCGGTTTATCCCGGCGCTCCGCCCGAACCCACCGGCTGCCAATTGCTACAATTCCAAGCGCTTAGCCGGCTGCGCGCCGCAGAGCCGCGATTTCAAGGCTCAACTTATCCAGCCGCGCGAGCAGTTCCGCGTGCTGCCGTTCAGAGGCCGACGGCTCTTTCCCTTCCATTGAAAAGCTTCCTCCGGGGTCGATCACGCAGCGCTTCACGTCTTCGAGTTTCCTGAAACCCTGCCGGTGCGCCGCCGTCGCCAATTCCGGCAGTGTCAGCAACTCCTTGGCCAGAGCTTTGTGGTTGAGGCGTCCTTTCTCTATCAGCACCGTCGGAATGCCCTCCATGATCTGGTCGAGCCGCCGGTGCCGGAAGAAGAACCGCACCACAACGTAGTTGAACGCCATCAGCGAGAAAGCGCCGATCAGCCCTCCCGTCACCGTGTTGTCGTCCCCGATCATCGCGTTTTGAACCGTGTTGGACAGGGACAGCAGGACCACCAGGTCGAACGGATTCAATTGAGCCAGTTCGCGCTTTCCGAACAGACGCAGGAACAGCACCAGCCCGGCGTACACCAGAATCGGCCGTAGTATTTTCTCGGCGATCGAAAGCTTCAGCGCGAACATATCCATTCCGTGTTTCCTCCTTGCCGTGCGCGACTATGTAACCGAATTCCGTTACAAACGTTAGTATATTGGCATGGGCGCGTTGATTTCCCTCTCGATCGCGATATTCTCCGCGGCGTCGGCCGCCGCCGTGGAGATTCCGGCCGGCACGGAGCTTCAGGTCCGCTTGAAGACGAAAATTTCGTCCGCCTCCTCCAAGGTGGGTGACTCCGTCGAAGCCGTCCTGATCGCGCCGGCGGTTGCCGCTCCCGGCGCCACTGCGGCCGGCACGGTTCTGGCCGTCGAGAATAAGGACGGCGAACGGGCCATCCTGGAATTGGGATTCACGCAGTTGTCCTATTCGGGAACGACAGGGACCGGGATTACGGCGAAAGTGTCCGCCGTCGATAACGCCCGCGAGTCGGTGGACGAAACAGGCCGCATCATGGGCATTCTTAGTTCTGAAACCATGACAGCCCAAATCGATAAGGGCTTGGAAAAACTGAGCGAGCGGGCGGCGAAGTTTTCCGAAATCCTGCGCGCGGCCAAGTCCATGGTGCTGAGGCAGGCCGATACGTCCATCACCTACGACCCGGGCGTCGAACTCACGCTCAAACTCACAAAAGCGGTCTCATGGGGCGGTCCGACGGATAGCCCGCAAGCAGCGGCGCCGGACGCATCGTTGCGAGCGATCGTGCTGGGACAGCCCTTCCAAACCCAGACGGAGAAGGATCTGACGCCGTCGGACATCACCAATCTCATGTTCGTCGGCTCGCGCGACCAGGTGGAAGCCGCTTTCGCCGGCGCCGGCTGGACCACCGCCTCTGCCAGAAACCCCGAAAGCCTGCTGGAGACGATCCGCGCCGTGGCCGAGCACCGCGGTTACAAAGCAGCGCCGATGTCGATCCTGATACTGGACGGCCGGATTCCGGACATGGTCTTCCAGAAACAGAACAACACCTTCGCCAAAAGGCATCATCTTCGAATTTGGAAACGGCCTGGGGAATGGGACGGGCGGGAGGTTTGGGTGTCCTCCGCCACGCACGACACGGGCATTGAATTTTCACAGGAGCACTCGACCTTCATTCACCGGATCAACCCCCAGATCGACGAGGAGCGCCAAAAGGCCGTGTCCGATTTGCAGTTTGCAGGAAAGGTGCAGCGGAGTCATCTGGTGGACCGGCCCGTAGTGCCGAAGCGCGGCCGCAACGCGACGGGAGACGATCTGATCACTGACGGCAAGATGGCTGTGCTGGTTCTGAAATAGTACATCCGGACAGAAAGTTCTTGTCGGCGCAATGTGTGCAACACGGGTCCGAGCCGGTCATGCGTAAGCCTGCGGGCCCCGCGCACGCATCGCGGCTCGGTCTGCGAATTGATTCTTGAATGAGCTTTCGGGACGATGCGGAAGCCTCACTCCAGGTCCTGGAGAAACGGATGGTTTTTTAGACGCAACCCGTGGCGAGATCCGCACGGATGGGCGTGCTAACCGGAACGTCCGGAACGTCCGGAGCGGTCCTCGCATGCCTCTTGAAACACCGTCATAATGGCGCCTCGTGGGCGGAAGGCCACCCGGCCCTCCCGCAGGGCCAAGGCCCGGGCGGGTAGTAGAGGCGCTGCACACGCGCTGGCCTCTTAACCTTATCAGTAGGCGGCAGCCGGCACCCTGGACCCGGTGTACCTCTGGCGCCCCCAGCTGCGGACGGCGCGGGGACCTCCGGCGAGGGAATTATTCGCCAAGATTCAATTCCAACGGCACAAACAGAGAAGCGGTCCGCCCGGAAGAACTGGCGGACCGCTCAACAGCGCCGGGTTTTCCCCGCGCGCTATCTCCGGCGGGAATAGCGGTGGTCGGGGTCGTCCTCGTCGTCATCCCAGTAACGGCCTTGGCGACCGTCGCGGTCTCGCTCGTCGCGGTCGTGGTCCTCGTAAGTGCCATGAGAGCCGCTACTGCTACAGGATGAACAACCACTTGTCAGATCTCCTGTGTTGAAGTCCTCAAGCTTGCCGGCTTTCGAGACCATCTGAGAGCCGGTCGTGGATGAAGAGGAGAGGCCGTACGGAAGCTTGCCCGTGCGGGCGGCGAGCAGGGCGTCCGCCGCCGTGATGGTGGCGGCAATCGGCGTCGAAACGGCGCCCTTCAGGATATTCAACTTAGCGGCGATCAACTGCTTCGCAAGAGTGATGCTCGCATCCCCGTTGACCGAACGGTTCAGCAGAGCCAGAAGTTCGGCCTTCGTGTACGTCTGCGAACCTAGCGTCAAGCTGCTCACCGGCCACAATTCGTCGTGCTCCTTCCAGTAGCCTTGGCTGTGCGGGCAGACCAGCACGACGTTCTTCTTGAAACCGAAGTCGATCGTGTTGATGACGCTCGACGCCGTGCTTAGCGTTACGCTCACCGGACTACCATCGCTGTCGAGCGCGTCTGAAACGCCAGAGGCGTTTTTCGAGGTCCGCGTGTAGCCCGAAGGCGTTACCACTTCCACCTTGTAACGATCGGCGCAGAGTCCAGTGAACTGATAGAACCCGCTGGAGTTAGTGGTGGTCGTCGCGAGCAGCACGTTGTTGTTCGGATCTCGCAGGTTGATGGTAACCCCGTTGATTCCGGGTTCGCCTGCATCCTGCTTTCCGTTCTTGTTGCTGTCCTCCCAAACGAAGTCGCCGATTTTGCCGGTACAGGGAGCGACAAATCCAAAATCGACGTTGGTCACGACGCTGCTGCCGGACGCGAGCGTGACGGTAGACGGATCCGTATTGCTGTTATTGTTTGAGGTGCTGCCAGGCGCGTTTGCGGTCGTGGCCACAAAGCCCGCCGGGACCGTGGTTTGATCGACGTCAACCTTGAAGCTGCCGGAGCATACGCCGGTGAACTGGTAGTAGCCGCTCTTGCCGGCGTTCGTTGCCGTTACCGTCGTCGCAATCACCGCGCCGGACGAGTTCTTCAGGCGGATGGTGACCCCGTTCAGACCCGGCTCGCCCGTATCCTGAATGCCGTTGTAGTTCTGATCGTGCCACACGTAATCGCCAATGGTTCCGGAACATGCCGGCTTGTAACCGAAATCGATCGTATTGTCGACGGAATTGTTGGCGTTCAGTACGACTTGAGCCGGGCTTCCGTTGCTATCCTTGGAGCTGTCGGAGCCAGCGCCGGACGTGGTCTGGGTGAGGTTCGGCGGCAGCGTGGTGGCGTCCACCTTTACTGTATAGCAGGCTGCGCACTTACCGCTGAACTGGTAGAACCCGCTGGAATTGGTCGTCGTCGTAGCGAGTAGCGTGGTGCCGGAGGCATCGAAGAGATTGACCTTCACGCCGTTGATACCCGGCTCGCCGGAGTCCTGTATGCCATTCGCGTTGGTGTCGCTCCAGACGAAATCCCCGATCTTGCCGGTGCAGGGGGCGTTGTAGCCGAAGTCGATGGTAAAGTTAGACGAGTTATCCGCCGTGAGGGTGACCACCGCGGGGCTGCCGTTGCTGTCGACCGCGCGATCCGGTCCCGCTCCGGTCAGCGTTGCAGAGAGGCCCGGCGGCAGCGTGGTCGTGTCTACTTCCACCGTATACGTGCCCGCGCACACCCCCGTAAACTTGTAAGCGCCCTGCTCCGTGCCCACGGTAGCGGTGACGACGGTCTTGATCACCGTCCCCACGGAGTTCTTCAGCCGGACCGTGACGCCGTTGATGCCCGGCTCTCCCGCCTCCTGAATTCCGTCACCGTCGGTGTCCTGCCACACGACGTCGCCAATCATTCCGCTGCAGGTGTCGATGGGGCCCGGACTGCAGGCGGAGACGCGGTTGGTGTCCAGCGTCACTGCGCCGGTTAGCGCAAAAACTCCGCCAGACACGTTTGCGTTCGTTGTCACAGTGTCACTGACAAGCGCGAGAATGGTTCCCTGGAACTGAGTACCTGTACCTACGGTCGCGGAACTGCCGACGGCCCAAAACGCTCCCGGCGTGCAAGCTTGACTACTTCCGCTTCCATTAACGAGAACAGAAGCGTTGCTGGCAGTCGTGAGCGTGCTCCCTATCTGGAAAATCCAGGGGCCCACGCCCGTCAGATTGAGTGTTCCAGTTAATTGGGCCGAGGAACTAAAACAATAAACGCCTGGCCCCAGCGTCGTCACGCCTACGCCCAGAGTCTGGCCACTCAAGTTGCTAGTGCAGGTCTGGGCTAGAAGAGCGGCGTACGCAAGCGCGGCATCACTTTGAGCCTGGAGCGCGGCTGCATTACCCGCCTGTATTGCTCCCGCGGTGACGGTGCACGGTGCGGGGAAACCCGTAACCGCAGTACCGGGGCTGACGCCAACGTCTCCGGTGATGGTGGACACACCAGTACAAGTGACCGTCGAAGCACCCAGGACGGCAAAGCTCGCCGCTGAACCCAGCGACGGCGCGGTTTGAGCCAATACCGCGTCGAACGAGGCCGCAGAAAACAGTGCGACGATCGTAAGGTAACGCAACAACACGTGGTTGAGATGAGAATCCATGGGGGAATTTCTCCTTCGTGGCCGGGCGTCTTCCATCGGGACACCTGCCTACCACTGATGTTACACCCAGCCGCCTCCCTTGTAGCATTTTTGCTTTTTTCCCCCGATCCCGAGCGAACCCTGGCGGCCGAGGAGGACGTCTAGCGCTGCTCCTCCCGGTGCGGAAAGCTCGGCGGGGCCTTCCGCCCCCAGCCGCCGTAATGGCCCGCACCCACTCCAGAGCGCTGATACCAGCACTTCAGCCTAACCGTGACCTGGCCTTCGCCTCCGTGCCCAAAATAGTCCATGATTCTCGACCGCCCGGCCCGCGTCCGTCTGGCCTCCGCCGCCTTTATGGCGTCAATGACGTAATTCCCGCGCCGTCGATTCGTACCGCTTATCGCAGAACAACCGGCGCATCGTCCCGAAGCTTCACTCAAGAATGAGTTCAAAAGCCGAGCCGCTATGCGAAGAAATGCGGGCTGTCCGGTTCGCGGGTCGGCCATGCTTACGCATGGCGGATCACACCGAGTGAACAAATGGCTTCGGCAAGAATTTTCCGCTGCGACGTTCTGGGCATCGGAAAGCGATTCGAGGGTCGTCATGGGCTCGTCACGGGTCGGCATTTCCCGGCCAAAGGCCGAATCGGGCTTTTTCCTCGAACGGGCTTTTTCCTCGAACGAGCCTTTCCGTAAGGCGTCCGTGCCTCGGTTCGCCTCAGTCCCCGTTTTAACGGCGCTCGCCGCTCGACACGCGCGCTTACCGGTCCCGGAAAAAAAGGATTATTTCGATTTTTCGGTGAAACGGGAAAAATCGACGTTGACAACTATTTCCGGCTTAGGTATTATCAAAAGGTTCGCGAGTTAGCTGTCTGCTTCCGCGCTACCATTCCCGGTTTGCAGTTTTTCAGGAATCCGGCCGGAAGTGAGGCCCCGAGGTTTCAGGGCGGATTCAACGCCGCCGCAGTCTGGAGCATGGGCCTGTCCGAAGCTAGTTCCCTCGCAGGTGTGAGCAGTTTCGCTCACGTGTGCTGCCCGGTGGCCCACCCGTTAATTTGATGCGGAAGGCGATTTGTGCCGGGCGGTTGCCATGGTTTAGACAAAGTTTAGAGGACCGTTTTTGCCAACCTTCAATCAACTTGTGCGCAACGGGCGTAAACCGCCACGCTGGAAAACGGCAAGTCCCGCTCTGCAGAGCTGTCCGCAGAAGCGCGGCGTGTGTACCCGCGTCTACACCTCCACTCCAAAGAAGCCGAACTCGGCGCTCCGCAAGGTTGCCCGCGTGCGCCTCACGAACGGAATCGAGGTCACAACCTACATCCCGGGCGTCGGGCACAATCTTCAAGAGCATTCCATTGTCCTGATTCGCGGCGGCCGCGTGAAAGATCTTCCCGGCGTCCGCTATCACGTGATCCGCGGCGCACTCGACACCGCCGGCGTCGCGAACCGCAAGCAGGGCCGGTCCAAGTACGGAGCCAAGCGGCCCAAGGCCTAAGATCCTATGCCACGTAGAAGACGTGTTGAAATCCGCGAAGTCCCGGCCGATCCGATGTATAACTCAACGCTCGTCGAGAAGTTCGTCTGCTCGATGATGTGGGACGGCAAGAAAAATACCGCGCAGGCGATTTTCTACACCTCGATGGACAAGCTTCGCGAGCGGTCGGGCGACGATCCGCTGAAGCTGTTCAAGAAGGCGGTCGAGAACTGCAGGCCGCTGGTCGAAGTGAAGACCCGGCGCGTCGGCGGCGCCAATTATCAGGTTCCGATCGAAGTTCCGCAGAACCGGCGCACCAGTCTGGCGATTCGCTGGATTGTTTCGAATGCCCGGTCCCGGCCCGAGAAGGGCATGCCGGAGCGCTTGGCGAACGAATTAAACGACGCCGCTAATATGAGAGGCGGCGCGATTAAGAAAAGGGATGACGTTCACCGCATGGCGGAAGCCAATAAGGCGTTCGCGCACTACCGGTGGTAGTAAAGGTAATAAAGTAGAGTTTCTTTTTTATGGCACGCACCATACCGCTCGACAGGATGAGGAATATCGGCATCGCAGCCCATATCGATGCCGGTAAAACCACGACGACCGAGCGTATTCTGTATTACACGGGCCGCACGCACAAGCTCGGCGAAGTCCACGAAGGCACGGCCGTCATGGACTGGATGGAGCAGGAGCAGGAGCGCGGCATTACGATCACCTCCGCGGCCACGACCTGCGAGTGGAACGATTGTCAGATCAATATTATCGATACTCCGGGCCACGTGGATTTCACGGCCGAGGTGGAGCGCAGCTTGCGCGTCCTCGACGGCGCCGTCGCCGTGTTTGACGCCGTTGCAGGAGTGCAGCCTCAGTCGGAAACGGTTTGGCGGCAGGCGGATAAGTATAGCGTTCCGCGGATTTGTTTCATCAACAAAATGGACCGCGTGGGAGCGGACTTCTATCATTCGGTCGATACGATCATCGGCCGTCTGAAGTGCCGTCCGGTACCGATCCAGATTCCGATCGGCGCGGAAGAGCACTTCAAAGGCGTTGTCGATCTGGTTCAGATGAAGGCGATGGTCTGGCACGACGAAACGCTCGGCGCGCAATACGACACCGTGGATATCCCGGAAGAACTGCTGGAGAAAGCCCGCGAGTACCGCGATCACATGATCGAGGCGGTTTCCGAGTTCGACGACGCCTTGTTTGGGAAGTTCGTCAACGGGGAAGCGCTCACGCCGGCGGAAATCATGGCCGGGATCCGCAAAGCGACGATCGCTCTGAAGATTTTCCCCGTGATCTGCGGGTCGGCGTTCAAGAACAAGGGAGTACAGACGATGCTCGACGCCGTGGTCGACTATCTCCCCTCGCCGCTCGACGTGCCGCCGGTGCAGGGCACCGCGGTCGGAAACTCCGAAGAGAAACTGGAACGAACCTGTTCCGATAGCGAACCGTTCGCGGCGCTCGTGTTTAAGATCATGACCGACCCGTTTGTCGGCCAGTTGGCGTTCTTCCGCGTGTACTCGGGAAAACTGGCGTCGGGCGAGCACGTGTTCAACGTGGCGAAGGGCCGGAAGGAGCGCGTCGGGCGCCTCCTCCGCATGCACGCCAACAAGCGCGAGGAAATTCAGGAAATCCTGGCCGGCGACATTGCGGCCCTAGTGGGTTTGAAGACGGTTTCGACGGGCGACACGATTTGCGACGACAAGGCGCAGATCGTGCTCGAGTCGATCGACTTCCCGACGCCGGTCATTCAGTTGGCGGTTGAGCCGAAGACGAAGGCGGACCAGGAAAAGCTGGGCCTCGCGATCCAGAAACTGGCGCAGGAAGATCCCACGTTCCGCGTCGCGACCGACCACGAGACGGGCCAGACCATTCTCTCCGGAATGGGCGAGCTGCATCTGGAAATCATCGTGGATCGCATGATGCGCGAGTTCGGCGTAGCGGCAAACGTGGGCAAGCCCCAGGTGGCTTATCGCGAAACGGTCCGCAAGAAATCGGAAGCGGAAGGGCGCTTCGTGCGGCAATCGGGCGGACGCGGCCAGTACGGGCATTGCAAGATCCGGCTCGAGCCGCTGCCTTCGGGCTCCGGTTTCGAGTTTGAGAACGACATCACCGGCGGATCGATTCCCAAGGAATTCATCAAGCCGATCGAAGCGGGCATGGTCGAGGCGCTTGAAGGCGGCATTCTGGCAGGTTACCCGATGTCGGACTTGAAGGTGACTCTGTACGACGGCACCTACCACGACGTCGAGTCCTCGGAAATGGCCTTCAAGATCGCCGGTTCGATGGCGATCAAAGAGGCGGCGAGGCGCGCGAAGCCCGTGCTGCTTGAGCCGATCATGACGGTCGAAGTGGTGGTTCCGGAAGAGTACATGGGAGACGTGATCGGCGATCTGAATTCCCGCCGCGGCCGCATCGAAGGGATGGAGCTGCGGGGAACGTCGCAGATCATCAAGTCGAGCGTGCCGCTGTCGGAGATGTTCGGATACGCGACGGAATTGCGCTCGCGAACGCAGGGCCGCGGCAGCTTCACGATGCACTTCGGCAAGTATGAAGAAGTGCCCGCGAGTCAGGCGGAGGAAATCGTGAGCCGGGTACAGGGCAAGGTGACGAGGTAGTTGGCGAAAGAGCGATAGCCGGATTCTTAGGCTAGGAGAGGCAATGGCGAAAGAGAAATTTGACCGAAGCAAGCCGCACATCAATATCGGAACGATCGGGCACGTCGATCACGGGAAGACGACGCTGACGGCGGCGATCACCAAGACGCTGGCGAAGCACAATCCGAAGGTGAAGTTCCGGAG
>CAMDED010000211.1 GCA_945893365.1 Candidatus Sulfopaludibacter sp. SbA3 | reverse complement strand
TTCGAAGCTCAATACCCTGCCCGTCGCTGCCCCTGTCTACGCTTCGGACCGCACCTTACGATGCGCTCCGCAAGACTCGGGGTCAGGATGGATTCGCTCCTCCTTTCCTGCCGGACTCTTTCATTCCTTATTGCATGCCGGTTTATCCCGGCGCTCCGCCTGCCCCACGGCTACCAAATGCAATGCAACGGTTATTTCATTCCAAGTCCTTAGCCTTCTTTGGGGGCAGCGGCGCGCGATGTCAGAACAGGAATTTCAGCGCTACCTGAATCTGACGGGGAGTGTTTCCCTGACTGCTAATGACGCCGAACTGCGGGTTCCCGAAGGACATCCCGGGATATCCGAAGCGGACGTGGTTCGCCATGTTGAAAAGCTCGGCGCGGAACTGAAGATTATACCGGCCGTCAGAGCCGAACTTGTTGTTCTTGAATGCCCCAAGGTCGAGATTGTGGATTCCATGGTGGCGCGTATCGGGCAGGGCGCGGCCGGTGTCTCCATAGGTGAAAGCCGGGGGCTGGCTGAAGACGCCGGTGTTGAACCAGCGGCCGATGCGGTCATTTGCCGGTCCGGTTAATCTGGCGCTGGTACCGTTGTTGTTGGGGCTGGATCCGCCACCGAACGAACCGGTGAGGTTCGTAATCGCGTCGAGCCCCAGCGGCGTGCCGCTTTGAACGGTGTAGACGCCGGAAAGCTGCCAGCCGGAAACCACGCGGCCGAACGGACCCAGGTTCCTCAGGAAACGCTGCCCCGGCCCGAACGGCAGGTCGAGCGAATAGTTGACCACCAGGCGCTGGGGACTATCGAAAAGGTTCAAAGAGCGGTCGAGCGCGCGGTTGTTATTGTTGAGGAATCGCATGCTGGCGTTCTGCGCGCCACCCTCCAGCCAATCGCTGCGACTCTCCGTGTTGCCGATACCCTTGCTGACTGTGTAGGCGACTCCGATGAGCGACGTCGAGAAGCGCTTGTTGAACTGCATTTGGAACGAGTGATAAATGGAATGGCCGATGGGAAAGCCTTCGAGCGTCAAGCTCGTGAACTGCGGGTACGGACGCAGCAACTGACCGCGCTGCACTGTGGGCTGCGCGAGCGTTCCCGTGGGTACGAATCCGAAGAAGGGGTTGGGCACAAGATCCTGCAGACGGGCACCCTGGGCCAGCAGCGCGTCGGGGAGCTGGTTCAATTGCGATCCGTATTGCGCGGGGAGACCGGTCCCCTTGCTGCCGGCATAGGCAACCTCGAGGATCATGTTGCGGCCCAGTTCGCGCTGGATGCCGAAGTTCCACTGTTGCATGTAGCCGGTACGGAAGTCGCGCAGGTTGGCGGCCCCGCCTAAGCCGACCAGCGTATCGAGACCCTGCGAACTTCCGGGCGGAGTGAGGATGCCGTTGGGGAATGGATTGTCGAGCGTGTGATAAGGAGTCAGCCCGCCGTCAATCGAGCCGAGCATGCCGGTGCTGATGGCCCAAGCCGGGGCACGGACATCGCCCGTCACTTCCGTGATCGCGGCCGGAAGCCAGAAGATGCCGTAGCCGCCTCTTACAACGGTGCGAGGGAACATTTGATACGCGAAGCCGAAGCGCGGAGACACTTGGCGTTTGAACAAATCGTAAGGCGACCGCGTTTCCGGAGAGGCGAAGCGATAGCCGCCGCGCAGGGGCAGGCCCACGTTCCTGCCGGCAGGAAGATCGGCGGATGGATCGAACCACATCTTGCGGTCGTAGCGTTCGGTGATGGGGAATTCGAGGCCGTACTCGATGCCGAAGTTCAAGGTAAGCTTCCGGCTGATTTTCCAGTCGTCCTGGAGGAAGGACGAAAGATAGTTGCGCTGGTTGGCCAGCCGTTCGCTCTTCGCGACCGTGCCGCCCGCGGCGTAACCCAGAAGGAACGAGGCCATGCCGATCCCGCTATTGGCGTCGAGCCGCAGCGGATTGACGGCTGTCATCTGATTGTTGAAACTGTACTGGCCTCCGAAGAAGTTCGACTGAAACTGGTTGAGCTGCTGGGTGCGGTAGTCCGCACCGAACTTAACCGTGTGAGACCCTCTGATCCAGGTCATGGATCCGCGCTGGCTCCAGCTATTGAAGGTCGCCAGGATGAGGCTGTGGGAAGACTGGCTTCCAACGCTCGCGACGCCGGCGATGTCCATTCCGGGAAAGCCCTTGTATTGGACGGCGTCATAGTAGGATTTGGGGAAGCCGAGAGTAGTGAGATCGAACCCTTGGGTGACGGCGTAAGGAATGCTGTCTGAAACGCTGCGGGCGAACCCGGAGTGGAATTCGGCAATGAGGGTGGGGCTGAAAACGGCGTTGGCCGCGACGGTTGCATTGTAGAGGCGGTTCACGTTGGGGCGGGTGAGGTTCACCTTGTACTGGAACGGATCGAGGCTGAAGCTGTCTCCCTTAATGTGCGCCCAGGTGCCGTAGAACTTCCACCGCGAGTTGAGGTTGTGATCTAACTTAGTCACGTATTGATGTTCGTTGTTGCCGCCGCCGCCGAAGGTCGAGAAGTTATTGAGATTGGTGAACGCGGCGCCCGGGGCGTTCGCCGTGGGCCAGATGGGGAGATAATTTGTGGAGATACGGCTCGTGCGTGACGCCGGAACGATGTTGCCGGGGAAGATGTCGCGGGTGTAGGAACCATCGGCGGGGCGAGTGGTGAGGGGATCGGCGATCGTGACCATCCGGCCCGCGGAATTGAACGTTCGCGAGAAGTCGCCGGCTCGTTCGAGTGCAGTGGGCACGGTGGTGATGGTGGGAGAGCCGGCGCGGCGGCGATAGCCTTCGTAGTTACCGAAGAAGAAGGTGCGGTCTTTCCGGATGGGCCCTCCCGCCGAAGCGCCGAATTGATTGTAGGTGAGGGCCGCGCGCTTGTTGCCGGCGCGGTTTTGGAAAAAGTTGTTTGCATCGAGCGATTTGTTGCGCAGGAATTCGTAGACGGTTCCGTGCAAGCGGTTGGTGCCCGATTTGATGCTGAAGTTGACGACGGCGCCCGCGCTGCGGCCATATTCCGCGGCGAAGTTGTTGGTTTGGATGCGAAATTCCTGGGTGGCGTCGACCGGGGGAACGTAGGCGGGCGAGTTCATCTGAGCGTAGTCGAGGGCCAGGCCTTCGACAAGCACGGTGTTGGCGTTCGCCAGGCCGCCGTTGACGGAGAAGTTAGACCACTGGCCCTTGCCGCCGAATCCGCCTTGAATCCTGACGCCGGGCGTGAGTGCGACGAGCGCGATGGGATTCCGGCCGCTAAGCGGGAGTTCGGTGACTTGACGGTTCTCGACCACCGTGCCGATGGTGCTGGTGGCCGCGTCGAGCAGCACGCCGGACGCCTCCACGCTGACGGCTTCGACTACCCCGCCGACCTCCATGGTGAAATCGACGCGGGCGATCTGGTCGATGGACAGCGTCACGGGGCCGCGCTTCATCTGCTTGAACCCGGCGGCTTCGGCCGAGACTTGGTAACGGCCTGGCAGCAGAGCCGTGACGATGTAGTTGCCGCTTTCGTTGGTGAGCGATTCACGGCCGACGCCGGTGTCGAGATTCGTAACGAAGAGCTTGGCCCGCAGAACCACGGCGCCGGTGGGATCGCTGACGGTTCCGGTGACTTGTGCGGTTTGCGCGAACGCGCTACCGGCGAACAGGGTGGCGGCAACGGCCAGGCAGATGCGGGAGATTAGGTTCATCATCGGCGTGCTCCTTGACGGGAATTTCATTTTGAGTCCGGTACATGGCGAATATATACCCCTAATTCCCGCCGTGTCAAACCCTCGATTAGATACCAATGCCGGCTTTATCTCACCAATTGCGCGGCAATTTCCGAACAACGTGCGCGACCATTTCGCCAATGGTTCCGGCGTTCCGCCCTGCGCTTGGCAGACGGACAGTGGTGACGATGAGCCACTGGAGGAAAGCAGCCGCCTCACTGGCTTTTGGAGGCGGGAGCGGTTTGGCAACGGCTACCGGGCAGTCTGGCCCCGGATATCGGAGATCTTGCCCTTCCGCCATTCCTCCGGGTCTTTGGGCGGCTTGAAGTCATTCATATTGAAAATCCTCCACGGTTCACCCGGAAGTGCAATCGCCAGCACGAGCGCGACGGTAAAGCGCGGTCCCTGAAAATACTCGACCGTGATCTCATGAACCCCGCGCGTCAGTGTCGCGCTTGCGCTGAAAGCCTCCGCACTATGAACTCCATCGTTGTCGATGACTACCTTGTTGTTCAGCTTCAGCCTGGCTCCGTCGTCGGACAGCAGGCTGAACCGGTACCTCCCCGTCGTTTCGATCCAGACCTTGCCGGTGTACTCGATCGCGAACCACTCGAATCGTTCCGTAACGTTCGGGAATCCCTCGGCGAAGCTATTGCGGCCACACGTTCAACGAGGTTGTGTAAACGGAGCCGGCCGGACTCATGCGGCCGAAGTTCGGCAACTTCCGGGTATTGGGTTCGAGGTGAAAGACGCGGCCCTGCAAGCCGGATGAATCTACGACAGTCGTGCCGAACGTGGCCGGTGGCGGAATCTCCGGTTTGCTGTCTTGCGCCGATAGCGAACACAGAGTTAAAGCCGGAGCCAACCACAGCCTTCCGCATCGCATAACGCATTTTACTACGTGCCTGCCGGGGCTCGAAGAGAAGCGTGGCGGCCGTAATCTCTTCGCCGCGATTTGACGTGGCGGGGGATGCGTCAGGCGTCTCTCACCACCCCTGTAGGCCTCCCTTAATCGAGTTGTTGGGTGCGCTGGCGACGGCAAGGGGCGCCGGTTCGCCTTCACTGCATCTCGCGCGATGAATCGGCATGAACCGGCTGGCGGAACATCATCGGCACGAACCGGGTCCAAAAGGTGAACCGCTTGGCGGCGCGTTCCGCACTGCGCTTCTCGATCGGAGAGGCGAGCTCCGTTCCGGGAGAGTATGGCAAGAGTTGATTGAACAGGCTGGCGCCCGTTAGCTCCGCCGTAACACGCTTTTCCGAGGCGGAATTACTGGAATTGCTCGCGCAAAGCCGCGAGAAGAACGCGCGTCTCGGCATCACCGGTCTGTTGCCGTATTAGGACGAAGCCTTCATGCAGGCCCTCGAGGGTGAACGGCGCGCGGTGGAGAGACTCTATTCCACAATTGAAAAGGATCCGAGGCGCCGGGGCGTCTCGGAATTGCTGTGGGAGGTCATCAGAGAACGCCGCTTTCCCGAGTGGTCAATGGGCTTTCAGAATCTCCGCCACATCGACATTGGGCGGATACCCGGTTACAGCCCGTTTATGTTTGAGCCGCTGACGTCGACGAGCTTCCGGGCCAACCCTTCACGGGCGGAAAAGTTGCTCTTGCTCTTTCGTGAGAAGCGGTAGTCCGGCTCGAAGGAAATCGGCTCCTGCGGCGCGAGATCGATCCAGGTTTGACTGGACGCATTTGCCGGCGATATGCGATTTCGATGGCAACATCGACATCGCGGCGGTGAGAGCCGCGGCGGACCGCCCGGCTTGACGGCTCCGGGCCCTGCCCGAGGTAATACGTGGGACCATGAGATGTAGTTGCGTGAAGGGAGGAGAGTTCCATGATTCGACTGCATGGATTCGCCGGGGTCGCGGCACTTAACGTCTTGATTCCGTCGTCCTGCTCAAAGCGGGAACCAGCGGCGCCTTCAGCTTCGGACAGCCCTCGCGCGACCGTCGTCATGCGCGATGGAACGAAGGTCGCGGCATCTGTGAAAGCCGGCTCCACAACCGGGATTACTCTCGCCGGCGACGACCAAATCACGCGGACGATCCCGATGGATCGGGTTCGGTCGGTCGAATACGGCGCTCTGGAGGCGGCCGTGACAAGGAAGCCAGCTCCGCGCGAAACTGCGGCCAGGACCCGCCCCTCCGAATCGGCGCCGGCTACGCGCGACCGCGCGATCGTCGGGCCGGTCGGGCCGGCTATAGGCTTGACACTGGCGCGAACTTCGATACAATCCTGATGTACGGCATTGTCAAACAGGGAAGCGCGGAAATGTTCAAAACAAAAAAGTCTCGCCTCGATCCAGCGGCGCCGGAAGCCGCTTTCAGCAGCAGTGAGGTCTCCCAACTCTCCGGCGTCAGCCTCCGTCAGCTGCAATGGTGGGATGAACGGAAGGTTGTTTCTCCGGGCCACGACGGGCATAGGCGCCTCTATCTCCCAAGCGAAGTCGTCGAGATCATGGTGATCGCGGAGCTGCGGCAGAAGGGTTTCTCGCTCCAGAAAATCCGGCGGGTATTACGTTTCCTGCAGCGGGAGATGGGCAAGCGGCTTAGCGATGTCTTCAAGGGGGAATCGGAGCTGCAACTCCTGACCGACGGCAAGAGCATCTTCCTCGAAGAGGACCACGAGCGCATTATCGACCTGCTGAAACGGGCGAAACAGCCCATGTTTCTGGTCTGCGTGAGCGACCAGGTGCGCCGGCTTGGCGGTCCACCGGCAATGCCCAACCGCTCCGAAGCGGCGCCGGTCAAACGCGCGCGGTCGGCGTCCTGAGTGGCTCTGTAGCAAAAAGTACTTGACGACTATCCCCAATAAGCTATAATTGCCGTATGGCTGTAGTCCGTCCCATTCGGCGTTCCGATCCGCCGGTCGAATTGCATGTACACGCGATGGACAACCTTCGCTTCATCCGCGAAACCATCGCGAACGCAGGATCGTTTACGGCGGTTCCCGGTTTGGGCATGGTGGCGATGGGCGCCATCGCGCTCATGGCGGCGGCGCTGGCCGCCGGACGCTCCGCTCCCAGGTGGTTGATTACCTGGTGCGTCGGCGCGTTGTGCGCGGCTGCCTGCGGCTTTCTTGGAATGCGCCGGAAGGCCGCCCTTGAGGCGTCCCCGGCGATTTACGGGCCGGCTCACCGGTTTACGTTATGTCTCGCGCCACCGGTTTTGGCGGGCGCCGTGCTCACCGCCATCCTGTTTCCCTCCCCAAGCGCGAGCTTGCTTCCGGGTATCTGGCTACTGCTCTATGGCGCCGGCGTGGTGAGCGGCGGCGCCCTCTCCGCCCGCATTGTCCCCATCATGGGGGCCTGTTTCATGGCTTTGGGCGGCGTAACGCTCGTTACCCCGCATTCGTGGGCCGACGGAATGCTGGCCCTGGGTTTCGGCGGACTTCATCTAGTCTTCGGCGGCCTTATCGCGAGGAGGTACGGTGGCTAGCCGGGCGAGAAAATCCGAACGGAAACCGGGAGCCCCCGTTCCCGTGGATGCCGAGCCTTCGAAGTTCGACCGGTTGGTGCACGAACGTCTGCGTCTTGGCATCTTGAGCGCCCTCGCCGTCAATCGTACGCTGACTTTCAGCGAATTGAAGAAGCTGCTCCATACCACCGACGGCAATCTTGGCGTTCACGCCCGCAAACTCGAAGAAGCAGAGTATGTACTATGCACCAAAGGCTTTGAGGGACGGGTTCCGAAGTCGGAATACAAGCTCACAACCGAAGGCCGGGCGGCGCTCGAACGGTACCTGAATCATATGGAAGCGCTGATCGGCGCAATGCGTCCGCGATAGGCGCAAATTTTTTTGAGCCAATACTTTATGGAGAAGAGTACTTTTCATGTGGCGATCATCATGGACGGCAACGGGCGGTGGGCCACGGCCCGCGGTTTGCCCCGCGTGGCCGGGCACAGGGCGGGCGCGGACGCCGTTCGCCGCACCGTCGAGGCGGCCTGCAAGTTGGAAATCGGAACGCTCACCTTATACGCGTTCTCCTCGGATAACTGGGGCCGTCCAGCGGCCGAAACAGGCGCGTTGATGCAACTCTTCGAAGCCTACCTGAGTTCGGAAGCCGCGCGCTGTCTCGAAAACGGAGTTCGCCTCGAAGTAACGGGACGCCGCGACCGCCTCTCCCCGGCACTGCTTGCGGCTATCGCCATCGCGGAGGCGACTACCGCGCATTGCGAAGGCATGCGGCTGAGGATCGCGGTGGATTACTCCGGGCGCGACGAAATCCTCCGCGCAGCGCGCCTGGCGCTAGCCGATTTCTCCCCCGAGCGCTTTCTCTCTCCGGAAAGCATTCTCTCCGGAGAGTCCCTATCCGGCTCCCTCGGCCCGGACGTCGATCTGCTGATTCGCACGGGCGGGGAACACCGGTTGAGCGATTTTCTGCTGTGGCAGAGCGCCTATGCCGAGCTCGTTTTCACACCCGTCATGTGGCCCGACTTCACCGCCCGGGATCTCGAAGCCGCGCTCGCCGAATTCCGGTCGCGCGACCGGCGATTCGGCGGCATTCAATCGTATAGCGGCGGTTCTCCGCCCGGCCTGGTCTTCCATCGTCTGTGAATCCACAGCCACTGGTCGGGGTATTCGCGGATCACGCTTTCCAGTTGCTTGTGCAGCAGCCGCGTGTCCTCGGCTGCGTTGCCCGTCGCGTAGAGCGGCGGATAGAATCGCAAAACATATTTCTTTTCGCTATCGGACCAGAGCGCGAAGCCGGGAATGACGGCGGCTCCCGAGTGCGCGGCCAGCTTCGCAAAACCGGTTCCGCAGCAGGCCGGCACGCCGAAGAAATCGACAAACACGCCTTCGTCAAGCGATGCGTTCTGATCGATTAGGACGCCGACGGCCTCGTTGTCCTTCAGCGCCTTGAGAACGGACCGTAGAAAGTCCTTCTTCTGAATCAGCCGGTTGCCGGAGAGCCCGCGCCGGGTTTCAACCAGCCGGTCGATCTTCGGATTGTCGAGCGGCCGCACCATCACATGCATGGGGCGCGACAAGATGGCGTGGGCAAAAGCGCTCAACTCCCAGTTACCGAGATGCGCCGTCGCGAACAGTACGCCGCGCCCCCGGCGGCGCGCCTCTTCGAAGTGCTCGTACCCCTCGTAGCGAATCCACTCCGCCACGTTCGATTTGCCGATGCCGGGGAGCTTCGCGAAAGCCACAAGCAGGCGGGCGATCGAGCGGAATACACCGTCGATCAACCGCGAGCGTTCGAGACCGGTCATCGTGGGCATGGCGAATTCCAGGTTGCGCATGCCGACCCTTCGCAACCGCGGGATCGCCCGGTCGAGCAGACCGGCGTAGGCTCGCGCCAGGCTTTCCGACGCGTTCCGCGGCAGCAGAGCGAGAGACGCCACCACGAACACGGCCGCGCCGTATTCCATTGCATTTCGCACAGCCGTTCTCTTCGCCACGCTTAGGGCTCGTCGGGAAATAACTGTTGCACGCAGGCCATCGTCGTTTGCGGCCTGCCATATGTGCGGCCGAAGGCAGGGTCGAATAACCAACCTAACCCCATGAAAACACGAGAGCCTCAAAAAGCGAAGCCCGGGCGAAACCCCACATTGCCGCCGACCGCTTTTTCATGGAAATTCGCGGGCCGCCGCGGCCCTCCCCAACAGGCGACAAAGGACGATGTCGCGGTAGGGATGCAAGTTACCCCGCACCCCCCGCACAGATCCGTACAAGCGCGATTGACGCATACGGCTCTTACCTTGGATGGATAACGGCAAAGCGCTGCTCCGGGTAAGGATGCACCACCCTGGGACGAGGCAACCAGCGTGT
>CAMDED010000210.1 GCA_945893365.1 Candidatus Sulfopaludibacter sp. SbA3 | reverse complement strand
GATCGTCTTTCGTCGCCTGTTGGGGAGGGCCTACGGCCCGCGAAACTTCATGAAAAACCAAAGGCGGCAAATGCAGGCTTGGCCCGAGCTTCGCTTTTTTGGGCTCTCGTGTTTTCATGGGGTTAGGTTGGTTTTTCGACCCTGCCTTCCGCCGCGCCGGTTCGCGGCGGGGGCGCGCAGGCGCGGCGGCAACGGCAGACATCGTTTGCGGCCCTTCCATCGGCGCTTCGCCAATGCGGCGCGATAAACTGGAAGGGTCCATATGAGCAACCTCGGAATTCTCGTAGGGGGCGGACCCGCCCCAGGCATCAACAGCGTGATCGCAGCGGCGTCGATCCGCAGCCTCCTCGAACACGTAGACGTCATCGGCATTCGCGATGGCTTTGAAGCAATCATGCAGGATGACATCAGCCGCGTCACCCCGCTGACGATCGAGGCCATGAGCAGGCTTCATTTTCGCGGCGGGTCCACGCTGGGAACCTCGCGCGCCAACCCGACTAAGAAGCGGGAAAGCATGGACGCCGTGCTTCGATCGCTCGAGAAGTTGGGGATCGCCAGCCTCATCACCATCGGCGGCGACGATACGGCGTTTTCGGCCATGACGGTGTCCAAGGCGTCGGGCGGTAAGGTGCGTGTGGTCCACGTTCCAAAAACCATCGACAACGACCTGGACCTCGCTCCCGATGTCGACACCTTCGGTTACCAGACTGCGCGCCACGTTGGCGTCGGGCTCGTGCAGAACCTCATGACCGACGCCAAGACTACCTCGCGGTGGTACCTGGTTATCGCGATGGGCCGCACGGCGGGCCACCTCGCGCTGGGCATCGGCAAGGCCGCGGGAGCCACCTTGACGCTCATTCCGGAAGAGTTCCCAAACCCCGAGGTGCCGCTTCGGGAACTCGTCGACACTCTGTCGATCGCAATCGCGAAGCGGTATGCCGAAGGCCGTAAAGACGGCGTCGCCGTGCTCGCCGAGGGCCTCGCGCTGAGACTCCGAAATGACGACCTGAAAGACTTGAAGGGAGCGGAACTCGACGAGCACGGGCATGTTCGCCTGGCGGAGCTGCCTTTCGGCGGCATCCTGAAAGACGCTCTCGCCAAGCGCCTGAAGGAAATCGGCATTAAGGTCACAGTCGTTTCGAAAGACATCGGCTATGAGCTGCGCTGCGCGGACCCGATCCCGATGGATATGGAATATTGCCGGGACCTTGGATACTGCGCGGCGAAGTACGTGCTGTCCGGCGGCGACGCCGCCATGATCTCGCTCAAGGGCGGGCACTTCAAGCCGATTCCGTTCAGCGAAATGCTCGATCCGAAGACCGGCAAGACAAAGGTGCGGTTGGTTGATATCTACTCGGCGCGGTACGCGATTGCGCGGCGGTACATGATCCGTCTGCGCCGCGACGACTTCGAAGACTCAGGAGAAATCGCCAAGCTGGCGAAAGTCTGCGGGATGACGCCGGAGTCGTTCACGAGTATGTTTCATTATCTGGTCGATAACGAACCGCCCCCGTATCCGCTGGGGTCCTGAGGACGCTGTTTTCGGAAGTACTGTCACTTGCTTGCCGTTGACGCCCGTGCGTGGCATGACGGTGGGCCTCTGCAGAGCGGGGAAGTGGCCTGCTTCCGGGCTCATCACTGACGTGTCCCGGTTTTGAATACACTCGTAGTTTGCAGCCGGTTGTCTTCCACGAAAGGGCGCGCGAGGCTATTCGGGAGTTCCCTCGCGACATTCTCGCCGGCTGGGCAAGGCTCGAGTTTTGCTTCAGATGGGCGAGCGGCCTGGGTTGCCCCTTTCAGCTTGCGCGGAAGCGCCTACTTGCGCGGAAGCGCCTAAGGGAGATGCAAGATGACTAAGACTGAGACGGTGACAGCTGGAAATCCCGAGGCGCTGGCGCGAGCGCTTGGTCTGAGCGGCGTCGAGGCCCAGGAATGGCAGCTTCAGCATGCCCTCCTCAAGCGACTCCGGCAGATCGTCCGTGACGAAGCGCTCACTCACGCTGAAGTCGCCCGGAAGGGCGGTTCTTCCCGCACCAGAGTTACCTCGATTCTGAACGGGAATCTCGACAACGTTTCCAGCGATTTGCTGATTCGTCTCCTGGGAGCTTTGGGCTACCGCGTCAGAATCTCAGTGTCGCGGGTGGATTCCGCTGCGTAGTGTGAGCCGTTCCGAGTGGCCGCACGGCCTTGGGACCCGGGTTCGCAAGGTCGCTTGTTTCCGACTGGAGGGCGCGGCGGCATTCACTTCCGGAGTGCCGCGCCCCCGGGTCTTCGCCACGCCTTCCAACTACTGAAAGTAGGGCGAGCCGTCGGAACGAAAGCTCGTGCCGCGTCTCCAGGGGGCGGGCGGCATGTGCTTGAACGCTTCCTCATTCAACTCCACGCCCCAGCCGGGTTTGTTGGGAATTTCGAGGTAACCGTCCTTCTTGACCATCAGCGGTTCCTTGAGCACATCCTTGCGCGCACCAGAGTCGGGGGCGGAGTATTCGAGGATGAAGAAGTTCGGAGTGGATGCCGCGAAATGCACGTTGACGGCGGTGGCGAGCGGGCTCATCGGGTTGTGCGGGGCCACCATGATGTACTGGGCTTCGGCCATGGCGGCTATCTTCTTCATGGTGAGAACGCCGCCGCAGCAGCAGATATCGGGCTGGACGAAATCGAGGGCCTGCAGCTCGAGCAGCGGGCGGAACTCGTGAATCATGTAGTTGCACTCCCCGCTCGCGAGCGGGATGTTGACATGGTCGGAGAGCTTCTTCATCGCGGCGAAGTTTTCCGTGCGAATCGACTCTTCCATCCACATGGGGTTGAAGGGTTCGATGGCATGGGCGAGCCGGATGGCGCGCGCCGCCTCGAAGAACTTCGCATGCACGTCGACGCCGATATCGACATCGGGACCGACGGCCTCGCGTACGGCGCGCACGTGCTCGACGGTCTGGCGCGTGGCCTGGTTGTAGGGCATCTCGCCGGGCGCCTGAATCCCCATTTTGAGAGCCGTGTAGCCGTAAGTCTCGACCATTCGTTTGGCGTTTTCGCCGGCCTGTTGCGGCGTGGCTCCGCCGGTGCTCTGATAGGTGCGGATTTTGTTGCGCGTGCGCCCGCCGAGCAAGGCCCAGACAGGCACGCCGGCAGATTTTCCGGCAATGTCCCAAAGAGCATGCTCAATGCCGCTGATTGCGGAGTTGACGATCAGCCCGCCGGGGAAACGGGTGGTGTTGTACATCACGTCGAAGAGGTACTGTACGTTGCGGGGATCCTGTCCTACGAGCCAACCCGCGAAGTCCTCGATCACCTTGACGGTGGCTTCGTCGGGACCGGCGGAGTAGGCCTCGCCGATTCCATAGATGCCCTGGTCGGTGAGGATTTTCACGTAGACCCAGTTACGGCCGCCCGCGCCGACGAGAAAGGTCTTGATGGCTGTGATTTTCATTGCCCCGGTGTTGCCGATTTTGCCGCCGTCGAGCGGCTGCAGGCCGCGCGAGAATCCGCTCTCGGCGGATCGTGCACCGCGTCCGCCGCGAGCGCCCGCGGGCCGGGACGGCTGTTGGGCCTGGGCGAATTGGGCGGCGGACAGACCGGCGCCCCACAGGAAGTTTCGTCTCTTCATTAATTGCCTCCACCGAGGGCCGGCAGTTTTCCGGCCGGGAATAGTATACCCCAACCGCGGCGCAGGACGCGGAGGCGCTACTCGTATCTGAGACAGCTCATCACGTCGACGGAGATTGCCCGGCGAACCGGTCCGAGCGACGCCAACAAGCCCGTCGCGGCCAACACCGCGATCACGGATGCGAAGCTGGCCGGGTCGGATGGACTCAAGCCAGGCACGAGGAACATCGACAAAGGCCGGGTCACGAGGAGCGCGATCGCGCAACCAATCACCGATCCAACGGCAAGTAGCGTGCCCGCCTCAACCAGAATCATGCGGGAGATCTCGCGGCCGGTGGCTCCGAGGGCGATGCGAACACCTATCTCGCGAGTGCGGCGCGCGACTGTGTAGGCCAAGAGGCCGTAGAGCCCGATTGCGGCGAGCAACAGACCCAGCAGTCCGATACTGCCCATCAGCACCGCTCCGATCTGGGACGGCAGAAAGGCGAGCCCAACGCTCGAAAAGAGCGTAGCGACTTCAAGGCCGGCGGAAGGCTCGACTCGTCGCAGCGCCTCCCGCACGGCGGCCAGCTGCGCAGCCGGGGGTGTCGCGGAGCGAAGCACGAATTGGAGGCGTGGCCGGCTGTTTTCAATTTGAGTGAACGGCTGATATAGCTGTGGGAGATCCTCTTCGCCGATCGTAAGATTCTTAGTTCCGGCCACTACGCCTACGATTTGGTGAAGAGTCTTGCTTTCGTCCCAAAGGAACGTGGCGCCGACAGGGCTCCGCTGCCCCAGGTACCGCTTCGCAAAAGCGGAATTAACTATGACGATCTTTGGCCCATTGCCATCGCTGACCTGGAAAGGGCGTCCGGCGAGGATCGGGATGTCCATGGCGCGAAAGAAATCCGGCGAGACGGCGTTCCAATGAAAACGAGCTTGCTGTTTCTCTCCGCTGCCGGTGAAGGTTAGTTCAGCGGTGAAGCGGGTGGAGTCCGTGAATGGAATAATGCGAGCGGAGGCTGCGGCTTCGATGCCGGGAATCGCTTCGAGTTGCAGAAGCGCCTGTTCGACGTAAAGGTTAATACGCTGCGTACCCGAATATTGGGCGGGTGGAAGGTGGACCTCGGCGCGCAGCGTCTTGCGCACATCAAACCCGAGGCTGAGCGCTGAAGAACGAAGCAGGTTTTGCAGGAACAGTGCGCCCGTGGCAAGCACGATAAACGAGACTGCGATCTGCGCCACAACCAGGCCGCGGCGAAGGCGAAGCCTGCGTTCACGTTGGAGACCGGACGTAAGCGAATCCTTGACCGATTGCCAGGCGGGCGTCAGTCCACTGGCAAGAGTCGTGACGATCCCGAGAAGCGCGGCGTAGGTGACGACACGCCAATCCGGCTCGATATGGATCTGGATTGGTAAAGGGACAGGAAGCGGCACGGAGGCAAGAAACCGGGCGACGCCCAATGCAAAGGCGAAGCCGAGTGCCGTGCCAAGCAGCGAGAGCACGAGGCCCTCCGAAAGAAGTTGTTGGAAAAGCCGCCCGCGGCTGGAGCCGAGTGCGAGGCGGATGGCGATTTCCTGCCGCCGCGCGGAGGACCGGGCGATGAGCAGGCCGGCAACATTGACGCAAGCGATGAGCAGTACGAGGCCTACAAGAATCAGGAGAACCGCGAAGAACAGGCCGACCGTCATGAGTTCCTTGTCCTGTTGGAGGCGGGCAAAGCCGCTGATCGCGGTCGCTCTCACCCTCTCGCTGTACTTCCAGGGCCTGGGCAATTCGGCATCGAGGCGCACGGCGAGTGTTCGAAGCGCGGCGCGGGCTTCGCCAATCGGCACGCCGGGTTTGAGCCTCACATATATGGCGAGAAGCGTGGTGTCAATATAGCGCGGCACATACACGTCGGGCGAAAAGCCGTAGCCCATCAGGGTTCGGTGGGATTCCGGAAGAATGCCAATGACAGTGTAGGCGCGGCCGTCAAGTTGAATCGCCCGGCCAACAATGGAAAGATCGCCGTTGAAGTGTTTCCGCCAGAACTGATAGCGGAGCACGGCTACTTCATTTGGATCGCTTGTATTCCAGCCGCGGCCGTGTGCCACAGGGACGCCCAGGGCGGTGAAGTAATTCTTCGTCGCCTGCACTGCGAAGACCCGGCGCGTCTCCTGGCCGTCATTCCAGTTGATGAAGGTCTCCTCATTCTCTCCGGCCACATCCTGAAACGCATGGCTCTCACGAAGGAACTCCAGGACCTTCGGATCTGCGTGGCTGTTGCCCAGGCGAACGGAGGCCAGTGATTTAGCGTCCGTGACCGAGGGCTCGCTGAGAAGTAGCTCGACGGCGATCGAAAACATGGCGGTGTTGACGCCGATTCCCAAGCCCAGGGACAGGAGCGCGCTCAGCACGAAACCGGGACTTCTCCGGAGCGAGCGAGCGGCGTAGGTCACGTCGCGCCAAAGGTTTTCGATCCAGTTGAATCGCCAGAGGTCGAAGGCCTGTTCCTTAATCAGGGCGGTGTTGCCCAGGGGGATGGCGTTGCCCTGCGCCGCGGCCATTTCACGGTGGAAGGCGAGTTCGCTCTCGAGATCCTGCGCGAGTCGGCGGCGACGAAAGAGTTTCAAGAATAGTCTGCGCATGTTCGATCACCTGGCGAGGACACGGTCGACGGCGGCCGAAAGCCTGCTCCAGGTCTCCTGTTGTTCGGCGATCAGTTTCCGGCCGTGCTTCGTGATTCCGTAATACTTGGCCTTGCGGTTGTTCTCCGAGACGCCCCACTTTGCCGAGATCGCGCCGTCGAGCTCGAGGCGGTACAAAGCCGGGTAAAGCGAGCCTTCCTCCACCTTAAGCACCTCATCGGAGAGCAGGTGGATCGTCTGGGCGATCGCGTATCCATGCAGTGCACCGCGGTGCAGAGCGTGGAGAATAAGGAGGTCCAACGTGCCTTGCAAAAGAGCCGGCGATGACGATTTAGCCATTTCGATACCGTTCCTATGATGATCTATGGAAAGGATATCAAAGCCTCCCTAGATTGTCAAGGGAAGATTGCTATTCGGTGCGCAACATCGCGACCGGGTCGATTCGCACGGCGCGGAGTACCGCCGGCAGCGCCGCGAGCAGAGCCGCCGCTAGAATCGTCAACGACGGAAGCGCAAGCATTACCGGATCGGCAGGCTTCACCTGATAGAGCAGCGCCTCGATCGATCGCACCGACGCCATCCCGAGCGCCAGGCCCGCGAGCGATCCCACGATCACCATTGAGAAGACGCCGGCCGTGACTCGCCGCGCGATGTCGCCTGCCTGCGCGCCGATCGCCATGCGGATGCCGATCTCGCGCCGCCGTTGCAGCACCGAGTAGTCGAGCACGCCATACAGTCCGACTCCGGCGAGCGTCAGCGCAACCGCCGCGAAGAACATCGCCACCATGGCGAGAAGCCGCTCCCGAACGGTGTGTCTCTGGTTGATCTCCGTCTGCGTGCGGATATTGCCGACGCGGAATTCCGGCCGCGCCCGCGGTACCTCGCGGCGTAGCAGGGACGCGAGCGCGAGCGGGTTCGAACCGGCCGTGCGCACGATGAAAGCCCCCGATCCTTTCGGCTGTGCCGTCCCTTTCGCGTCGACCGACTGAAAGGGAACGTAAGCAGTCGGCGTAATGGGCTCGCGCATGTTGCGGTAGCGGGCATCACGGACCAGGCCCACAACCTGAAGGCGACCGCGCGTGACGCCGTTACCGGTCTCCCTCTCGAACCACTTTCCGATTGGATTCCCGCCGCCGAAGCATTGCTTTGCGAACGCCTCGTTGACAATCGCAACGCCGGGATAGCTCTCACCCGCGCGGAGATCACGGCCGTCCAGAAGGGGAATCTTCATTGCGTCCATAAAGCCGGGCGAGACGCCCAGAAAGTAGCCGAGGACCTCGGTCGGCGCGCCGTTCACCCAAACGCATCCGTTCCAGCCATTCCCGTCGAGCAGCGGCCAGTCGGCTAGCGCCACGGTCTCGACGCCCGGAACCGCGCGCAGACGTTCGGCAACCTGATCCCAGGCCGCGGGCGGCTGAGGGCGCTGCACCACCGTATCGAGCACGACCAGCCGCTCCGCGGAAAATCCGGTAGACTGATTGGCGAGCCTCTCAAGCGTGGCGGCGAAAAGGCCGGCCGCGAAATGAACGACGAAGCAGAAGGCAACCTGGACTGCAATCAGCGCATGCATCAAACGCCGCCTTGAGTGCGGGTCGTCTCCACCTTTGAGCGCGATCGCCGGCTTGACCGAGGAGGCACGCAGCGCGGGCGCAAGCCCGAATACGAATGTCACGCCGAGGGCCAGGGCAAACGCGAATCCCAGCACCCGCCAGTCCGCCGGAAGAGAGAGGCGCGCCGGATTGTCCGGCGGATTGATCATGCTCACGACGAACGGCGCGGCCCACCAGGCGAACAAAGCGCCGAACGCGGCGGCGAGAAATCCCACCCACGCGCTTTCCACGAGGACCATTTGCATAAGACGCCACCGGCCCGCCCCGATGGACACTCTCAGCGCCATTTCGCGCGCCCGCGCCGCGCCTTGAGCGGTCATCAGATTCGCCACGTTCGCGCAAGCGATCAGAAGTACCAGCGCCACCAATACGCCGAGCGCGATCAACGAACGCCGATAGGCTGTCTGCATTCCGGACCAGCCCGTGGCCGCAGGCTCGAGCACCACGGTCTGATTGAGGAATCGATCGATGAAAAGCTTGGTTTGCGATGTCCATCCTTTCGCGCGCTCCTCCTGAAACGCCCTCACGACCGCGTGCAATTTCGCGCGAACGGGTTCTGCCGCGACGCCCGGCTTCAGTGCGACGAACGGCCGGAACCAACTCGATTCCGAACGGGTTACCGAAGGACTCATCATCGTGGGGACGAAGATATCGATGAAAACGCCAGGCTCGGTTCCCGTGAAGCCCGCCGTGGCCACGCCCACAATCTCGTAAACGTTGTTGCCCATCCGCAATCCGCACGCGATCGCTTTGGGGTCGCGGCCGAAGCGGCGCGTCCAGTAGTCGTAGGAAATCACCGCGTAGGGATGCGCGCCGGGCGTCACGTCGTCGTTTTCAGTGAGCAGCCGCCCTGCCGCGGCCTCGAGGCCGAAGGTGCTGAACATCCAGCCCGAGACGAATTGCCGGTGGGCTTTCTCCATCTCGTCGTCAGACCCGAAGGTCAGGTCGACGCGGTCGGCATACGAAATCGCGATCAACTCGGCGTCGTCTTTCACCGCGGCGCGCATCCGCCGGAACGCCGGATATTCGCAGCTTTCGCTGACTCTGAAATCGCCGCCGGGGCCGATTCCACGGCGCGCGGCCACATACAGGCGCTCGGGATTAGCGACGGGCAAAGGCCGCAGCAACAGCGCGTCGATGAGACGGAACGCCGACGTGCATGCGCCGATCGCGAGCCCGAGCGATAGTATAGCCGCGGCGGACGCTACCTTGTTCTTCTTAAGTTGCCGCCAGCCGAAGACGGCGTCGGCGCGGAGCGATTCGATCCATGCGACGAGGCGAATCTCGCGGCTCTCCTCTCGCGCGCGTAGCGCGGAGCCGAACGCACGGCGCGCTTCGGCGGGATCGAGGCCTTGCTCGACCGCATCGGCGATGTGCGAGTGAAGCTCTTCGTCGATCTCACGGCTCAAACCGTCGCCGCGAACGGCATTTGCGATGCGCGACCACAATGACATGTTGAATCTCCTTATTCCGAACGCAGCATGCTAGCCGGATCGATCCGCACCGCGCGGATCACCGCGGGCAGCGCCGCAAGTAACGCAGCCGCCAGAATCGCCAGTGCCGGAATCGCGAGTACGGCTGGGTCGCTCGCTTTCACGTCGTAAAGCAGAGACTCGATGTACCGGACCGATGACATCCCGATCGCGAGGCCCGCGAGCGCTCCTACCAGAACCATCGTGAACGCATCCACAGTGACCCGCCACGCGATGTCGCCTGTTGGGGAGGGCCTACGGCCCGCGAAACTTCATGAAAAACCAAAGGCGGCAAATGCAGGCTTGGCCCGAGCTTCGCTTTTTTGGGCTCTCGTATTTTCATGGGGTTAGGTTGGTTTTTCGACCCTGC
>CAMDED010000209.1 GCA_945893365.1 Candidatus Sulfopaludibacter sp. SbA3 | reverse complement strand
GTGAAGAACGCCTTGAACTTCTCCAGATCGCACTTGTTATAGGAATCGAACAGTGCGCTGTCGAGCGACGCGATGGTCCGGAAAAGCTCATCGGGCGACGCCGCGATTCGCGGAGACTGCGCGTCCGCGGGTACGCACGGCAACGCGAGTAGCGGCAAAAGCAGCAGTGCCCTTCGTAGAGAAAGCTTGTTCATGAGCGTCACCCTTCGCAGCATCGGCGCCGCATTCAGGACTACGCATCGAAGGCGTGGAATGTTCCCGGCGAAGTCAATCCGCGCCTTGTTGCCCCGCGGTTTGAAGCTACGCTCAATACAATTTCTTCGCGTACGCTTCGAGCACCGAGGCCTGGATCTGTTCGGCTGTGTCGCAGATTTCGATCTGATCCTTAAGCATCTGCCCGTAAGGCGGCAGCTCACTCCGGTCGATCTTGTAATCCTCGCGCCAAAGCCGGGCGCGGATCAGAGCCTTCCCGCAGTGCAGAAACGCCTCGCGGACCGTAATCACGAGCACCGACTTGGGGCGCTTCCCGTTTACGTTCCAGAGCGCCAGCATCTCGGGGTTTGTCGTAATCTCCGCCGTACCATTGACGCGCAACGTCTCGTCCATCCCCGGAACCAGGAACAGCAGCGCCACTTGCGGGTTCGACGCAATATTGGACAGCGAATCCAGCCGGTTATTGCCGGGCCAGTCGGGAACCGCAAGAGTGACATCGTTCAGAACCTGGACGAACCCCGGGCTGTCGCCGCGCGGTGTCACGTCGGCGCCCTCCGCGCTTCCGGTGCCGAGACACAGGAACGGCGAACGGGCGATGAAACTCCGGCAGTGCTCGTCCAGGCGGCGCAGCGTTTTCAACCGCGCCCGTTCCATCGGCTGCCCGTAGAGTTCTCGCAGCGCGGCCTGGCTCGTCCCGTTTTCAACTGCTTCCGGTTTGGCAGACTCCATATCCGACCTCGAATTCCATTCTAACCCCGGTGCTCGCCCGAGTCATAGCGGGTTGAGCTATTCGCCGAGGCGGCGGATCGCCCGGCGAGATGGGGGGTAGAAGGGCCGAAAGGCTGCGTCTCCAAGCCGATTAGGCGCGAGCCCGAGCCCCCATGCTATACTTTCTTAGTACTTCCCTGTTTCATCCAGGAAAACTATATGCCGAAGTTGAAGACCCATAAAGGCGCGTCCAAGCGGTTCAAGAAGACGGGAACCGGACTCGTGGTTCGCAATCACGCGTTCGCCCGTCATATCCTGACCTCGAAGTCGCGCAAGAGAAAAAGACAATTGCACAAAAGCGTGGTGGCGGACAAATCCAATCAGCCGTCCCTGCGCCGGATGCTGCCCTACTAGGCCGCAGTCCAGAATCTCATCCGTGCGGACGGAGCGCGTGGCACGTGCCCGTATCAGCCGCCGGAAAAACAAACCAGGAGTCGAAACGTGCCCAGAGTAAAACGTGGAACAAACCGCCGGGATTCGCGCCGTAAGACGCTCGAACTCGCCTCCGGCTACTACCTCACCAAAAGCAAACTGAACCGAGCCGCTCAGGAAGCCGTCGAGCGAGGGCTCAAGTTCGCCTACACCGGCCGCAAGCAGAAGAAGCGCATTTACCGGTCCTTGTGGATCGTGCGCATCGCCGCCGCCTGCACCGAAAGCGGGATTTCTTACAGCAAGTTCATCCACGGCCTCAAGCTCGCGGGTATCGGCCTCGACCGCAAGATTCTGGCCGATGTCGCGGCGAGCGACGAGACGGGCTTCAAGCTGCTGATCGAAAGGGCCAAGACTGCGCTCGCGCCGGCATAATCTATGGACCTTCTCGATCAGGACACCGACTCTCTCGACAGCCTTGAAGAGCGCATCCTGAAGACGGTGCAGTTGGTCAACAGGTTGCGCCAGGAGAAGGAAGCCGCGCGCAAGGAAGCGGAAACGATCCTGGCGGAGAAGCAGGCCGCCGTCAAGGCAGCCGCCGAAGCGGCCGCTCGCGCCGAGGCTCTCTCCGAGGAACTCGAATCGCTGCGGACCGAACGCAAACTAGTGCGCGTAAGAATCGAAAAGCTTCTCGGCCACATCGATCAGCTCAGTTCGGCGTAGCACCGCCGTAGAAGGCACGGCATGGCTAGCGCCCCGCCACCGAAAACTCCGGTTCGCGTCACTATACTCGGGCAACAGTTCACGCTGATGGCTTCCGGAGATCCCCGTGAAGTGGAGGCTCTTGCGCGGGGCGTGGACGACCTGATGTCGTCGGTCGCCGCCAAGTCCCCCAACGCCGACTCCTTCCGCGTCGCCGTCATGGCCTGCCTCAATCTGGCCGACCGCACCCGCACGCTCGAAGGCGAGTTGAACGGTCTCAAAGCACGCGTCGGCAGCAAGACAGACCGCCTTGCTTCCATTCTGGAGCGGGCCATCGAGCCCGGCGACGGGTAGAAGCTTCGTCTTTGCCCTCCACCAACGTGTCCGGCCGGGACTTGCGCACGTCGACGAAGCACAACGCCAATCCTGGGCGGCGCGCGGTGCAGCCATCTTCGAATCCGGAAATGAACGTCGCCTGGGCGGGGTCCGCTATTTCCCACTCGCGTTCTCGGCTGCCTCTGCTCGTAACGGTAGAATAGGGATGGAGGGAGCAATGCCCGAATGGCTCGAGATCATGCTCTTCGCCGGCGGCTATTTCGCCCTCATGCGGTGGGCGCTTCCGCGCTTCGGTGTGCCCACCTGAATGTCAAATTCATGCGGCGTCGAGGCTCGACACCGGCCGGGAATTCGGGGCGATGAGCCGCTCGCGCCAGGAGAGCATTCCGGACCCCGGAGATGACGGCGGTTTCAACGTGACTTGGCCAGCAAAGTAGAGGAGTTGTCCGGCATCGCCAGACTGCCTGGTGGAAATCCGGAGTCTGCCGCGGGAATCGGCCGCGCGTCATCTTGAAGGCCTGCTCGAACCTTTGACGGCTCCCGAGAGCGAACGATCGCGAGGTTTGATTCGCGCCGCTTGTCACTTCCCGGCAGAACCTGCGTCCTTAGCGTAGAGAGGAAAAATTATGGAAGTGAAAGCCGTCTATCTCGATGATTCCAAGTTCGAGCTCGCCGCCCGCGGCCATCGGGTGATTTGCGACCAGCCGTTAGACAACGGCGGCTCGGATGCCGGGATGTCGCCGCCGGAGTTCCTGTTGGCGTCTCTTGCGTCGTGCGCCGCCTACTACGCGGCCCAGTATTTGAAGACGCGCGGACTTCCCGCGGCCGGCCTGGAGGTACGGGTCAACGCCGAAAAGGCCTTACAGCCGGCACGTTTCTCCGCTTTCCGGATCGACGTCTCCGCGCCTAGCCTGGATGATCGCCACCAAGCCGGCATTCTGCGCGCCGTGAAAACCTGCCTCATTCACAATACGCTTCTGGGGGGCCCATCCATCGAGATCGCTGTGAACGCGCCGGCGCTCGCTGCGGCGTAACCCAGGCCGCGTACACTGGAAGTGGGACCGATTCTTGGAACGCGACGATGAGACAGACCTTGCGCGGCAGTTGATCGCGGGACAGCCGGAGGCATTCGACCGCTTTGTGGAACACTTTCGCGCCAAGGTTTTCCACTATAGCTGGATGATGTGCCGAAACCGCGAAGACGCCGAGGAAGTCGCGCAGGAGACCCTGCTGAAAGTGTTTGAGAATTTCGACCACCTCCGGGAACCCGAGCGCGTCCGCGCATGGGTATTCCGAATCGCCAAGAACGCCTGCCTGACGAAGCGGCGCAAGAGCGTGTTCGCCCCGCCGCGGGAACTCTCGCTCGACGATTTTCTCCCAGCCACTGGACATGACGGCGAGCGGCTTAAGCTTCAGATCGCCGATTGGTCCCAACTGCCCGATGGCCGGATGCTGCAATCGGAGATGCGGAATGCGCTCGGACAGGCGATCGGCGAACTGCCCGAAAACTATCGCTCCGTGATTCTGTTGCGCGGCGTCGAGGAACTCTCGACCGAGGAAACCGCCCAGATTCTGGACTTGCCCCAGGATGTCGTAAAGACGCGCCTGCATCGCGCCCGCCTGGCAGTCCGCAAGAAGTTGGATGAATTTCTGCGAACCGAAGGCAGTGCCCAAGTCTTGGCTGGCCGCACGGGAGGAGGATGAAATGGAGTCGCGCGAGCGCACGGAGAAATGCAAAGAGGTCGTCTCGATGCTCTCCGGCTATTTGAACCTGGAGCTTCCGGCGGATGCGTGTCTGGATGTGGAAACTCACCTCGCCGCCTGCCCTCCGTGCGTCGAGTTCGCCGAGAGCCTCCGCAAGACCGTGGAACTCTGCCGCCGCTATCGACCCGCGGAATTGCCCGCGCCCCTCGGACGGCAGGCTCGCGAGCAACTCCTTGAAGCCTACCGGCGGATGCTTGACGCGCGGCGGACGGGAAAACCTCAACAGTCACAAAGGTAGACTGTCTGAGTGGAGGCACGTCTAAAGTCACAGTTCTCAGCGGCTAGCGCTCCCGCTTCCGCGCTTGGCGGGGTGATGCTCCCATCCCGGAAAACCGCGTTCAAGTCCGTCGGACGCCGGAGGCGGCCCGCTTCCCGCCGATGGAAAGTCTTGAGGCTAACGGATGCTTCCTAAATGAAACCACTTCTGTTGTTGCTCGCGCTTCAGGCTTCGTTTCCGGCCGGCACTTCCGAGTGGCGGGAAGAAGGCGAAGCCCGGCTCAACGCGCCCGGCGGATGGCTCACGCTGGCCGGGCTGTTCCGGCTGAAGGAGGGCGAGAACATAATTCCGCTGCCAACGCGGTGCGGTCCCCATCCGGATCGTATTTCATGCCGGACAGGCTGCGCTCGACGGGCCCGTGCTGCGGCCGGACGCGCCTGTGTTGGGCCTGTACATCTGGTTCAGGCGCCTGAACCAACTGCGGTTCATTGCGCGCGATCCGATTCTGACGGGTGTATTGAAAATCGTGCAGTTGCCGCCGCTGTGCACGCAGTGGCGCTTTCTGGGAGCGCTACACGGAAGTGTGGCGCAACAAATACTGAGGGTGCAAAGCCAGATGCGCAGCCGCGTATGGGAAGCGGCCAACGTGAAGTTGAGCACCGTAACCCTGGACACAGATACGACGGTGCACACGCTGTACGGCAAGCAGACGGGTGCGCGTAAGAGCTACAACCCGAAGAACAAGGGCAAGAAAAGCTACCAGCCGATACTGACATTTCTGGCTGAAACGCGGGAATACGTGGCGGGGGAGTTGCGCAATGGCGACCGGCCGACGGGCAAGCAGATCGCCCGCCACTTACACAGCGCCGTCCAGTCGCTGCCCGCGTGTGTCGAGAAAATCTTCGCGCGCGCCGATGCGGGTTTTTATTGTTGGGAAGCGGTGGAAGCTTACCAACAGGCGGGCTGCCGGTTCATCGTGGTGGCGCGCAAGACCTCGCGGCTGGTGGAGCAGCTACAGCAAGCGAAATGGAAGCCGTCGCCGAAGACCGACGCCAATGCGGAGTGCGAATTCCGCTACCAGCCGAACGGATGGGACCAAGCGTTCCGCTTCGTAGCGCTGCGCTACGAGAAGAAAGCGGACGAAGTGGAGGCGGGGGAGGCCGAGCAGTATCAATTGTTCGAGACCAGCCGGTATACCTACCGGGTCTTCGTGACCAATCTGGAAGAGCCGATTGATCTGGCGGTGTGGTTCTACAATCAGCGGGCAGGAGCGGAAAACTTGATCAAGGAGGCCAACAACGACGCGGGCCTGGCCGCGCTCCGCTGAAATCCCCCTTGCGCATCCCCCTGCCGTCGGTGGGAAGGAAACCGATCGATCTGCCCGAGTACGCCTTGAGTGCTGGTGACCAGTTTGGCCGCAGAACCGGAAGAGATATGGCGGGACTACAATCACCGCGCCGACAGGGAGAACCGGATTGCCGAGCTAAAACACGATCTGGGCGCGGACCGATTCTGCCTGACTTCCATGCCACCGACGCCGTCTTCCGAAGCGTGTTGCCGCTGTTCAATCTGTTGAGCGAGTTTCGCCGAGCCAGTGGAATGCCACAACACAAGGAGCCTGGCACGCGGAGATCGCAGGTGTTGTTATGCGGAGCGGAATTGAAGAAGGAGGCCGAAGAAATTGTGCTCTCGCTGTCCACAGGATGGGGCGGCCTCAAGCGACGTATATCGCTGCTAAACAGCATCTTGGCATGGGGTTTTACGATCTCTCCGAAGTTGGCGCCCGTCACAGCTACCTGACCCAAATCCACTGGGAAATCGCACCCTATGCGCCAACTTCGGAATTCAGGTTCATGGTTCTGGTGTCGAAAGCGCCTGCTCTAGTGTGGGAAGCCCAAATGACCGGCACCGGCAAACTCGGCCAGTTGAAAGCAAAAGATCCCTGGCCATACTAGCGTACACAAAAATCGTCTGTGTACGGCAAGTCCGCTTACCCTTGTGCGCGCGGGCGACCCGCAGGAAGCGCTCTACAGTAGCCGAAGCTCGAGCGGCGCGCCCGCCGCGCAGCCCAGAATCCTCGCCGCCGACGCCTGGTTCGCCGAAACTTCAAAATAACCGGAACTGCCCACGATCAGGAACAATTCGCCGATGCCGAATTCCGCGTAGTTGCGTCCAATTTGCGTAACGTACTGTAGCCCCACTGTCAGCTCAAACGGCCCCGTTTCGACGGCGCCGAACTCCGAGACGTGATAGTTCGTGATCAGGTTGCCGAACCGGTCGATCTTCAGAATGCTGCCCGTCCATCCGCGGCGTGCGCTCCGCACGGGCTTCTCGAAGTGCTTGCGGAGATAGTCTTCTACAAGTTTGCCGAAACTCGCGGGCGTCGCCCCTTTGGCGAGGTGGGCGGCCACAGGCGCGAAAATATCGCGTCCATGAAAGGTCCGGCTCACCGGCTTCAGGAAGTATTTTTCCGCGGTCACGTGACGTACTTTCAGTTTTGGCTCCTCCCGCGAATACACCATCGAGAGCACGCCATTGTCGGGCGCGATGAAATACTGGCCAGCGGCTTCAACGAGAATCGGACGCCGCGAGGTGCCGACACCCGGATCGACGACTACCGCGTGGACGGTCTTCTTCGGAAAGTAGCGATACGCCTGCGCCAGAAGGAAACTCGCCTCCGTGACGTCGAAGGAGGAGACTTCATGGCTGATATCGACGATCTCCGCGGATGAATTGAGGCGCAGAATCACGCCCTTCATCGTCCCCACGAAGTGGTCGGACAGGCCGAAATCGGTGGTGAGGGTAATGATGGAACGGGGCATCGTTAGAGTAAAGGCATTGTTACACTGTAGTTAGTGCCGCATTTTTACTTCGACCACAACGCGACCACGCCCGTCTCGCCGGAAGTGATGGAGACGCTTGTGCCTTGTCTCGCCGAAGTGTATGGCAATCCGTCCAGTATCCACCATTTTGGGCAGGCGGCGAAGCAGCGCCTCGAAGCCGCCAGGCGGCAGGTGGCGGCCTTGCTCGGCGCGAACCCGAACGAGATCGTATTCACCAGCGGTGGCACGGAGTCCGACAATCTGGCGATCCTCGGTATTGTGCGAAGCGCCCGCGGCGAGCGGAAACACGTCGCGACTACGGAAATCGAGCATCCCGCCGTGCTCGGCGCGTGCGCGCAACTGGAGCGGGAGGGAGTGGAGGTCACGCGCGTTCCCGTGGGCCGATCGGGTGTGGTCGAGCCGGACGATATCCGCCGCGCGCTCAAGCCCTACACCACGCTCGTCTCCGTGATGCACGCGAACAACGAAACGGGCGCGGTGCAGCCGGTCGAGGAGATCGCGAAGATCGCGCATGACGGGGGCGGATGGTTGCACGTGGACGGCGTGCAGGCAGCCGGGAAGATTCCAGTCGATGCGGGCGCTCTTGGCGCCGATCTGTACACGGTAAGCGGTCATAAGCTCTACGCTCCAAAAGGCGCCGGCGCACTGTACGTCAGGAAAGGCACTCCGCTCGGCTCGATCGTGTTCGGCGGGCGGCATGAGCGCGAGCGGCGGCCGGGTACCGAGAATGTCCCGGGCATCGTGGCGATGGGACGGGCGGCGGCATGGATGAGCGGGAATCTCGCGGCGGAAGCGGTGAGGCTGGCCGCCCTGAGAGACCGGCTCGAACGCGGGATTCTCGATCGCGTGCCGGCTTCGGGCGTCAATGGAGCGGCAGAGTCCCGCACGCCGAACACGACGAATATCCACTTTGACGACATCGAAGGCGAAGCGCTCGTCATTGCGCTCGATCTGCGCGGATTCGCGGTGTCGACAGGCGCGGCCTGTTCGAGCGGCGCAATCGAGCCGTCGCACGTCCTGATGGCCATGGGCTTGTCGAAGGAGCGCGCCAAGGCCAGCATCCGCTTTTCGCTGGGACGCGGCAACGACGCGGAGCAGGTGGACGCGCTCATTGAGGCCGTGGCAGCCTCGGTGGAGCATCTGCGCAGGCTTTCGCCAGTGAACACGCGCCGGGAGACCGTGCATGCCTGAGCGAATAGCGGTCGCCATGAGCGGCGGGGTCGACAGCTCGACCGTCGCGGCCATGCTGGCCGGGCAGGGACACGAGATCATCGGCCTCACGATGCAATTGTGGAATCAGCGGCGGCTTCCGCAGGTGGCGACGGAGGACGCGGGCGGGCGATGCTGTTCGCTCGATGACGTCTACGACGCGCGGCACGTCGCGGAACAGCTCGGCATTCCTTACTACGTGGTGAACTTCGAGGACAGCTTCGAGGAGCATGTCGTGAAGCCGTTCGTCGAGGAATACCTGGCCGGGCGGACACCCATTCCCTGCACGCTTTGCAACAACTTCATCAAGTTCGATCAGTTTCTGGAAATGGCGGATGGCGTGGGCGCTTCGAAGATCGCCACCGGGCACTATGCGCGCGTGACCGAGGACCCTGCGACCGGCCGCTGGCAACTGCGGCGCGGCGTGGATGCGGGGAAGGACCAGACGTACTTCCTCTTTGGCTTGACGCAAGCGCAGCTCGCGCGGACTCTGTTTCCGCTCGGCGGGTTGAACAAGCCGGCGGTGCGCGAGCTTGCCCAGTCCCTGGGCGTGGCGGTCGCGGCGAAGCCCGATAGCCAGGAAATCTGCTTCGTGCCGAACGGCGACTATGCGGCGTTCATCGACGCCTATTTCGCCGAACAGGGCATGACGCGCGAGCCGGCGCGCGGCGAGATCGTGACCGCCGCCGGCCGCGCACTGGGCGAACACGCGGGCATTCACCATTTCACAGTGGGACAGCGAAAAGGTATCGGAATCGCCGCCTCCGAGCCGCTTTACGTGATTGCGACCGAGCCCGCGACCCAGCGCGTCATTGTAGGAGCGAGCGGCGATCTGATGCGCGCGAGGCTCACGGCGCGCGACGTGAATTGGATCTCCTGGCCGGGGCTTCCTTCGGTACCCGCTCGCGCCGCGGTCAAGATCCGCAACAAACATGCCGCTGCGTCCGCGACGCTCTATCCGGTGGACGCGGGGAGCGGCGTGGAGGTCCATTTCGACGAGCCCCAGCGCGCGGTCACGCCTGGACAGGCGGCGGTTTTCTACGACGGCGACCTTGTGCTCGGCGGCGGCTGGATCGAGTAAGGAATTGCTATGAAACAGCTGTTGCAATCGGCAGCCGGTGTTGCGGGTTGGGCAAGTGGGGCGGGCGGAGCGCCGGGATAAACCGGCATGCAATAAGGAATGAAAGAGTCCGGCAGGAAAGGAGGAGCGAATCCATCCTGACCCCGAGTCTTGCGGAGCGCATCGTAAGGTGCGGTCCGAAGCGTAGACAGGGGCAGCGA
>CAMDED010000208.1 GCA_945893365.1 Candidatus Sulfopaludibacter sp. SbA3 | reverse complement strand
GGAAGACGATCATGCGGGCCACCACGGATTCGAATCCCGCGGTCGGCTTTGAGGTCATGGGGCCAGGCGTCGAGAACCTTCTAAACATTCACCAGGCGTTCAGCGGATGGACCGGCGAACAGATGCGCGCGGCCTTCGAGGGATTGCGCTATGGCGATCTGAAGAAGCAAGTGGCGGAGATGGTGATTTCGCATCTCGAGCCGTTCCAGAAACGGTATCGGGAAATCATTGCCGAGCCCGGTTATGTAGCGGGGGTGCTGCGCGAAGGAGCCGAGCGCGTCGCGCCTATCGCCAATTCCACGGTGGATCTGGTCAAGCGGCGGATGGGCCTTTACACGGCGTAAGGGCCCACGGCGCGTAGCGCGGAAGTCGGATCTACCTTCGTGACGCAGATCGGCTAGGGGCAATGTTGCGACTTAAGCAGAATTGAGCCTCAGGAGCCTGTCTGGCCGCCAAGATTTGGACGCCGTCCGCTTCCTACAAGGCGCTCCTTGCCAAGCCCGGCAGAATCATGACCGACTCTGCGATTGGGGCAAATCAACGCAACTCCTGATGGTCCGCAATCCTCCCGGCACGTCTTCCGTTAACCTCCAGAAGCGCCTTGCTTGTCGGGAATGCGGAAAGGCTACTGATCATTTCCGCGCCAACCGTTCTGTGCGGCCCATCACTTGATTTTGTTGTAGACACTCTGGAGTATTCCGGCCACAATGGAAAGCAGATGTCGGCTCCGCCAATACCGCCTCAGCAGGAAGACGCAGAACAAGTAGCCAGGAAGGTCACTTTGCCGGTGGCAAATGAGGTAATCACCAGCCTGGCAACCAACAACAGTTACACGATGGGGCAATTCATCGGTGAGGGGCACTTCGGCGTCGTCTACGCGTGCACCGACGTATGGAAAAATAATCTGGCGGCGAAGGTGTTGAAAGCCTCGAGGCGCCCCTACGATGATGTCAAAGCCGCAGCGGAAGCAGAGTTCGGAAACCTTCTTGCATTGCGCCACCCGAACATCACTTACGTCTTCGACGCATTCGAGTTCAGGGACACGTTCTACATCATCACCGAACGTTGCGACTTCCCGTTGACCAACCTCTTTTCACTTGCAAACTTCAACGGAACTGTCTGGCTCATGCCCATTGCTCGTTGTCTCTTGCAGGCAATTCACTACCTGCACCTCCGGCAGCATGCACACCAGGACATCCATCCGGGAAACATCTTTGTCTCATTCACAAAAGATGAGCTGATGCCTGCGGGGCCTGGCTCCATTTGCTTCAAGCTCGGCGACTTGGGAATAGCCAGAGTGTTTTCAGAATTGGACGCTGCAAACACCCTAGCGGAATGGATGCGCCCACCAGAAGCGCTCGACCCACAGGCGTTCGGTCAGATGGATCACCGAATCGACATCTATCATAGTGGCCTCCTCCTTTTGCAGTTGGCCCGCTCCCAGCAGCTCCAGTTCTCGCGCCAGGAGATCTTGAGCGGTCGGCCACGCGAGTTGGCCCTGACACTGCAAGCCCCATACAACTTCGCCCTGGAAAAGGCACTCCGACGACACGTGGCGGTTCGAACCGAAACTGCAATGGAGCTGTGGCGCGATCTAAATTCTCCAGCTGACATGCCTCCCTTTCAAGCCGTGCCATTGGACGGAGGATAGAAGACAGCGGGCAGCTTTGGAGGAGTGGCGCGTGATCCGACCGGAGGCCAGTTTCAGGTTGGGGTGGTGCCGGTCGAGTCATCGCCGTCGACTGGGAACCGCGGTTTTGAATTTGTGGCGGCTGGTCGCTGGCCGAGTGCATTCGGGTAACCGCAATTCTCGATAGGCCGGTGTCCCCTTTTTGAGGACAAGAGCCCTCACTCACATCAAAACGTACTTCGAATATATTCTACGAATTCCACAGCGTTCGACAGAATGCCGTAGGGAACGACGTCCGGCCCAAGTTTGAAGGTGTTGCGCTCAACCTGGGCGACCAAACCCAGAGATTGGAGTTTTGCGCAGATGCCGTGCAGTTTACCAGCCGGGAATTGCTGGAGAGTCTTATGTTCAGGCTCACCGTAAGACCGGTTGGCTGGGTTCGTCAGCTGCCAGAAGTCGTTTACCTCTTCTCGACTGACTCTACCTTGGTGCGGATTGTATGTGGCTATTTGACCGTCATGGAGCGTCCGAAGAATCAAGACGTCATCAACCGACAAAAGCATCGCAATTCGCATCATCTCCTCAGCCGTTGCAGCCGGCTTCGCCGGCCCAGCTTCTAGGGCGTGGCCCAGGATTGCGGCGATGCGGCGGATCCGGTCCTGGGAAATTGTTTGCTCGGCCTTTTGGATGCCGTCGATAACCAGCGGGCCCCATTCCTCGCGGCAAAACCGCTGGTGGGCTTCGTCCAATTGCTCTAGCTTTGCGCGGATCCTTCGGAGTTCCTCAGCGAGGGTACCCATCAAGCATTGCCGCCTATCAGCCTGTAGCTTCGAAACGTACAGGCCGGCCGATTTCAGGCCGTTTGTCACGAAGTCCATCCCAAACATGCCTGATGGAATAAAGCCGCTTAAGACGGCAATGGCAGGAATGTACCTTGCAAGGGGAGAACTTGCCCGCACTTCCGCCGCGACTTGTTGCTCGGCAGCATCCAAGGGATCATCAATCGCCATGCACTAATGATAAGTCCGTGACACATCGTTTGTTGTTCGATGCCTGGCAGATATCTGCACGGGCACGACACCGGCTCTTTGGCGGAGAAAGCCCGTCCAGTGTGCGCTGACCCGTCCCAGCCGCAGCAGTCTCAGCCGGTGCCAGGCCTGGGTTGGAACGGCAAGCTCCATAGGAGGCATCCATCGGGTTCGTTCGGATGGTCGGCCACTCGCAAGCCGGTTGGAAGCGTCGTCAGGTCCTTTAAAAGTGAACAGAATTCCGGCTTGGGGCATTGGCGTAAAAACTGGTGTTCGCAAAACAGATTCGGAGAGGCCCGGGCTCGCTTTCGACTTTAGCGCGGTATTGCTAAGATAATGCCGTGGGCAATATTGCGTTTGCCTGGGATCGGCGCAAGGCTCGATCCAACCTCGCGAAGCACGGCGTGTCGTTCGAGGAGGCACAGACGGCTTTCCTGGACGAGAACGCTCGCTTGATCGATGATCCGGATCACTCGGAAGAGGAAGAACGGTTCGTCCTGCTGGGGTACAGCATTCAGGCGCGCTGCCTGATCGTCAGTCACTGTTATCGGGAACCCGCCGGCGTGATCCGGCTGATCTCCGCGAGGCGCGCGATAGCGCAGGAAGAGGAAGTTTATTGGAGACTCCAATGAGAAGTGAATATGATTTTTCGCAGTCCCGCAAGAACCCCTACGTCAAGCAACTCAAGCGCCAGATCACCATTCGTCTCGATGCTTCGGCAGTGAACTACTTCAAGGAAATGGCGGCCGAGTTGGGAATGCCATATCAAAACCTCATCAACTTGTTCCTGAGGGATTGCGCCGCCGAGAAACGGCGTCCTGTCATTCAATGGCCCAAGTCGTCGCCGAAGCCGAAAGTCGGCCGCTGAGCGGCGCGGCCAAACCACCGCATTCAGCCGTTGCGCGCTGCTATGATAGGGGGTCAAAGCAAACTCAGGAGCACATCCATGGCAGATGAACTTGGACGCAGAGACCTTCTCAAGTCGGCATCGGCCGCGGTCGCCGTGGCCGCTGGACCGGCGGTAATCGCCGCGCGCGGACAGAACGAAAAGATCAATATCGGTTGGATCGGCGTGGGCACGCGCGGGAACGCCGGCCTCGACTGGCTCAACAAAGCCTCGGGCCAGCACGTCAGGCTTCGCGCCGTGTGCGACACTTTCACGGGCTACCTAGCGCGGGCCAAGGACCGCGTCCAGACCATCTACGGCAACACGCCCGACACGTATAACGACTATCAACAGTTGCTCGCCGACAAGTCGATCGACGCCGTCTACATCATGACGCCCGAGCATCTGCATCATTCGATGACGCTCGCGGCGCTCAAAGCCGGAAAGCACGTTTACATCGAGAAACCGCTCGCCCACACCATCGAAGAGGGCGCGGAAATCGTCAAGGCATGGGAAAAGTCCGGCAAGGTGGTGCAGGTCGGCACGCAGAACCGAAGCTCGTCGCTCTACAGGAAGGCGAAGGAGCTGGTCGAAGCCGGCATGCTCGGCGAAATTCACTACGTGCGCGCTTTCTGGTATCGCAACTCCGCCCCGGACGATCCCGCGTGGCGCTACAAGATTCCAGCCGACGCCAACGAACAGAATACCGATTGGAAGAAGTTCCTCGGTCCCGCGCAGCAACGCGCCTTCGACAAGCAGCGCTACTATCAATGGCGGCTCTATTGGGACTATTCCGGCGGCATCTCGACCGACCTGCTGGTGCACCAGACCGACATCACGAATTTCGTGCTGGGCAAGACCGTCCCAACGTCCTGCATGGCTTCAGGCGGCGTCTACCGCTGGACCGATAAGAGCGACGACCGCGACGTGCCCGATACCCTTTCGGCCATCTACGAGTATGGCGACCGCTTCCATCTCAACTACAGCTGCCACTTCGGGAACAACCACTACGGTTACGGCGAACAGTTCATGGGCTCCGAAGGAACGCTTGAAGTGCTCAACCGCAAGGATCTGAATTTCTATCCGCAGACGCTCGACGGCAAGGCTCCGGCGCACGTACTGGCGAAGAAGGAAGTCCACTACAACGGCATGAAGGATTTCGGCGAGTCGGACGGGGCGATCAATCATTTCCGCAACTTTATCGAAGCCGTCCGAGGTAACGAGAAGGTGGTGGCGCCGCCCACCGCGGGCCAGCAGGCGGCGATTTCAGGCCACATGGCGACCCTTTCGTTCAAGGCGAACAAGAAAATCTATTGGGACGCGAAGACCGAGAAGGTCCGCTACTCCTGATGAGGCTGCTTTTCGCGCTTGCCGCCGCGGCGGTTCTCCAGGCCGCCGATTACGATCTGCTCATCCGGAACGCCCGCGTCATCGACGGCGCGGGGAACGCCTGGTTCCGCGCGGATATCGGCGTCAGGGACGGAAAAATCGCCCGCGTCGGAAATCTGGCGAAGGCCACCGCGACCCGCACGCTTGACGCCAAGGATCGCGTGGCCTCACCGGGCTTCATCGACGTTCACACGCATGTCGAAAATGTCGTCGAGAAGGTTCCTCGCGGCGATAACTACCTGATGGACGGCGTCACCACGGTGGTCACGGGAAACTGCGGCAGTTCGGACGCCGATCTCGGCGCGCTCTACCGGCGCCTTGAAAAGCTCGGTATCGGTCTCAACCTGGCTTCGCTCATCGGACACAATACGGTGCGCCGCGAGACTATGGGCACGGCGAATCGCCTGGCCACTCCGGACGAAATCGCGCGGATGCAGGAACTCGTACGCAAGAACATGGGCGCGGGCGCGGTAGGTTTTTCGACGGGCCTCATCTACATCCCCGGCACGTACTCGAACACGGACGAGGTCGTGTCTCTCGCCAAGGCGGCGGCTGAATTCGGCGGCGTGTACGCGAGCCACATGCGCGACGAAGGCGCCAAGGTTCTGGACGCGATCGAGGAGGCCGTCCGCGTTGGCCGCGAGACCGGACTGCGCGTCCAGCTCTCGCACTTCAAGATCGACAATCGAAGGCTATGGGGTTCGAGCGAGAAGTCCATCGCTCTGGTTGAAAAATCGCGAAAGCAGGGCGTGGATGTCGTGGTCGATCAATATCCCTACGACCGTTCAAGCACGAATCTGGGCATTACTCTCCCGGACTGGGCGCTTGCCGACGGCCGCGAGAAGATCAAGGAACGCCTCAACGACAAAGCCACCCGCGCGAAGATCGCGGCTGAGATGGAAAAGAAAGTGAGGGCGCTCGGACACAGGGACTATTCCTACGCCGTGGTCGCTTCCTTCGAGCCCGAGCGCGCCTACGACGGCAAGAGCATTACGCAGATCAACCGCCTGAAAGGACGCAAGAAGGGGGTCAGGCAGGAGATCCAGACGATTCTCGACATCGAAACGCAGGGTGGCGCGCAAATGGTCTACCACTCCATGGGCGAAAAGGACGTCGACCGCATCATGCGTTACGCCAACACCGGTATCGCAAGCGATGGAGGCATTCGGGAATTTGGACTGGGCATGCCGCATCCGCGCTCTTACGGCACAAACGCGCGGGTGCTTGCCGAGTACGTCCGCAACCGGAGCGTGATCGGGCTTGAAGACGCGATTCGAAAGATGACCTCGCTTCCCGCGCGAACCTTCGGATTTCAGGACCGCGGACTGCTGCGCGAAGGCTATGCGGCCGATATCCTGCTCTTCGACGCCGCCCGGGTGCAGGACAAAGCGACGTTTCAGAAGCCTCACCAGTTCACCGAGGGCTTCGATTTCGTCCTCGTCAATGGACAGTTCGCCGTCGAAGAAGGGAAGCTCACCGAGACCCGCGCGGGCCGTGTGCTCCGCCGCCAGTAGCCCATGATTCAGTTAACGGCCGCGGGCAAACGCTTCGGTCCGAAGATCCTGTTCGAAGATCTGGATTGGCTGATTACGCCGAACGACCGCGTCGGTATCGTGGGCGCGAACGGCACCGGCAAATCGACGCTGCTCAAGGTGCTCGCCAAAATCGACGGACTCGACAACGGATCGATGTCGATCATGAAGGGCGTTTCCGCGGGCTATCTGCCGCAGGATGGGCTGTCGCTTCAGGGCCGCACGGTCTTCGAAGAGGGCATGTCCGTGTTCGCGGATTTACACGCCCTTGAAAAGGAACAGGAGACGCTGACCCGCAGCATGGCCGAGCTCAATCCCGCGAGCGAGGAATACCGGCTGGTTACGGAGCGTTTCCATCGCGCGGAAACGGAGTTCAACGCCCGCGACGGCTACACCATTGAAGCTCAGGTGGGCGCCGTGCTCACCGGCCTTGGCTTCTCGAAGGACGATTGGAAACGGTACACCGAAGAGTTCTCGGGCGGCTGGCAAATGCGCATTGCGCTTGCCAAGCTGCTGCTCGAAAAACCCAATCTCCTGCTGCTTGACGAGCCCACCAATCACCTGGACCTCGAAGCCCGGAACTGGCTCGAAGACTACTTGAGCAACTACCCGTACGCCTACGTCCTGGTTTCGCACGACCGCTATTTCCTTGATGTCACCGTGAAGAAGACCGCCGAGTTGTGGAATAAGCGGGTCAACTTCTTCACCGGCAACTTCGAGAAGTATGAGGCGCAAAAGGCGGAACGGCTGGCTCAGCTTCAGGCCGCGTACGAGAACCAGCGCGCGAAGGTCGAACAGCTTGAGGCGTTCATCAACCGCTTCCGCGCCCAGGCGACGAAGGCGAAGCAGGTCCAGAGCCGGATCAAGGAGCTTGAGAAGATCGAGCGCATCGAGGTCCCGCCCAGCGAGAAGACGATCCACTTCCGTTTTCCGCAGCCGAAGCCGAGCGGCCGGGTTGTCGCGGAATTCAAGGCCGTCTCGAAGAGCTATGGAGACAAGGCCGTGTTTTCCGGCGTCGATTTCATGATCGAGCGCGGCGACCGCGTCGCCCTGGTCGGAGTCAATGGGGCCGGAAAGTCCACGCTGATCAAGATTCTTGCGGGCGCGACCGCCGTCACATCGGGCGATTACACGCTCGGACACAACGCCGAGCCCGATTACTTCGCGCAGGATCAATACAAGGAGCTCGATCCGAAGGCGCGCATGATCGACGACCTGGGCGTGGTCGCACCGCGAGCCACGAACACGGAGCTTCGCAGCATTCTGGGCTGTTTTCTGTTTTCGGAGGACGACGTATTCAAGCCGATCGGCGTGCTGTCGGGCGGAGAGCGTAACCGCTATGCGCTGGCTCGAATGCTGATGATGCCGTCGAACTTTCTGCTGCTCGACGAGCCGACCAATCACCTCGACATGAAAGGGAAGGACGTCCTGCTCGCGGCGCTGCAGGATTTCACCGGTACGGTGGTGTTCGTCTCGCACGACCGCTACTTCATCGATAAGCTTGCCACGCGCGTCTTTGAAATCGAAGGCGGCAAGGTCGAGTTGTTTTCGGGGAACTACGAGAACTACTTGTGGAAGAAGAAGGGAGCGGCTGAACAATCGGCCAAGGCTGAGGAAGAGCCAAAGCCGGCGATCGCGCACGGTGCGAAACCCGCGCATCGCGCACCGCATCCGGTTGCGAAGCCCGAAGCGAAACAGGAAACGAAGCCTGGCAAACTCAACCCGATCAAGCTGCGCCAGATGAAGGAGCGCCGCCGGGCGATCGAGGACGAAGTTACGCGGCTCGAAGCGGAGATTGCGGACTTCGAACACGCACTCGGAAACTTTCGCAGCGCCGGCGAGACGGCGACGTTGACAGAGCTTCTCACCGCCCGCCGCGGCGACCTTGAAACGCTGATGGCGGAATGGGAGGAAGTTTCGAAGCTGCTCGAAGCGAACCGCTAGCTCATGGCTGCGTAGTCGACTGGGCGCCATGCGCAGGGCCGCCTGGGTGAGTTCGTCTTGTAAGCTCTGCTCCAGCGCCCAGCCAATCACCCGACGTGAGTAGGCGTCCAGGATCACCGCCAAGTACACGAACTCCGTCAGTAGCCGGATGTAGGCGATGTCCGCCACCCAGAGCTGGTCGATGCCGGTCAGCGCCATCCCTTGCGCCAGGTTCGGATACACCGCAAGGGCGTGATTGGAGTCGGTGGCGATCACCTTGAACTTGTGGCGGCGCAGGCAAAGCAGATTGTCCTCGCGCATGATCCGGTACACCCGTTTGTGGTTGGCCTCCCACCCCCGCCGCGTCAATTCCTCGGTGATCCTGGGCCACCCATAGCTCGGCCACTCAAGCGCGATGCGCTGAATTTCGTCCCGCAGATCCACATCCGGGTCCACCGCCGGCGGTTTCTGCCAGCGGTAGTACCCGGCCCGGCTGACCAGCGCTAACCGGCAGAGCCTATCCAGCGGAATCGGAGTCGCCAAGTTCATTTCCTTCCGGATGTACGGGTAGACGAGCCCCGCGTAGTCAATGCCTGCAGCCTGCGCTGCTCTTCCGCATGCTGCAAGCATCTCCGCAAAAAATCCACCTCCAGTGCCTGCCGGCCCACCTTCCGCTCCAATTCGGCGATCCGGCTCTCCTCGCCGCGGCTCTGTCCGTGACCCGTGAAAGCCTTCGCGCCGAAGTCTTGCAGTTCGCGTCGCCAGCGGTGCAAAACGTTCGGGCTCACCTCACAGGCGCGCGCCACCTCAGCCATTGACGCCCCCAAATCCAGCCGCCGCACGGCGGCTTCCTTGAACTCCTTTGTGAACTTCCGTCGAGATAATCCCATGACTCATTTTCTCCATTCAGTGAAAAATGAGTCTTAACTGTTTGTCTCAGTTTTGGGGACAAGTCCAGTTGCGAGACGCCCTTTAGGAGATCCTTACGTAGATCCCGAATCTCCCGTATTTCCGGACTCTGAGCAGGAAGCTGTAGGCACCCCGGTTTTATTGGGCTTTTGTGATGTGGGCCGCCGAGGCAGATCAGGAGCCGCCAGCATCGGAAGTGCTCCTCGCCAATGTTCCTCGGCCTTTGCGCGCTCCACGGGGTACCTCACAGCCGCCGGGTGAAATAGCCCAGTCCGTCTTTTCAATGAAATCGAGCCGATGAGCGCCCCACGGACGACTATAGGGACCTCCTTGGGCCGCTCAACACACCGAGCCAGGCTAGCTCGGACAGTTTCGAGTGGTGGAACCTACAGCCAGAAGGGTGAGTTCGATGGTCTCATTTGGCCCCATTTGATGGTCTGATTTGGCCCCACGTGGACACCGGGCGATGGCGATTCTGCCATGCTGCCCGAGATGGAAAGGAGAGCCAAGATGGAGCTGTTCGAGATGATCCGCCGGGGACACGCGGC
>CAMDED010000207.1 GCA_945893365.1 Candidatus Sulfopaludibacter sp. SbA3 | reverse complement strand
TCTCTCCTCCGCCAAAATCTCCCCCCAAAAAAAAACATCCACAACTGCTTGCCACGGTTTCATCACCATTCAACCAGCTTCTGATGTGTCGCCTGCCCCACCGAAGCCGCTTTGCGCACTTCCCGAATTTTGCGCCGGAAAGTAGCTAGATGTGCCCTTGTGGGCAAATTGGACTCGAACCTCGCCCGAGGCTGTATCCGGCCGAATGTAGCTTTCACGAACAAGCGCGGGCGGCGATTCGCGAAGCAGTACTGCGCCCGTCCGGAGTCGTCCCTCAGGACTCCCGCAATGTCAAAAATAAATCACCATCCCGCCTGTCCCCATTCCACCCCTAATTCCGCTACCTCTATTGTGAGCAGTTGCCGAGGACCCACCGGCGGCGCTCCAGGATCACAATGAAAACCATCACGCTCATCGCGCTACTTTGTGCGCCAGTCTGTATGCATGCGCAGATTACCGTCCGCTGGGACGCCACGCCGTCGCAGCGGAGCGTCAGTTGCCCATCGTCATCAGCAAGCGGCTCCCTTCGGATCCGCGTTAAAAATCTGAACGACATCATCTACGCACATGCTGTCGAAACCAGCGTCGCGGCCACCCCGGTCTATCCGCCAGCACCCACCGGCTTGAACACGATGGGAGACGCAACGCTGAGAAACGCCGACGATGCGGTGAACGGGTTGATGATGAAGTATGCCGCCGGCTTCATTCCTGAGCTGAAGGCAGGCAAGTACGCCAACCTCTCACGCGACGTCACTCTCGGCGCATGGGCGCAGGTAGTTGCCAGCCCCGAATGGGCCACCATCGACCAAACTCGCAAAAACGTCGAGGCCGTTACCTCAGCCGACAACAATGTAATTCAGCTGAAAGCGAAAATCCTCGAAAACATCGCCAGACTAAGAGCAGCGGAAAAAGCCGTGGCCGAGACGCAAAAGCGAGGCCACTCCCTCGAAACACAAGTGTTCATCGACTATGCCGCGAAGAATGTCGTCAAAGCCAGGATTACGCAAACCTTCGGAGGATCGCCGGTAGAGAATGGCGAGCAGGAGTTCACCTGCACCATCGATCAGGGAGCCTTCACCCTCTCACTCGGCCCCATCTTTTCGCAATTGCAGTCGCGGCAGTATGTCTCGGCCGCCATCCCGAATAACGACGGAACCGGGACCAGCAATGTACTGGCCGTGCAGAACGGAAGCAGTTATCGCGCGGCGGGCGCGGCACTGGTGAACTTCGCGCTGCCCCGAGCCTCCAAAGGCGGATTCGCTCTCTTCGCCACCACCGGACCAATCATCAAATCGGCGGCTGACAACACGTCTGCCTTTGGCTGGTTCGCCGGAGCGTCCATTGCCTTGAACAAACTGCTTTATCTGACCCCGGGCTTCCACTACGGCGAGTTTGCCGACTTCCCCCGAGGCTATGCTGAAGGCACCCCCATCCCGACCGGCGTCGCCACGCCCACTCCGTTGAAGCGATACACATGGCGCTTTGGCTTCGGCATCTCGTTCCGAACTGCCAGCTTCGCCAAGACCGAAGAAAAGAAGGCCGACGACAAGGCCCAGCCGGCTGCCGCGCCGGCCGACAAGAAGAGCGAATCCCCAGCGCCGGCCACCCCCGCGGCAACCGGCGCGGCCGGCGACGGTGTTCCACCAGGCTTACCGGCCGGGGGCGGAACGCCGCCTCCCGCCAAACCCGCATCAGGAGCCAAGCGATAAACACGACTGCCGCCAGGAGGAAAGGAAGTATGGAATCGGAAACCAGTCTCGAATTCGAATACTCGCGCGGAACCGAAGAACCGCCGATATCCGCCGCGGATATCATCGGGGCGGACGAGCGTCAACAGCTCCAAAACACGCTAACCCTGGACCTGCGGATGCTCGTGCGACTAAAGGTTCACCTGCCGGGCTTGCCTCCCCGGAGGGCCACCGGATTTATGATCTCTCCCGCCACCGTGCTAACGGCCGGGCACGCCCTTTGCAGCCGCCTCGTCAGCGGCAAAGTCGTGCGCGCAACGCAGGCCTTTGCAGCGGCCGCGTCGGCCGGGCCCAACCAGTATCCCTTCAACGATCTGGTTTGCGCCGAGTTCGCCGTCGCCCAGCAATTCCTTGCCAATCAGAACCCGCTCTTCGATTACGGAGTCGTGCAACTTCCCGAGCCTCTCGGCGACAAAATCGGATTCTTCGGAGTCCGGCTGTTTCAAGACAGTCACCTGCAGAATCGGCCGTTCATCCTCGCCGGCTTCCCTGACGCCGAGCCTCCGCGGCCAGAACGTCCCAAGCCAATCGTCGAGGACACCATGTGGGGCATGATGGGACCCGTAGCAGGTGCGCCGCAGTTCCTGACGTACGTCCTCGACGCGACCACCGGTCAAAGCGGCTCCCCAATCTACTCGCGTTTCCAGGAAAACGGAAAAACGGTACTTCTAGCCGCAGGCCTGCATCAGGGCGGCAACTTCCAACAAAACCACGCGGTGCGCTTTCGGCCCGACATCCTCCAGGAAATCGGACCCTGGCGGCAATAACAAACCCACGGCAAACGGCAGAACTGTCGACGGAACAGAACAGAAGACTCATGGCCACAAGAAAGGACCGACCCACACGCACCCAGGCAAAGCGAGCCCCCCGCAAGCCTAAGATCGTATCGCCGCCTCTGCCTATCCCTGCAACAACCACCGTCGCGCGTCAGGTGAGCCCTCGCCCGCAATACATCTGTGTCTCGGACCAGGAGCACGGACTCGACGCCATGGTTCGAATGGTCGCCCAAGCCAAAGGCGTGATCGCTTCGGCCAGCCTCATGGAGTCCGCCGGAGTCGCCGTTCTTGAGACCCCGCCCGGAGAAGCCGATATTCAAATCTATTCCGAACTGGGGGCGCTCGCCGCCGACCTCAGCCCCGAAGAGCGGGAGCGCCTCGAATCCGCCGGAGCCGTCATCGCCGAAAACGAGGAGCGCGGCATCCCGCCCAATGAGGATGTGCACCCCGTCGAACCAGTCACCACCGAGCATCCCTTCCCCCTGCCCCCCAAGAACCCGGAGACGATCCTCGAAGCCTTCATCTTCGGCCAAATAACGGCACTCGCCCAGGTCTACGATCTATCGCGGCGCCAGAGGCAAACCGGCGCAGCATTGCGAATCGGAGTCGCCGGGGTCTCGGCTCTTGCCGATTCGCACAGTTGGTGTCTGGCGCTGATGGGCCTAGGACCCGACTTCAGCGGTCCCTCCGGTCGCGGCATCAAGGTCGCCGTTCTGGACACCGGGCTCGACCTCCTGCATCCCGATTTCGTGGGAAGAATTCATGCCGATAACGTGCAGGACTTCTCCGGCAGCAGCGGACCGCAGGATGTCCAGGGCCACGGGACGCACTGCGCTGGCAGCATCGCGGGCCCGCGAGCGTCGAAAAGCGGAACACGATACGGCATTGCCCCAGATGTCACCCTGCTCGTCGGCAAGGTCCTTAACGATAGTGGCCGTGGCTCCGATGACAATATCCTCAGCGGCATGACCTGGGCCGCACGAAACGGAGCCCGGGTCATATCCATGAGCCTTGGAAGTCCGCGCAATGCCGGTCAGTCATTTTCGCCCGTCTATGAGCGCATTGCTTCTCGCTTGAAGAGAGAGAACGTCGTGATCGTCGCTGCGGCGGGCAATGAAAGCTTCCGTCCCAGCTTCATCGCGCCGGTCGGAAATCCGGCCGCGTGCCCTTCCATTCTGGCCATCGGCGCAATGGACAATTCCAAGGCCGTAGGCTCGTTCAGCTGCGGCGGTGTGGATCCTGTCGATCGTGTCGACTTTGCGGCTCCGGGGGTTGCGGTGTTTTCCTCGATCCCCGTGGCCAAGGGATCGTTCGGTCTGAAGAGCGGCACCAGCATGGCGACGCCGTATGTCGCCGGCGCGCTCGCGCTTTACCTGGAAGCGGAAGCCGCCGGCAACGTCGATGCCCTGCTCAGCCAGATGCGCACGGATGGCGGCCGGCCCGAACGGGATTTCGGACGCGGCCTGGTTCTCGTTCCTTGAGTTTGGGAGATAATGGCTTTCGTCCTCCAACAAGCGGCGGCAAACACGGACCAATGGCCTTATGAATCCCAAGAAAGTTCACATCGTACTGAAAGAATCCATCGCGAACGATCCGGCGGAGAGGGAAAAGGCGTTGCGCCAGATCGAAGACCATTTTCACGTTGCTTCCCAAACCCCGCCGGATCGTCTGGAGTACGGCATTGTCACCGCCCAAGCCTCCGACGAGCAGATCGCGGCCCTGCGCCAGCATGACGCCGTGGAGGCGATCTCTGAGGACGAAGAGCAATCCGCCATCTAGACTAGTAGGGCGCCGGGTTCAAACCGGTCGGCTGCCGCTCGCTAGCTCGGGTTTTGCCCAGCCGTCGCAGGACGAGATTCTTGCGATGGCTGCCGAAACGCCATCCAATCGAGGTCCCCTGTTGCAGCTTTGATCAGAGCGTCGAGAGCTGGCCCGTAAGCACCCTTGCGTCCCCCGCCCTTAACCGAGTCGTATACTTCGCCCATCTGGATAGCTTGCCAGATCTTCCCGCGCATCGCGGGATCTGTGTACACGGCTGGCGCCATCGTCAATGCCAGCAGCCAGCTCGCGATGTTGTCGGATGGATAATGCACGCCCGCGAACACCCGACGGTCGCCCATGTCGACCATGTTCTGCAGCAGCGCCAACTCGGCTGGAGACCCCGGCGTCACGAGTGTTAGGGCGGCCGCACCCGCAAGCAAACCCTGCAGGCAGTGACCGCAAAACAATGCGGGCGAGTTCCCATTCAGAGCCTGCTCGTTCCTAATTCCGAATCCGAACAATTTCGCCATCTGGTACGGCCGGGGCCGCTGGGACCATTCCTTGAGCTTCAGAACTGATCCGCCAACTTTCGTGCCGAGACCTTGGCTGTATGCCTGGCCCACTTTCGTGACCATGGTGAAACTCAGACCGGCGTTATAGGTGTCGTTGAGCTGGCTGCCAAACGGCTTCCCGAACTTCGTGACGTCCTCATCCGCGAAAAGGTCGTGGTGCGTTCTAGCGTAAGGAGGCTGACCTGCCGGAGAGTCAACTATTTGGTCGAGCACCATGTTTCCCGGCTGTTGATAATCCTGCAGTATTGCGTAATCCGCAGCGGTAATCAGCCCCATTCTATTCTTGGCACTTCCGTCCTGCCATCCTCCGGGCCCCCAATTCGGCCAGAGCACTGCGGCGTAAAGGTTCGCGATGCGCTCGAGGAATACAGCAAAGTCGATGCCTGCCCATTCTCCCGGTTTACCACTCGCAATAGCTTGGACAAACAGGCTGCTGAGATTTCCATAAGGTGGAAAATCTTCAGGCGCAGCTCGCTCGATACGATCCGAATCCATCTGTTTTCTCCCTGTTTCGCTCAACTACAATTTGAGACGGGCGCACAAACGTTCGAATCGCGGGTCGCCCCAGAGATTCTTCAGCAGCGGCAACACACGCCCGTATACGGGGTAGAGCTCATGCATATCCGCCGACTGCTCGAGCAGATCGAGCGCGATCTCTCTGTCACCGCGAACAGCATAGACGAGTCCGAGATGAGCAGGAGACGCTGCGCCTGCGCGGACATCGTCCGACAGTCGGCGGACGTGCGGCTCGGCATCTCGCGGATCGCCGAGCATACTGTGGTACGTCGCGAACATCTTGTCCGCCCACGAGGTTCGTCCGCTGGGAGCCTCGATCAGGCGCACGCGCTCAGCCATCTGAAACGCTTTCGCTGCTAGCGCCGCCTTCTCCGTTCCGCTCGCCCGTTCGGCGAGAACCGCGTACACGTCTCCGAGGTTGTGCGAAGCCGCCTTCGCATTCCTGCGGCGCGCCGCATCCTCGAGTACCTGCCGCGCCTCTTCGTACTGTTCGGCACAGAACAGGTACAGGCCCATCGATGACATGGATCGAGTGTTGTTGGGGTCCTCGCGCACCACGTGCCGAATCTCGGCGAGTGCCTCTTCAATTCGCCGCGTCTGGACAAGCAAACCTGCGAGGCGCCTGCGCGCGCTCGTCAGACTTGGCCGAAGCCGCAACGCGGTCCGGAATTCCTGTTCCATTCGAGACCAGTCGTATGCGGTCTCATGCACCACTCCGAGCGCCTCGTGCGCTTCCGGCAGTTCCGCGTCGAGGTTTACTGCCATTTGAGCATGTCGTCGTGCTTCGCGGATGAGTTCCGGGCGCTTCTCGAAATTGTCCGTTACCATGCCGAGATAAGTCAGTGCGAGCGCCGCGTAGGCCAGAGCAAAATTCGGATCCTCGCCGATCGCTGCCTGGAGGTGAGGAACCGCGTCCCGCACACCTTGCGGCGAGCCGCTGTCACGCAGATCCACGCCAATCATGTAGGAGGTCAACGCTGCGTTGCTCCGTGTGGGCGGTGGAAGATCCTGCGCTCGGACCGTCCGTGCCAATAGCGATCCCAATGACGCCGGAGCAGCAGCCCGCACCGCTTTTTGAACGATATTTGATTGCACCGCAATCGTGGCGGCCACAGCGATTTCCGTTTGCAAATCGACAGGATCCCTCAAGCGCTTGCTCTCGAAGTACTCGGACCAGACCAGCTTTCCTGAGCGGTTGTCCGTCACTGCCATGAACAAGCGCGTGGCGGTGCCGGATAGCTGCAGAGAACCGTCAAGCGCGTACCGCTGCCGATCGTTCACCTGCGCCATTTGCCGCGTCGCGTGCACCGGCACCACCTGAAGATCGGGAATTTTCATAATTCGGCGCATAACCTCGTTCGTCAGCCCCTTGCAGAGGTAGTCCTCCTTCAGATCGCCGGTCTCGTTCGTGATCTGGTACACCTCGATCGACACAGGCTTCCTCGGAAGAAAGATCGCGACCACCGCCACAAGCGTCAGCACAGCCGCCGCGGCCAGCAACGCGAAACGCTTCCGTAAGTGCGCGCCGCTCTCGAGAGCTTTCATGAAACCGTCGGCAGTCGCAAATCGGCGTGACGGGTCCCGTTCGAGGCACCGCAGGATGGCATCACTCCAGTGGCGGGGCACATCGGCGTTCCGAGCCGAAGGAGACTCCGGACGTTCACACAGCCGCTCGTATGTCATCGCGGGAAGAGACTGTCCGGTGAACGCCCCCCGCTCGGTCACCATCTCATCCACCACCAGACCAAGTGCGAATATGTCTGAAGCTGGAGTGGGCTTCGCTCCCTGAAAGAGCTCAGGCGCCATGTAGTACGGCGCTCCGGCGCGCCACCCGGTGCTCGAGGAGTCAAACTCGGCGGCCTGTGCGAGACCGAAATCCATTACGACTGCGCGGGTTTGGCCGGCTCGATCACGCGTCAACATGATGTTGCCTGGCTTCAGATCACGATGGACGATCCCGTGTTTGTGGAGACACTGGAGCGCTGCGGCGATCTGGCGGATGATCCCGAGTGCTTCCGCAATCGCCAGCGGGCGGTCGCGTTGCAGACGCTGCGCAAGCGTTTCGCCCTCGTAGAGCGCCATCGTCAGACACGGAATCGTCGAGCCATCCGTTTCCACGTGCTCGCAATAATCGTAGACGGGACAGAGGTTTTCGTGAGCCACGCCGCGAGCAACCCGCACTTCCCGGTCGAGCCTCGACGGGACAAGAGCCTCTGAGCGGAGTGTCTTCAGCGCAATGCGTCCGCCGAGACGCGTATCCTCCACCTCGTACACTTCGCCCATCCCCCGCGATTGATGTACCTGAGAACGCGATAGCGGCCAGTAATGAGGCTACCCACCGCAAAGGTATGTGGATCGCCTGCGTGGGAAGGGACATCAGGGGCGTCGCCGCTGAGCAGCTCGAGCGCAGTAGCCTCGATGACGGTATTGCCGCCGCACAACTCGCGGAGTTTCTGGCGCGCATCATCCAGCGGGAGTTCGGCAACGTCCTCGAATGCTTCCTTAGCCCGCTGCCATTGTTCGGGCGTCATTCTCCGGCGCCTTTCCTGAGTTGTGCGATCAGCCACGCGCGGGCTGTACGCCAGTCCCGCTTGATGGTTTTTTCCGTGTACCCGAGCACCCCGGCAGCTTCTTCGTGTGTGAGTCCCCCGAAGAACCGCATTTCGAATACCTGCGCTGCCCGTGGATCGAAAGTCGCGAGGTGATTCAGCAGGTCGTTTACCTCCAGCGCACCTGCGAGGTTGACGTCCGAAGGTAGATTGAACTCTGTAAGGTCGAGCCGCACCACGGATCCGCCGCCCTTCTGTGAAGCGCGAGTTCGGGCGTAATCGACTAGAAAATGGCGCATCACCCGCGACGCGACCGCAAGGAAATGAGCACGATTCTGCCAGTGCATGGAACCGCAGTCCACCAGCCGCAGGTAAACTTCACTGACCAGCGCCGTCGGCTGGATTGTGTGGTCCGGCCGCTCCCCCCGCATCCGCAGATCCGCGATTTTGTGCAACTGTGGGTACATATTGTGGAAGAGCTCAGCGAAGGCGTTGTTGTCGCCGCCGCGCCAAAGCAGCAGTAGCCGCGTGATGTCGCCGTCGCCGGATGTATCGCGAGAAGGCACTGCCGTTTCCATGGGTCAGGTCTAGAATATATCATAGCCGCTTCTCAGCAGCTCCGCCGCAGCGCCCTGGCTTCCGGTCTCCCGCCCGTACATCAGAGTCCGTTCCGCCCCTCGTTTGATATTCATGACTGCCTCCGCGCAGTTCCTGAACCGCCTACTCTCTTGACACAGCCGGTCCTCCCCTCCCTTAAGCCTGATCGGCACACCTGAAGCGGCGCGGACGGACAGCGACGACGCATCGGCCGTCGGAACTTGGCCTCGCGCTGACTCAGATTGGTGCCTCGGTTGTCGCGTGTGAGCAGCCATAACGCTGGTCAACGTAGTCTTGTTCGACGACCCCCAACACGTGGCCGGCAGCACGGCCGAGCGCAAGCTGGATGCGAATGGACGACAGGCGAGCAAATCAGGACGCTCGGCGCTCGTACCGATGGTGGTGCAGTCCCCCGACTTCGGGCTGCGAGCCTACACGCACCTCGTCGCGGCCCTGAACCGGCCGTGGGCACGCTTTGAAGCGGTGCGGACAGAGGGTAGTGTGCCGGTTGGGAACGAACCTCGTCATGTCAGGATATGCTCGCAAGGCGCAGATCGGAGCGGGCATACCTCCCGGCGGGCTCCATCAGGCACCCTGGCGCATTCTGCAATCTTTGTTTCCAGAGGCCTCGGATGGCGGATTGTCGCCGACGCAGGTGGGCCTGTCAAGACCGGCGGGCGGTCGCACACTTGCGCGAACATGTGTTCGGCTTCAGCCAGGAGTTCTGGTAAAACCTTCAAGTCAGGCCAAGATCACTTTAGCTTTGGCTATCGCCAAGACGAGGATGTGTACCAGGTTGTTAGCGGGCATCTGAAAGCGCAGATTTTTGGACTTCCGCCGGGCCATCGCTGGAGGGCGGCAAGATCAATTCAACGGGGCCCAAGCGCCTACCTGGTTGGGAGAGCAGCGTCGACCGGCTACTATGGATCAGATGTATTGTTCCGACACCGCCGTGGGCCTTCCTGCGTTGATCGTGGAGAAGTTGGGTGCGGATGATGATCCGAAGCTTTGGGTTGAGATGCTCCGTGCTGCGGCAGAAGATGCCGCGGTGCTTGGCACACGCGGTAGGTCGAGGTTGTACGCAATCGTGGGCTGTTCCCACTGGGCGAGACCACACCAGAGCCGGTGGATGCCGGCGGGTTTGCACTGCCGGAAGGATACGGCGATGGCGAAGGCATCCTAGCTACTTTCCGGCGCAAAATTCGGGAAGTGCGCAAAGCGGCTTCGGTGGGGCAGGCGACACATCAGAAGCTGGTTGAATGGTGATGAAACCGTGGCAAGCAGTTGTGGATGTTTTTTTTTGGGGGGGAGATTTTGGCGGAGGAGAGA
>CAMDED010000206.1 GCA_945893365.1 Candidatus Sulfopaludibacter sp. SbA3 | reverse complement strand
TTCACCTCTCCGCAGCAACTGCGAGAAGCGATCGACAAGTTCGTGGCGGCATACAACCAGACCGCAACGCCGTTTGAATGGACGAAGGCCGTGGTTCATTCGACCGGGCCTAAACCTAAATACTCTGATTTATGTAAGTAGGTACTAGTCGCATTAGGCGCACACGAACTGATCTTCGGACACTACGGGGAACTTGGACCGCTTGATGTCCAGATGGCCAAGAAAGACGAGTTGTCTGAATCAGAATCAGGGTTGACGGTCATGACGGCGTTGACTGCACTCCATGAGAAGGCGCTGTTGGCATTCGAGCACTTCTTCATTCAGACTTCGGTTCACAGCGGCGGCAGAATCTCTGTACGCACAGCATCACACATTGCAACTGAACTGACCAAGGCCCTTTTCGGTCCGATTTCCCAGCAGGTTGATCCCTTGCACGTAGGGGAGGCTTTTCGCTCGATGACAATCGCCAAGGCATATGGTGAACGCCTAATAGAAAAGGGCAAGAATCTCTCCACCGAGAAACTGGACGAGTTGATCAGTGAATATCCCTCGCACAGCTTCGTTATTGATAGACTTGAAGCAGGGAAGATCTTCAAGAACGTTCGAGAGGCGAACGATTGCGAACAAGCGTTGCTTGATTTTTGGGGAAGCATGGCGATTAGCCCGACGCGTAACCCCTACGTTAAGTTTTTGTCGGATGAAGTCCCGGAGGCTAAGAAAGATGATGACAACCCAGAAAGTTCGCTTGGCGGACAGCCACCCATCGGACCTGCTACGGAGGCAGGAGAAAATGTTCCGAAGATTGGCGAAGCGGGAGCCACATCCCGTTTCGGCGAATGACTCGGAGCGCGCCGAGCCGCCGCCGGAGAAGCACGATCCGACACCAAGACCATCGGAACCTTAGCGATCCGCTGCGATCACGTCCGCCAAGGTCGACACCTTCCTGGTGATCCCGGCTTCCATCGCAGGCGACCGCTTCTCTCAACGCGAACGGCAACCGGCCGGATGCGACGGGGATCAGCCCGTTTCCCTCGAACCCGACGCCTCAAAAGTTTTGGGATGTAGCCGCGTTCAACGCGAGCAGTCCGGACCTGAACTGGCGTCCCGGCAATGTGTCGCGGGAGACGCTTCGCAGACCAGGCACACGGCTAGCGGATTTATCGCTCGCCAGAAGCATTCGCGTTCGCGAGAACCACGCGCTCAACGTCCGCTTCGAGGCGTTCAATTCGACGAATCATCCCAATCGGAACACGCCGAGCACCGATACCCGAAGCGCCGCGGCGTTCGGCGTCGTTACGTCGGCCAGGTCGATGCGGCAGGTTCAGTTCGGCTTGAAATATACGTTCTGATCCCGACGGCGTGTCTGCTTCCCGGTATTGGATCGACGTTGAGGACGAAAGCACGCGGCAGCGCCTTAAGGTCAAGAACAAAGCCCGGCCACGATCATCAAGGTCATAAACGACGGTTCCGGCGTCTCTGATTGCGTGGGCGTCAGCGGAAACAGAGGAGCAGAAGACTGTTTCACGAGTGGCGTGATTCCCTGACAGCGGGGTAGCTCGGTGCCTTCGAAGCGAAGGCAGCACAGAGTTCTACCGTGCAATTCCAGCCGGCTTTCGTGATCCAATGGAAGCATGTCCCAAATCCACCAGACCGGAGCGGCGTAATGCAAGATCCAGAACCGAAACTGCCGGCCCCTGATCCTGATCCGAACCCGCTGACCCCTCCTTCTCTTCCGGTAGCGAATCCGGATGGGCCCGGCCCCGACGTGATGCCACAGCCCGATCCAGCGTTTCAATACTGAGATTCCAACTTGGTCAATTCATTTACCCTGAATCCCGAAGTTGAAACCGAGCATTGTTGCCTATCCATTGTGTTTCTAGTCACTTGCATTGTCGAAAGCCAGCTTAGCCGAAGTTGCTTTTCGGGTTGAAAACGCAGGTACCCGTGGCGCAACTTCGGGATTCAGGTTTACAGCTCGTCGACGACATTTCGGGAGTCGGTCGAAGAGCGTTCAGAGCGGTAACAGGCGCGGCGCAGCCCGCCGTAACCCTGGCTTCAGCCGTGGTAAGGCCCCTCCAGCGGGTTCTCGACGTGCCGCGGGCCGGCAGCCCGGTGAACACCACGCTCCGCCACTTACTCTTCTCTGAGCGACGCGATCGGATCCATCCGCGCGGCACGGCGGGCCGGAACGGCACAGGCGAGCGTCACAATAAGCGCCAACAGCGTGGGAACCACGACGTAGGCGGTTGGATCGAACGTTTCAATACGAAACACGGACGAATTCATCAACCGCGAGAGGATCAAACAGGCGGGGAGGCCCACCGCCAAGCCAATGACCACGCAGCGCCAGGCTTCGCCAAGAATACGGCGCATTACCTGCGCGGGCGACGCGCCAAGGGCCAGATGCACGCCGATCTCCCGGCGCCGATGGGCCACGGAGTAACCGGTCACACTGTAAAGCCCCACTGCCGTCAGCGCGAGCGCCAATATCCCGAGTGCGCCGGCCACCGAAGCCGCTGCTTGAAACGCAAACCGCCAAATTCCCGAGACCTCGCGCAGGCTGGTGGGCTCGCACCCTGCGGCATCGGCCACGCCGGCGCACAGTTTGCGGATCGTTGCCAGTGACGACGCGATTGCGGATGACGGCTGGCCGTGGATTCTCACCATCGCGGACTGCATCCTGTCTTGTCCCGCAGCCGCCGGGAAATAGACGGCCGTCGCGTCCTTGCCCCGGAATAGCCAGCCGCTGACTACATCGGGCACGACCCCGATCACCTCATAGGTCCCCGCTGCTTGCGCCGCCCCGGCTTGCGGCGGGTCAATGGCTATGGACTGGCCAAAGGGTGTCCCGCCCGGCCAAAGCCTCCGCGCCGTCGCCTGGCTGATCACCACGACCCTGGCGTTCCTTGCAGCCTCCTGTGCCGTGAAGCCGCGGCCTTCTAGCGGCAACGCGAGAGTTTCAAAGAAGCGGTGATCCACGTAGTTATACGATAGACGGACCGAGTGTCCGCCCGCCGCGGCTGAATACTGGGACATCTCCCCATAGAGGGGAACGCGCTCGACTGCCGTGACGCTGGAGACAAACGGCTGCTGCTCGATCAGAGCGAGCAGCGCGGGTTGCGGCCGGTCCAGCTTGAGGTCGAAGATTCGGTCCAAATCGTAGCCGGTCGAAGTCATGTTGAGGCTTCGGATGTGCCGGATGAGAATGCCGGCGAGGATGAGCAACACCAGACTGGAGGCCACCTGTCCCACGATCAGCGTGTTGCGCATTCGGCGTGGGCGAACGCGGCCGGCGAAAGACGAGCGCTCCCGCTTCGTAGAAAGCGTGAGGCTCGGCGAGGTGACTTCAATGGCCGGCAGGAGACCGAAGGCGAGTCCCGCGATCGCACCGAGGCCGCTCGAGAAGAGGATCACCCGCCAATCCGCATCCACCGGAAGCATAGCGATCCCCATGCCGCCCGCGAGAGCGGCGAGATAACCCTGCGCCTGTTGGGCTGTGAGGACCCCAAGAGCGACACCGCCCGCGGCGCCGAGCATTGCGATGAACGTGCTCTCCGTGAGCAACTGGCGCACGATGCGTCCACGAGAGGCGCCGAGCGCGAGGCGCATGGCGATTTCGTGTGTCCGCGACGCCGCGCGCGCGAGGCAGAGGTTCGCCAGATTCGCGCAAGCGATTCCCAAAACCATCAGGAACACCGCAAACACCAATCCGGCGGCGATGTTGACACCCCCATCCGTTGGGACAAATCCGGAGCGGCCTCTCAGTTGCACATGCGCGACCTGCTTGTCACTGGGACGCGGGAACCGGATGGCGGCCGCCGTCAGGATGGACTCGGCCTCGCGCAGGGAAACGCCGGGGGCCAGCAGCCCGGATAAGCTGTAGCGCCGCTCGTGGATGTCGCTCTCCCCGAGTAGCGCGGAGGCCATTTCCGCTCCCGCCCAGAAATCCGGGACGACAGCCGCAGTGCCGGTAAACTCCGGCGGCATAACTCCGACTACCGTCAGGACGGTACTTCGCACGCGCAGCTTTCTGCCAACCGGCGCCGGATCGTCCGCAAAGTGACGGCGCTGTCCGGAGCGGCTCAGCACGGCGACTGGTTCGCGCTGCTCCGGCTGGGAGAACGTCCGGCCAGCGGCGGCGCTACCGCCGAGCAGCCGGAAGTAGTTGCTGGAAACGAAGGAAACCAGGCTGAGGCGCTGCGCGGGCTCGAGCAGGAGTACTTGAATCGTACGGGCTGTGTAGAGACCTTGGACTTGTTGCTGGCCGGCTAACCGAAAAGTATCGATCTCCATCGCCGTCCAGCCGCCCGTCGACTGCGCGCGGCGGTCGAGTCCAGTGAGCTCGAAATGCCGCTCCACACCTGGGATGGGAAGCGGCTTGAGGACATAGTGAGAGAACAGGGTAAAGAACGCGCTGTTCGCTCCGATTGCGATGGCAAGAATCGCGATCGCGGCGGCGGAGTAGCCAGGCTGGTTGCGCAGGCTGCGGCCGGCAAATCGAAGGTCCGAGCGCAATTCGTCCCAGAGTCTGTAGCCGAGCGCCGCGCGGCACGCCTCGCGGTGTGTTTGCGCGCTGCCGAACTCGATGCGGGCGGTGCGCGCCGCTTCCTCCGGCGCCATGCCTTGCGCGACGAGGGTCGAGATCCGCGAATCCAGATGAAATTCCATTTCTTCGCTCATTTGCCGTTCGATCGTCCGGCGGCCGAGCCAACGATGAAGCATGTTCATCGCGCGACCGCCTTTGCGCCGGGCGCCAGGACCTTGCTCTCCGCCAATTGGCTCCAGTAGGCGGCTTCGCCCTGAAGCTCGATGAGAATTGAGGATGACATTTTATTCCTAACCTACTTAGGATTGTAGGACGGCTCTCCTAAGCTGTCAAGGGAAACAAGCGCCATCGCCCGAAGGGTCGAGGGACCGTGCGTTCGGGCATGAACGGGGTTCGGATCGTAATGTCGGGTCTCGGCGCCACTGGTTGGCGGGCGCTTACGAATCCACCGGCCCGATGGCGGCGCAAGCCTGGGCCAGCGAGGAAAACGCGGCCGCGCGCCGCTGTCCGCCGGAAAACCTTGGCCGGCGAATCGCGGATGGACCGCACCGGTGTCTGGACCCTTCGATGCGGATTCCGGCCCAAGCGAATAGTCAGATCCGGGTTTTCGGACTATAATAAATCCCATCGCGGAACAACCTCCGTTTTGGTGGCGTTAATACCTTAAGGATCGAACTAACATGGGCGGCAGTGTATGACAAATCTGTTAATTGGAACCCGAAAAGGAGCTTTTATCCTTCGCAGCGACGGGGCGCGGCGGGAATGGAAGCTGGCCGGCCCAATACTTCTCGGACACAGCGTGCATCATCTGATGCTTGACCCAAGAGACGGGCGCACATTGCTGCTGGCCGCGCGAACCGGCCACCTGGGCCCGACCGTGCTGCGCTCTCGCGACTTCGGGCGGACATGGAAGGAGGCTGAACGCCCGCCCGCCTTCCACAAGGCGCCTGAGGGGCAAAAGGGCCGCGTGGTGGATCATGTATTCTGGCTGACGCCGGGACACGTAAGCGAGACCGGCGTCTGGTATGCCGGGACGTCGCCTCAGGGATTGTTTCGTTCCACGGATGGCGGCTGTACCTGGGATGGCGTCGACGGCTTCAATGAGAATCCAATGCGTGCGCTGTGGTGCGGCGGCGATCAGGACGGCACTCCCGACGGCCCTAAACTCCATTCGGTGCTGATCGATCCGCGCGATCCAATGCACATATACGTCGGCCTGTCCCAGGGCGGCGTCTTCGAGAGCCGCGACGCCGGTTCGAGCTGGCAGCCGATCAACAAAGGGCAGGCGGCGGACTTCCTGCCCGATCCCAACGTCCCCTACGGCCACGACCCGCACTGCGTCCGTCTCCATCCGCTCGCGCCCGACATCCTCTATCAGCAGAACCACTGCGGCATCTACCGGATGGACCGATCCGAGGGCGCGGAGTGGATTCGCATCGGCAATGCGATGCCGAAACGCGTGGGAGACGTCGGTTTCGCGATGGTACTGCATCCGCGCCGGCCATCGATCGCATGGGTGTTTCCCATGGACGGCACCTCCGTCTGGCCGCGCACAAGCCCGGGAGGAAAGCCGGCCGTCTACGCGACGCGCACCTCGGGGAAGACGTGGAGACGGCAGGATCGCGGCCTGCCGAAGTCGCACGCGTGGCTCACTGTGAAGCGCCAGGCGATGTGCACCGATACGTCCGATCCCGTTGGAGTCTACTTCGGAACGACCAACGGCGAGATTTGGGGCAGCCGCGACGAGGGCGAGCATTGGAGCTGCCTGGCGCGGCACCTGCCGCATGTCTATTCGGTTGAAGCCGCCGAGCGATGATCGTCTATATCCCCGGCCCGCTACGTTCCTACACGGGCAAGAAAAGTGAACTACAGGTGGCGGCCGCAACGCTGGACGAATTGCTTCTCCTTCTCGACAGCGATTTTCCCGGCTTTCGCTTCCGCATCGTGGACGAGCAGGGCGCCATCCGCACTCACATCAAGATATTCGTAGACGAAGAGCAGGTTCGCAGTCTCGGGACGCAACTGCGCGGCCGAAGCCGGATTCACATCATCTGCGCTTTGAGCGGAGGCTGCTGACGGCGAGCGAGCCCCGCCCAGAGCGGGATGCCGTGCGCTTTGAGGTTCGCGTAATTGTATACTCACTCGATGGGCCAGCACACATGGAAAAGCATCCCGGTTGAGCAGATGAGCTCGCTCGTTTCGCGCCAGGTCTTGCATACGGAGAACGCGACCGTTGCGCGGCTCCGCCTAAAGAAGGGAGCGGTCGTTCCGCTGCACCATCACGTGAGCGAGCAGCTCACAATGCTCGAGGAAGGCCGGCTGCGATTTGTCATCGACGGAGCGGAGTCGGAAATCTCGGGCGGCGAAATGATGCAGATCCGCCCTGACGCACCGCATTCGGTGGAAGCGCTTGAAGACAGCGTGGCGACAGATATATTCTCGCCCGCGCGCGAGGACTGGATTCGCGGAGACGACGCCTACTTGCGCCGTTAGCATCCGTTAAGGAGGCAAGCCGATGGAAAGCTATTCCTGTGGACCCGATTATCCAATACTCGAAATAACTCTCGGGCAGGCGCTCGACCGGACCGCGGAGCGGTTTCCGCATCAGGACGCTGTCGTCGCTCGCCGCCAGGGTATCCGGCTGACGTATTCGCAATTGAGAGAGGGAGCCGTAAAGGTGGCTCGCGGATTGTGGGGGCTGGGACTGCGGCCCGGAGACCGCATCGGCGCATGGGCGTCTAACTGCGTCGAGTGGCTGTTGCTTCAGCACGCGACGGCGCGAATCGGCACGGTTCTCATTAACGTCAATCCGGCCTACCGCTCGCACGAGCTCGCATTCGTGCTGCGAAAATCGCACATGAAGGCGCTGTTTCTGCACGAAGCCGACGCGCGGTCGAACTACCTCGAGATCCTGAACCAGGCGCGAGCCGGGCTCGAATGCCCGCTCGAGCACGTGGTCCTGCTCGGAACGGATTCCTGGCATGGCATGTTGGAGAAGGGCGTCGATCCTCCCTCGCTCTCGCTCAGCGCGAACGACGCGGTGAATATCCAGTACACGTCGGGAACCACCGGATCGCCAAAGGGCGTGCTGCTCACGCACCGTAATCTGGTGAACAACGGCTGGGTCATGGGCTGGACCCTGAAGCTAGGTGAACGGGACCGCATCTGTGTTCCGGTTCCGCTATATCACTGTTTCGGATGCGTGTTGGGATCGATTTGCGCTACCGTCTACGGCGCCGCGCTCGTGCTGCCCTCGCCCCAATTCGAGCCCCTCGCGACGCTCGAAGCGGTGGAGGCTGAGCGCTGCACCGTCATCTACGGCGTGCCGACCATGTTCATCGCCGAGCTCGATCACCCCGAGTTCCGCCGTTTCGACCTGAGTTCCCTCCGCACCGGTATCATGGCCGGAGCGCCTTGTCCCATCGAAGTTATGAAACGCGTCGTGAACGTCATGGGGTGCCGCGAAATGACCATCGGATACGGACAGACGGAGTCGTCGCCCGTGATTACCGGATCGCTTACGGACGATAGCCTGGAGCTGCGCGTGTCGACCGTCGGCCGCGCTCTGCCGAACACCGAAGTCAAGATCGCCGGACCGGGACTCGGCGAGACCGTTGAAGTGGGCGAGCAAGGGGAGCTGTGCACGCGCGGCTACCTGGTGATGAAGGGGTACGACGAAGAGCCTGAGGCCACGGCGCGCGCGATCGATTCCGAGGGCTGGCTGCACACGGGCGACCTCGCAACCATGCGTCCCGACGGGTACTTCCGCATCACCGGCCGCGCGAAGGAAATGATCATTCGCGGCGGCGAGAATATCTACCCGCGCGAGATTGAAGAGTTCCTGTATACCCATCCGAAGATCGCCGATGTTTACGTCGTCGGACTCCCGGATGCCCGCCTGGGCGAAGCGGTGCTGGCGGCCGTCCGGTTAAAGGCGGGTGAAACGGCCACCGAGGATAGCATCCGCGACTTCTGCAAGGGCAGGATCGCGCACTTCAAGATTCCCCAGTACATTTCGTTCGTGGATTCGTTTCCGATGACCGTCACCGGGAAAATTCAGAAGTACCGTATTCGCGAGCGGGAGATCCAGGCGCGCGGTCTTGAAGCAGCCGCGGCCATCAAGACGGCGTGATCAGTCGATCAGCTTGCCGTCTCGCACGAGCACCCGTCCATCCACGTCGACGGTGGTGTCCGCGAAGAAGAACCAGCGCACCGCGCCGCCTTTCACCGCGCCGCCCAATTCCTGATTGTCGCCAAAACTCATCCGGACGACGCCGGCTCCGTAACCGTAATAGGGCAGCGTCCGCTCCCCCGGCGTCGCTGTGAGCCTCGGATGAAAGCCGAGACAGAATTCGCGGAATCGCCCGCGCGTCTCGCCCGTCTGGGCCAGCAGCGATTCCGCGGCCGCCGTGTGTTTTCCCGCTTCCACGACGGTGGCTCGGCCGGAACGAATCCGGACGCGAATGTTTTCGGCGGTCACGCCTCCAATTCGGGCTCGCGGAATCGCGATGACGCCGCTCACCGTTTCCTCGACCGGCGCAACCCGCAGTACGCCCGCCGGCAGCTCCACTTCGCGGTCGATCCGCACCCGGGCGCTTTTCACGCGGTCCGCGGATGCATCTCCGTCCTGTTTATTGAACGGACGCTCGCCCACGCGGAAGCTGATGTCCGTGCCGGCGGCGGTGCGAACCCGCACGGTTCCCGAACGCAGGAGTGAGACCGCGCGGTCTTGCGCCCGGCCCATTGCGGCATAGTCCGTTTCAAGCGCTTCCTGATACAGAGCGTCGAGTGCGGCGGAGTGCGCACCCGCAAGGCCATCGGGATCGCGACTGCCGTCGGCCCAGTGAAAATGGATCTGGCGGTGCGATCCGCCCTGGTCCAACCAGCGTCCAAGAGCGTCGCGCTCTCCCTGCGGCAACTCGCGCCGCTCGGGGCGCAGCGGAAGCCAGAGATAGACGTCTGTCGATTCGTCGAGCGCCATGACCTCGCGAGCCCCGGCCGCGCGCAGGCGCCGGCGTAATGGATCGAGCAACTCGCGGAAATATTCCGGATCGGGATGCAGTAACACCCGTTCCCCGCGCTCGAGCTTCAACGCCGATACGATACGCGCGGCCATCGCGTCGTAGTCGAGCGCGGCTGCGGCGCTTGCGGCGAATATAAGGCAGAGCACAGCTTTTGTCATGCTCACATCTGTCATTGGCTCACATCATAACGCGGCGCGTGCCGTTGTGCTCAAGAGCGCGAATTGAGTCGCTTAAAATATGACCGAAGGGGTATCGGTTGGGTCATCTAAGAATATGACTGTGCGCTGGGGGTAGCGAGGTTTGCCAACCTCAAAGGATGGACATGCACTCACGCGAACAGTACCTGGAGCGGGTCCGGGAAGAGT
>CAMDED010000205.1 GCA_945893365.1 Candidatus Sulfopaludibacter sp. SbA3 | reverse complement strand
GATCACCATTTGGGTGGCTCCTGAGAATCGGTCCGCGAAGCTGCGAACTTCGCCCACCTCCTGTTCTAACGCAGGATTCTCAGGGCCTCCAGATGGGGTCTCCCGCCCGTCACCTCATTCCAGCGTCAGGCCCGGTGCATAATCCAGGTGAAACGTTCGATTTCCCCAACATGCTGAAATTCAATCTGAAGGGAGCGCGCCATTTTCATTGGCCACGGACTACACCACCGGCAGAGCTAAGTGAGATCGCTGAGTTTTTCGTGGGCGGCCAAAGCATAATCGACCTAGATTCAGCTTCGGTGCGTCAGGTCGGGGAGGATCTTCAAATAACCGAGTTGCCGGGAAGGATGCATCTTATCAATATGTCTAAGAAATTCTGCGATGCGCGCAATGAACTAAGGGTGCTTTATTCTTCCTCTAAGTTGCCGACCCAGGTTGCGAATGCCCTGCGGGAGATTGATGCAGATCTGGAGACTGATGTAAAGCTGATAGCTACCGCAATCAATGAAAGTTTCGCATTGAATCAACGCAACATAAGAGAGCACGACGACCCATCATCGGACCGACAACACAGAACGTGGAATCTGTATTGGTCTAAATTTATAAGTCTCAAGCCAAAAGCAGATGAAACTGGAAACGCCATTCGTGCTTATCTGGAATTGGAAAAGAATCAAGCTGCCAAAGATACGCGCTGATCCATCAGGGAAACAATCTCCTGAATCGACCATACATGAGAACTGATCCCCGCTTCCATCGCTGGAGTAACCCGCAAAGCCTTATGCACACGACCGCAGTTATACCAGGCGTGCCAAATCGCGATCATGTGCGCGTGATTCTCGATCTTTTTCGATAAGGCGTTAGCCAACCTGGTAAAGCGGCGCATACCCATTCTCATGTTGAGGTTCTGGCGTTCGACGTAGGAGGTCGAAACGAGCTTGGGATCGGGGTTGCCGGTGACGGTTTGCGGGATTGCTCCGATACAAGTCGCGGGGCTGTATCGCGTGTTCGCTTCAATGTCACGCCCGTAAAGGTTCACGAGCATGGCGTAGTCGACGCTGGCTCCGAAGGCATCATCGACGGCGATAAAATACATCTTGTGGCCGTCCGTGGTCAACTGGATGCGATTCGCCAGCCGCGACTCAACATCCTGAAGGAACGCGGATGCAAACCCCGCGTCTCTCTGTCCCGCCATCCAACCGATAACCAGCTTCGTGTCTGCGTCAATTGCGGTGAAGGTCCACAGGTCACCGCAAATGCCGCCCCGCTCAATCTTCTTTTCGGTTACATTTTTCTGCTTGCAGTCAAATAGACCAACTACCGCAATTCTGCTACCGCGCACTTAGCCCGAGATAGGTCCAAGCTCCGTTAACAACGTTCCAAGAATATTTCACCCAATCCCCTCAACGACTTCCGGGCTTGTCCCGCATTCCCGCCCTCCGCGCCGTGCTATTCCTGACTCAGGGAGCCGCAACCATGCCCACTGCAACCACCACAGCCCTCGCCAACCACCCTTCTCGGCCCTTAGTCGCTCGAAAAAACGCATTTTCACTTTCTGCGTCACCCCCCTCCCAACCTACAGAAAAGAAAGCCGCTAAACCACGCTCCCTGTTTCCTTCGCCCCCGCCGCCCGCCCCCGTGCTAGCATGGACTTTAGCCCCAATTCCTGAGGAACCCACGTTGATCCGAGCTGTGAAAGGGACCCGAGATCTATTGCCTCCGTCGACCTCCGTGTGGAATCACGTGGAAGCCGTTGCGCGCCAGGTCTTTTCCTCGTACTGTTACCAGGAGATTCGCACCCCGATTTTCGAGGAAACGCAGCTCTTCGCCCGCGGCGTCGGCGAGGAAACCGACATCGTCACCAAGGAGATGTACACCTTCGAGGACCGCGACGGCTCCTCTCTCACCCTGCGTCCTGAAAACACCGCCTCCGTCATCCGCGCCTTCATCGAGCACCGGCTCGATCAGCGTCCCGGCGTCCAAAAACTCTACTACATGGGCCCCATGTTCCGCCGCGAGCGCCCCCAGAAAGGCCGCTACCGCCAGTTTTTCCAGATCGGCGCCGAAGCCATCGGGTCCGAATCTCCCGCCATCGACGCCGAAGTCATCGAGATGGTGCTCGAAATCCTCGGCCGCGCCGGCCTCTCCGGCTACCAGGCACTTATCAATTCCGTCGGCTGCGCCGATTGCCGCCCGCTGTTCATCGCGCGCCTTCGCGAAGAGCTCAAGGACAAGGCCCACGCCTTGTGCGGCGATTGCCAGCGCCGCGCCGCCTCGAACCCCCTCCGCGTGCTCGATTGCAAAGTGGAAGCGGATCAGCCCATCATCGAAACGCTGCCGTCCATTCTCGACTACCTCTGCGAACGCTGCCGGCCCCATTTCGCCGCCGTCCGCCAGTATCTGGACGACCGATCCATCCCCTACGAAGTAAAGCCGCGCCTGGTTCGCGGACTCGACTACTACATGCGCACCACCTTCGAAGTGGTGCATGGCTCGCTCGGCGCGCAGAACTCCGTGCTCGGCGGTGGCCGCTACGACGGGCTCGCCGAATCGCTCGGATCGAAAATACCGTCTCCCGGAATCGGCTTCTCGATCGGCGAGGACCGCCTCGTGATGGCGGTCGAAGAGGGCTTTCCCGCCCGAGGTCCGGATCTGTACGTGGCGCCGCTTGGCGAACCGGCCCTCAGGCACGCGGCCGTGCTCGCGCGCGACCTCCGCCGCCAAGGCTTCTCGGTCGAAATGGCCGTCGAAGGAAAGTTGAAACGCTCGCTCGAGCTTGCCAACAAGCTGGGCGCGCGGTTTGCGCTGATCGTAGGCGATAACGAAATGGAGTCCGGCGTTTACGCGTTGAAAGACATGGCCTCGGGAGACCAGAGCAACGTGAATCGCGCCGGAATTACCGAACGGATCGGAAACTAGTATGGCATCGGAAACGAACGCATCAAGCGTACCTTTGGATTTTTTGGGCGAACTGCGCCGCACCCACTCGTGCGGCCAATTGCGCGCCTCCGACGCGGGCAGCCGCGCTCTCATCATGGGCTGGGTTCACCGCCGCCGCGATCTCGGCGGAGTGATTTTCATCCATATTCGCGACCGCGACGGCGTCTCGCAAGCCGTCTTTCACACCGGCGCCGCACCTGAAGTGCACGCTAAAGCCGAGCTGCTGCGCTCGGAATTCGTCGTCGGCGTCGAGGGTGTCGTCGCCCTGCGCGATCCGGACACCATCAACGCGAACATCGACACGGGCGAAGTCGAGATCGTCGCCGACAAGATCTGGATTTTCAACGAATCCCGCACGCCGCCGTTTCCCATGGAGGACAATGTCGATGTCGGCGAAGACGCGCGGCTCAAGTACCGCTACGTCGATCTGCGCCGCCCGCGCATGCAGCGCAACATCATTCTGCGCTCTAAGATCGCCTACGCCGTGCGCGAGTATTTCAACTCGCAGGGCTTCCTCGAAATTGAAACGCCGTTCATGACCCGCTCGACGCCGGAGGGCGCGCGGGACTATCTGGTTCCCAGCCGCGTGCAGCCCGGCACGTTTTACGCGCTGCCGCAGTCGCCTCAGATTTTCAAACAGCTCCTCATGGTGAGCGGCTTCGAAAAGTATTTCCAGATCGTGCGCTGCTTTCGCGACGAGGACCTGCGGGCGGACCGCCAGCCCGAATTCACCCAGATCGACGTCGAGATGTCCTTCCCTCAGCAGGAGCGAATCTACGAGGCGATCGAGCCGTTGATCGAGAAGATTTGCACCGTCGCGGGCTATGACGTCAAAGCCCCTTTCCCGCGCTTCACTTACGCGCAGGCCATGCGAAGCTACGGCAGCGACAAGCCGGACCTGCGCATCCCGCCCATGCATCCCGTCGAAGACCTGTTCGGCGAAAACACCCTGCCCTCGAATGGGCTGCCGCTCCTGGCAATCGTCATCCCTAAGACTGGAGCGGTCACGCGCCGCGAGCGCGACGAGCTCAAAGCTTTCGGAACCGAGCGCGGTCTCCGCGTCTACGACGACGCGAAGCGTCTGGATCGCGACTTCCCCGCCGAAATGGCCAAGGTCCGCGAACGCTCGGGCGCGGCGGAGGAGGATCTGCTTCTGCTTGCGGGCTGGGCCGGCGAGCCGAACGGTCAACGTCCTGAGGAGACTGTTTATCAGGCATGCGGACAGCTTCGCCTCACTGCGGCCGTGAAGTTTAACGACCGCCACAAGCTGCTCGACCCCAAGGTTTTCCGTTTCCTCTGGGTCGTCGATTTCCCCATGTTCGAGTGGGATGAGGAAGACCGGCGCTGGAACGCGGCCCATCACCCGTTCACTTCGGTGCACGACGAGGATCTCGAAAAACTTACGGGCGATCCGGCCCGCTGCCGCGCCAAGTCGTATGACATCGTGCTCAACGGCGTCGAGCTCGGCTCGGGCTCGATTCGTATTCACCGCCGCGACGTGCAGTCGAAGGTCTTCGCCGCGCTCGGCTTCAGCGAGGAGGAGGCGCGCCGCCGTTTCGGATTCCTTCTGGATGCGCTTGAATACGGCGCTCCGCCGCACGGCGGCATCGCCCTCGGGCTCGACCGTCTGGTGATGATTCTCGCGGGCGAGACCTCCATTCGCGACGTCATCCCATTCCCGAAGACGGCCCGCGCCACGGACCTGATGTGCGAAGCGCCCTCCACCGTGCCCGAGCGTTCCCTGCGAGAGCTCGGCATCGCAATCCGATAGTCTGTAGGACAGGCCTCCCGGCCTGTCTGAGCGCCCGCAAGGCCGCCGCGCCGCGCTTGACAACATGGCGTCTCATCACCGATCCTATAACTGTCGGTATTCGACATGTCGAAACAGCAAACCGAAGTCCGTTACGGAACGCTCGATCTTCTCGTCCTGAAGACTCTCGAAACCATGGGGACCATGCACGGCTACGGCATCGCCCGGCGGATCGAGCAGGTTTCGGGCGATGCGCTGCACCTGAGCCAGGGCTCTGTCCATCCCGCTCTTGCCCGCCTTGAGCAGGAAGGCTGGATTCGCACGGACTGGGGGATTTCCGAGACGAACCGGAAGGTAAAGTTCTTTTCCCTGACAAAGGCCGGGCGGAAGCAACTGCGCGTCGAGGTGGAAAATTGGGAGAAGGCTACCGCTTTGGTGGCGCTCTTCCTGGAGTCGCGGCCGTGACCCTCCGGCGCGCGGCTGCCGGACTGCTTGCCCTCATGCGGAAGCGGCGTCTCGACCGCGAACTCGAGGACGAGGTTATAGCTCACCTCGAGCTGGCCGAGAGGGACGCCATCGCAAGAGGACTGCCCGTGAAAGACGCCCGCGCCGCCGCGCGCCGGAGCTTTGGAGGAATCGAACAGATGAAGGAAGAGCAACGCGACCAGCGCAGTCTTCGATGGATCGAAGCGCTGCTGAGAGATTTTCGTTACGGGCTTGCTTCGCTGGGGCGGGATCCCGGCTTTGCCGCCGTCGCCATTGGAGTGCTGGCGCTCGGGATTGGCGCGAATACGGCGATGTTCAGTTTACTCGACGCCGTTCTGCTGAAGCCTCTCCCGTTCCCCGATCCCGAGCGCATCGTGAGCCTATTCGAGGCTCCTACGCCCGCGGCTCGGAACGGCGTTAGCGCCCTGAACTTCTTGGACTGGAAGCGGCTGAGCACCGTGTTTGAGGCGCTGTCCGCGGAAAGTCCCACGAGCGTCGCGGTGATGGTGGGCGGAGAGCCGGTGAGCTATGCGGGCAAGCTTGTTTCGGCCGATTACTTCCAGGTGTTCGGCGTGAAGGCCTTGATCGGACGCACCTTCGCGCCCGATGAGGACCAGCCGGGGGCGGCCCGCGTGGTCGTGTTGAGCCACTCGGCGTGGCAAACGCGATTCGGCGGCGCTGCCGATATTCTGAATCGCGAGCTGGTTCTCGACGGTGAATCCCATCGTGTCGCCGGAGTCCTGCCGGCGGGCGCCTTCGATCGCGGCGAGGCGGTATTCTGGAAGCCCCTCGTCTTCACGGCGGGGCAGCTTACGCGTGACTTCCACTGGCTGCGTGTGACGGGCCGGCTGCGAGCGGGCGCGAGCCTGGAGCAAGCGCGGGACGAGATGCGCACAATCGGCGCCGGTCTTGCGGATGTCAATCCGCCTTGGAAGAAAGGTTGGAGCGCCGCCGTCGATCCTTTCGGCCGACAGCTTGTGGGCGACAGTCTTCGCCGGACAATCTATGTCGTGTTCGGGGCGGTTCTCATGGTTCTCTTCATCGCCTGCGCGAATGTAGCGAACCTGCTTCTGGCCAAAGGCGTCGCGCGTGAAAAGGAGATGGCCGTCCGGGCCGCCTTGGGCGCCAGCCGCGGCCGCTTGATTGCCCAGTTGCTGACGGAGAGCCTGACCTTATGCGTATTGGGAGGCATGGCGGGCGTTGCCATTGCGTATCTGCTGATGCGGGCCGCGCTCCCGCTGTTGTCGCCGTCCCTGCCGTTCACCGCCGATGCCGTTCTGGATCTGCGCGTCCTCGGATTTGCCGCGGCCGTCGCCCTGGGGGTCTCGCTGCTGGTCGGCCTGCTGCCATCTTTGCGGACTTCGTTCGGCAAGCTGACTCCGTCATTGAACCAGGCGTCGCGGGGGTCGTCGGGTTCGCACGCGTTCGTGCGCAGGGCGATCGTCGCCGGCGAAGTCGCGGTCTCTCTGGTGTTGATCTGCGGCGCGCTGCTCCTGTTCAGGAGCCTGCTCAACCTCCGGAGTGTGAATGCGGGTGTACGGATCGAGAACGTGATCACGATGTCGGTAGACCTTCCTTCCGCGAAATACCCGGCTTCGGAGAGCGCCGTCCAATTCGTGGAGGCTGTGATTGAGCGCCTTCACGCGGTCCCCGGCGTGGAACGAGCGGCGGCCGCGAGCGATGTACCCCTTGAAGGTGTCAGGGACGGGGAAGTGATGTTGGCGCCGGGATTCCCTGGAGGCGTCAACGTCAGCTTCAAGCGCGTCCATCCGGAGTATTTCAGCGCGCTCGGGATTCCCGTGTTGTCCGGCCGCGGGTTCGGCGCAGGGGACCGCGCCGGCGCGCCCCGAGTCGTGGTGCTCAACCAGGAACTGGCCAGGCGCGTGTCGGAGCGCTTTGGAATGGCCGACCCCGTCGGGAAAGTCGTCCGCGTTTCTACTTCGGACTACGTCAAGAAGCAGAGTACGCTGAAGGATGTCGAGATCGTCGGCGTGATCCGCAGCGAACGAGTCGGCAATTTGCACGATCCGGACAGGCCGGTAGTATACGTGCCGATCGCTCAGGCGCCAACGCAGGAGGTAAGGCTGATCGTACGCACGCGTGGAGACGCGTCGGCCGCCCTGCCCGGTATTCGCGAAGCCATACGGCAAATCGATCCCCGCCTTCCGCTGGGACGCGTGAGCACCATGGAACAGGTGAAGGAACGCAACCTTTCCGGGACGAAGCAGCCGGCGTGGGTCATCGGGGCCTTCGCTGTAGTTGCGGCGCTGCTCGCCGCGTTGGGACTGTACGGCGTCCTTGCTCAGACGGTGTTGCAGCAACGCCGGGAGATCGGAATCCGAATGGCGCTCGGCGCCACTTCTCGCGATGTGCTGTCGCACGTGTTACGAAACGCGATGACGATGGTCGCTGTGGGACTTGCCCTCGGACTGGCTGGAGCGTTTGCGCTCACGAGAGTGATGAAGAGCCTTCTGTTCCAGGTGTCGGCGCTCGACCCGATCGCATTCGTCATTGCTTGTTCCGCGATGGCGCTTGTCGGGCTGCTGGCGGGATTCCTCCCGGCTAGCCGGGCAACGCGCGTCGACCCTGTGACGGTGCTTCGGGACGAAGGCTGATCCCATGCCCAGCCATCAAAACATGAACTTCAGACCTACCTGCACGATGCGCGCGCTGCCGGCGGAAAGGATACGCCCCACGGTCGGGGAAGCCAGCCGCGTGACGGGCGCGCCGAAATTCGCACGGTTAAGGGCGTTGAAGCCCTCGAACCGCAACTGCAGCTTCCGCGCCTCCGTCACCTGGAAATCCTTGAAGACGCCCAAGTCGAGGTTTGCCAAGCCAGGGCCTCGGAGCGCGTTTCGGCCCAGGTTCCCAAAAGTCCCGACAGGATTCGGCGCGAATGCGCTGAAGTTGAAGTACCGGTCGACCTTCTCGCCGGTCGAGCGGCCGCCCGGCAACTGCCAGTCGCCCACTACATTCGGCCGGTCGGCTCCGATCCCCGTTCGAGAGTTGTCCGCTCCGGTCGTCACCGTCAACGGGAGACCACCCTGAAGGGTCAACGCACCGGTGAGCTCCCAGCCGTTCACCAGCAAACCCGCGCCGCGGCTTGTGGTGAACTTGGGAACGTCATAGATCCACGACACAACGCCCCGGTGCCGCACATCCTGGTTGGCCCGGCCGTAGTCGGCATAGTGATCGTTGGGATTCTGCGTGATGCAGCTATCGCCATCGTCACACCAGGACATCGTGTTGCTGAACGCGTAGTTTCCCATCACGGTCAAGCCGCGGCTGTAGCGCTTCTGCACCGCGATCTGCAATGCGTTCGACTTTCGGGTGGCGTCCATCGTGAACAGCAGCCCTTGAGTGTAGTAAGGCGCCCACGGACGCCGGGATTCCGTATTGACCACCGTGGACAAGGGCGTTCCGTTGGCGTTCGTTCCCGGTATATACCTGGCTTCGTTGAAGGGCTGGAGGCTATAGAATCCGATGCCGTGCATGCCGACGTAGGAAACCGATAACTTGACATCGGTCGTCAACTGCTGCTCTACGGTGAGGTTCCATTGCTGCGAGTATCCGTTGCGGAAGTCGAGAGAATTCGGATAAAACTCGGCGGGAAACAAGGGCGTCAGATCGTACGGCGTATTGGGCTTGAAAGTAGGAAAGGGATCGGTCCGGCCCTGAAACGGATCGCTGAAACTGCGAGGGTACGTCAGACTGGCGATGGCAACGAAAGGCGGAGTCTGCGTGCTGTTGCTGACCATTTGAAGATCCACCGGGACGTTCGTGATGGCGAAGCCGCTGCGCACAACCGTCTTGCCGCTGCCGAAGACGTCGTAGGCAAAGCCGAAGCGCGGGCCGAGCACGCCCCACGTACCATAATGGTTAAAGCCTCCGCGGTCCGGCATCCCTTCGTCGCCGACAAACAGGATGCCCGGCGGCGCGGTGGGGAACACCTTCGATCTCACGCCCGTCGCGAAGTTCCAGGGAGTGTGAAAGACCAGTTGTCCTTTCGTGTCCTTTGGGTTGGCGCTGAACTCGTAGCGGAATCCCAGATTCAGGGTCAGCTTGCGCGACACCTTGAAGTCATCCTGCGCATACCCGACCAGGGCGTAGTTCGTGACTTCGTATCCGGTCGGCGAGCGCTGGCTGTAAGACGACGGCCGGCCGATCAGGAAGTCGGCCAACGCGTTTCCGGTCAACTCACCGTTGAACGAGAAGCCTCCGTTGGTGTTGTAGCCGCCCCAGTTGCCGTCTTTGCCGCGCCGGTATTCCGCGCCGAACTTCAGAGTGTGCCGGCCGAGGATCACGCTTTGCGAGTCCTGGAACGAGAACGTCTGTCCCTGCAGATACTTCTGATACTGGCGGGAGGTGCCGACGGTGAGGTAGCCGGAGATGCCGATTGCCGGCAGTGAGCTTGAGGGAGGGATCGGGTTCGTTCTGAACCCGAGGTCCCGCTGGGAGATCGGATTGTCCTGGAAGAAGTCCTGAATGATCACCGAGCGCTGCGCCACCGCGCGAAACTCGTTCAGCATGGTTGGGCTTTGGATATAGGTGTGCGAGATCGCGAGGTTCTTGGTGGTGCGGTCGCGGCCCCTCTTGAAGCCCGGAAAGGAAACGTAGGCGCTCAGCGTGGGACCGGGCGTGGTCACCCCGCGAACGGACAGGCGGGACTTGGATGAAAATGAGTGATCGGCCTTGAAGACGCCCTGATCGTAGGTATCCTGCGCCGGGAAAGCGAAAATGTAGCGGCTCTGGCTGGCATTGGC